>JBEKGP010000022.1:0-33203 GCA_050012735.1 Candidatus Dormibacteria bacterium
GCCCTGGACCAGACCATCGTCGGCGTCGCCCTGCCCCGGATCGTCAGCGACCTCAAGGGCAGCGACCTCTACACCTGGGTGGTCACCGCCTACCTGCTCACCAGCACGATCACGGTCCCGATCTACGGCAAGCTGGGCGACGTCTTCGGAAGGCAGCGGATGCTGATCGTGGGCATCGTCATCTTCCTGGTCGGGTCGGCCCTCTCCGGGCTCTCCCAGAGCATGGGCGAGCTGATCGTCTTCCGGGCCCTGCAGGGATGCGGGGCCGGGGCGCTCTTCCCCATCGCCCTCGCCGTGATCGGCGACCTCTTCACGCCCCGCGAGCGCGGCCGCTACCAGGGACTCTTCGGTGCCGTCTTTGGCCTCAGCTTCATCGTCGGCCCATTCCTTGGCGGGGTCATCACCGACGACATCAGCTGGCACTGGATCTTCTACGTCAACCTGCCGGTCGGGATCGTGGCCCTCTACGCCATCTCCACGCGCCTCCCCAACCTCAAGACCACGGCGGCCCGCCTGCGCGATCTCGACTTCTCCGGCATCGCCATCTTCACGGTCGGGGTGGTGCCCATCCTCCTCGGCCTCACCTTCAAGGGGCTGACCGACGCGTCCGGCAACCTCTACGGGTGGACGGCCTGGCAGGTCGGCGGGCTGCTCCTGGTCGGGCTGGTGATCATGGCGGCCTTCGTCGTCAACGAGTCACGGGTTCGACAACCGATCATCCCACTCGACCTCTTCTCCACCCGGACCCTGGCCGCCACCAACGTCGCCGTCTTCATGGTCGCGTCGTGCATGTTCGCGGCGGTCATCTTCATCCCCCTCTACTACCAGGTGGTCAAGGGAGTGAGCGCGACCGCCTCCGGGTACTCGATGTGGCCGCTCCTGCTGGGGCTCATCGCCACCAGCGTCGGTGCCGGCTTTTACCTGACCCGGACGGGCCGGTACAAGGCGCTGCTCCTGATCGGGCTCGGCGTCCTGATCGTGGGCAGCTTCCTGTTGACGCACCTGAGCCCGACCACGGCGACCCCCACCCTATGGCTGTGGCTGGCACTTACCGGCCTAGGCATCGGTCCCTCGATGTCAGTCTTCACCGTCGTGATCCAGAACGCGGCTCCACGGGAGCGGCTGGGCACCGCGACCAGCACCCTCACCTTCCTCCGCCAGGTCGGCGGGATGGTCGGGCTGGCGGTCGCCGGCACCGTCTTCACCCAGGGGCTCTCAACGCAGATGCCCAAGCAGCTGAGCGCCGCCCACCTCCCGAGCCAGCTGACCGCCCACATCTCGGGCGGCGCCTTCTCGGAGAACAACATCGCCTCGGTGGGCAACCTCGGCCAGACCATCCTGCAGGCGGTGCCGGCGGCCGCGCGCGCCGAGGTGCGTCCCTATCTCCCCCAGATCGTCGGTGCCCTGCACAACGCCATGTCGCTGGCGCTCGGCGACGTCTTCTGGGTGGCCGTGGTCGGAGCGATTCTCGGCTTCCTCGCCACGCTCGTGATGCGCGAGCTCCCGCTGCGGAGCGGTCAACGGGAGGAGCGGGAAGCGGAGCGCGAGACGGAGAAGGAGGAGCCGGAGATGGCCGCCCTGGCGTGAGCCCGGCCGGCCACAGCTGGCGCCTCCCTCCCCTTCAGCCAGGTACCAGGCTGAGGGCCGCCGCCATGCTCTCCGCCATGGCGAAGGGACGCCACCGGGTCTCCGTCCACGTGCGGCCTCTGCGCAGCCAGATCCCCGGGATCCCCATCTCCACGGCGGCGGCGATGTCCGCGTCGGGGCTGTCGCCCACCAGCCACGCGGTGTCGATCTCGCAGCCCGTCTGCCGGGCCGCGGCCTCGAAGATGCGGCGATCCGGCTTGCTGACCCCCAGCAAGTCGGAGATGACCACGACGTCCACCAGCGGAAGCAGCCCGCAGCGCTCCACCTTGACCTGCTGCGAGGGAGGTCCGTTGGTGACGATGGCGATCCGCCAGCCGCCACGACGCAGACCGGCCAGCCGCCGCCCGACCTCGGGGTCGACGGCCGGTACGAAGGCCGGGTATTCGCTGCGGTAGCGCTCGACGAGCTCCGTAACTGGGGCAAGGATGCCCCACCGAGCCCGGACCTCCTCGAAGATCGGCTCTCGAGCGCGCATCCCGTCGTGGTCGATGCTCACCAGCCATTCGACCTCCTCGGGGCCGAGGCCGAGGGCGGTCACCCAGTGCTCGGCCCAGGCTCGGTAGCCGGCCGCCCGGTCGATCAGGGTGTTGTCCAGGTCGCAGAAGAGGATGCGGGGAGCCACGACCCGGTGATTATGGGTTGGGGCACGCCCGACTTCGCCGCGGCGGTCTCCGCGCGTAGCCTTAAGGCGACCCCACCCTGGGAGAGCCCTCGAACGGGGTGGCCACCGGCGATGCGGGCCCCGGAACCGGGACCCGAGGCATGAGCAGGAGTCCATGAGCACGCGGACCTCGCTGATCGGCATCGGTCGCGATCACCCTCGCTACAAGTGGGTGGCACTCTCCAACACCACCCTCGGGTCGCTGCTCGCCACCATCAACCTCTCCATCGTCCTGATCTCGCTGCCCGCGATCTTCCGCGGCATCAAGGTCAACCCACTGGCGCCCAGCGAGATCGACTACCTGCTCTGGGTCCTGCTCAGCTACATGGTGGTGACGGCGGTGCTGGTGGTGACCGCGGGGCGGATCTCCGACATGCTGGGGCGGGTCCGGATGTACAACCTGGGCTTCGCCGTCTTCACCGTCGGATCCATCCTTCTCTTCCTCACCCCTGGGTCCGGCAACCAGGCGGCGCTCGAGTTGATCGTCTTCCGCGTGGTCCAGGCGGTCGGCGGCGCATTCCTCTTCGCCAACGCGCCGGCCATCCTGACCGACGCCTTCCCGGTGGAGCAGCGTGGCCTCGCCCTCGGGCTCAACATGATCGCGGGGACGGCGGGTCAGCTGCTCGGCCTGGTGCTCGGGGGGATCCTGGCCGCGATCAACTGGCACCTCGTCTTCCTGGTCAGCGTCCCGGTCGGCGTGCTCGGCACGGTCTGGGCATTCATCGCCCTGCATGAGACCGCCGTCACCCGCCGCGGCCAGCGCATCGACGTCCTCGGCAACCTCCTCTTCGCGGGCGGGCTGGTCGTGTTCCTGATCGGGATCACCTACGGTCTGCTGCCCTACGGAACCTCCTCGATGGGCTGGCTCAATCCCTGGGTCGACGCCGGTCTGGTCGGCGGACCGGTGCTCCTCGCCGTCTTCGTGGTGTACGAGCAGCGCGTCAAGGACCCGATGCTGGACATGTCTCTCTTCCGCATCCGCGCCTTTGCGGCCGGCAACGCGGCCACGCTCTTCGGGGCCATCGCCAGGGGCGGTCTCCAGTTCATGCTGATCATCTGGCTGCAGGGGATCTGGCTGCCGATCCACGGCTACAGCTACCAGGACACCCCGCTGTGGAGCGGCATCTACATGATCCCGCTGCTCGCCGGCTTCATCCTTCTCGGGCCCCTCTTCGGCCTGCTCTCGGACCGTTTCGGCCAGCGTCCCTTCGCCGCCGGGGCGATGGTCATCACCGCCGTCGGGTTTGTGCTGCTGGCACTGCTGCCGGCCAACTTCTCGTACCCCGAGTTCGCGGCGGTCCTGGTCGTGATGGGGCTCGGGATGGGCGGCTTCCTCTCCCCCAACACCGCCTGGATCATGAACTCGGTCCCGGCCGCGGCCCGCGGGGTCGCCTCGGGCACGCGGGCGACGTTCCAGAACTCCGGGATGCTCCTCTCCATGGGCATCTTCTTCACCATGGTCATCCTCGGTCTGGCCGGAGATCTGCCGGCCGCCCTCGGCCACGGCCTGACCGCGGCGGGCCTCCCCGCCGCCCAGGCCGCCCAGATCGCCCACGTGCCGCCGACGTCAGCTCTCTTCGCCGCCTTCCTCGGCTACAACCCGATCCAGACGCTGGTGCCCGCGGCAGCGCTGCACAGCCTGCCGGCGGCCGCCCAGGCCACCCTCCTCGGTCACGGCTTCTTCCCCAGCCTGGTGAGCCCCGCCTTCATCGCCGGGCTGCGGATCGCCTTCGCCATCGGCGCGGTCCTCAGCCTCCTGGCCGCCGCCGCGTCGATGGTGCCGGCGGAGTCGCGGGCGGCGCGCCGCGCCGCGAGGGCGACGAAGCTGGATGCCCGGGAAACGGCGGAGCCGCCGAGCCTGGCCGCCGAGACGGGCAGGCGGGTGGCCTCCTGATGCTGAGTCGCGGATTTGGTGATCCGGTCGGGGGTGGCGAGATGCGACCCCTTCGGTACTCCATCAACGTGACCTTGGACGGCTGCTGCGATCATCGTGCAATCCCCGCGGACGAAGACGTGCATCGTCACGCGGTCGAGAACCTCAACCAGGCCGATGCCCTTCTCTTTGGCCGGGTGACGTACGAGATGATGGAATCAGCGTGGCGGCTCCCGGCGCCGGCGGGAACGCGACCTGCCTGGATGGAGGCCTTCGCCCAGACCATCAACGCGGCCAGGAAGTACGTCGTGTCGAGCACCCTGGAGCAGGTCGATTGGAACGCGGAGCTCGTACGTGGGGATCTGGGCAAGGCCGTTCAGCAACTCAAGCGGGAGCAGGGCAAGGGACTGCTCGTGGGAGGTGTGAAGCTCCCATTGGCGTTAACGGAGCTGGGTTTGATCGATGAGTACGAGTTCGTGGTGCAGCCCAGGCTCGCGGGCCACGGGCCGACGCTGTTCGCGGGGCTGTCGCAGCATGTCGACCTTAAGCTCGTGAGCCGGTTGGAGTTCGGCTCGGGGGCAGTGGCGATGCGGTACGAGCCGAGAAGGTAGCCATCGGGCCTGCCGGCCCGAGCCCAGCGGCGCGAGCTCGCCCCTAAACTTTCGCGAGCTGTTCATGCGCCGATGTTGCTCCAGGGCTGCATCGGTCATTGACTTCAATCGCCATACGTGGCTCGCTAGAGCGAAGCGCATCCAGCGCCACCTCTCCAGAGGAGCCAGTGCCATGCCTCACGTCACCGTCGGCGAGGAGAACTCCTGCCCGATCGAGCTGTACTACGAGGACCACGGATCGGGGCCGCCGGTGGTGCTGATCCACGGCTATCCACTCGACGGCCACTCGTGGGAGAAACAGGTGCCGGTGCTGCTCGAAGCCGGGAAACGTGTGATCACGTACGACCGTCGCGGGTTTGGGCAGTCCAGCCGTCCGGTGATCGGCTACGACTACGACACCTTCGCCGCCGATCTCAAGACACTGGTCGACAAGCTCGACCTGCACGGGGCCGTCCTGGCCGGCTTCTCGATGGGGACGGGCGAGGTCATCCGGTACCTGGGAACGTACGGCTCCGAGCGCGTGGTCAAGGCTGCGCTCTTCGGCCCCATCCCTCCGTTCCTGCTTCAGACCGACGACAATCCGAAGGGAGTACCGCAGAGCGTCTTCGACGGGTTCATGGAGACCATCAAGCAGGACCGCTACGCGTGGTTCAAGTTCTTCTTCGACAACTTCTACAACTTCGACAAGCTCCACGGCACCCGCATCAGCGACGAGGCGTGGAACGCCAGCTTCGAGGTGGCGGCCGGCTCGTCCGCTTACGCCACCCTCGCATGCGTGTCAACCTGGCTCACGGACTTCCGCGCCGACCTGCCGAAGATCGACGTGCCCCTTCTCGTCCTTCAGGGCACTGAGGATCGCATCCTGCCCATCGACGCCACCGGCCGGCGCCTCCCCGACCTGGTGAGCGACATCCGGTTCATCGAGATCGAGGGTGGACCACACAACATTGGCTGGACGCACGCCGATGAGCTCAACAAGGCCTTTCTCGATTTCCTCGCCGATTGACCAGCGGGGGATGGTCTGACCCCACCACCGAGAGGTCCGCTAAGGAGGCGGGGGGAGGCCGCCTCCTAGCGGACTGTCTCGGCTATCTGCCGACCCGAACCGGCTGCCTGCCCAGGGGAAGGGCGGCAGCACGGGAAACCGGGTGCAGCAGCAGGACCAGGGCCGCAAGCGGCACCAGGAAGAGCGGGATGAAGGGGAGCGTGGGGGCCAGGAAGCCGAGAGCGGTAACGCCGTGCTTGGCGGGGAGCAGCGCCCCACCGGGCCCCGACACCGCCGCATAGGTGACCGCGACGGCCGCCAGGATCACACCCGCCTGGAGCGCGAGCGCCACGCAGTACGCCCACACGCGCTGCCCGAGCTTGATGCTGACCGCCACCCAGAACGCGACCGCGCCCCCGACCAGGAGCAGCCAGAGCAGCAGGGCAGCGCCGGTCAGGGTCCAGTCTTCGATCGGGGCGCTGCCGGCGCCGGCGATTGCCATGCCGACCAGGAGACCCCCGCCGGCCGGGACGAGGTAGGCCTCGAACCGCAGCAGGCGACGCGCCAGTGCGAGCTGGCGCGGATCGGACCCTTCCGGCACCCTCCAAAGGGACCCCCCCCGCTCGGGGCGCCGGTAGGCAGCACGCTCTGACACGGACATCGCGACCCGATTAGACCCGCCCCGGGAGGTCCTGTAATCAGGGTTTTCCCTCGATCTTGGCGGGGCTTTCCCGGCGAGCCGGCCGGCGGCTAGACGCGGGCCAGACCGAGGGCGGTCAGGACGTCGGCCACGCCCCCCTCCCGGGCCAGAGCGCAGGTGCAGGCAGCGTGGATCAGCAGCTCCGGCAGGGCACCCTCCACCGCCACCCCGAATCCGACGGCCTCGAGCATGTCCACGTCATTGGGAGCGTCGCCGATGGCGACGGCCCGGGAGAGGTCGACGCCGAGCTCCCTGGCGAGCAGGCGCATCGCCCGGCCCTTGCCGGCCCGCGGACTCGCCACCTCGACGAACTGGGGGTACGACGGGGTCACCCGGGCCCGGGAACCCAGCGCCTCGGTCATCGCGACCCGGCAGCGGACCGCCTCTTCGCCGTCGAGGATGACCATGACGACCTTGGCCGTGCCGCCGGCGACGGCCAGGGCGAGGTCGTCGACCAGCTCGATGGGGACGGCCCCGACGTGGGCGTAGAGGCGCGACTCGGCACGGTCCTCCTCGCAGAGGCAGTTGTCGTCCACGTAGGCCTGCCGGTGCCAGCCGTGCTCACGCGCGATGGCGATCGCCAGCTGCGCCGTAGCCGCGTCCAGCACCTCGGTGGCGATGACCCGGCCATAGGCGAGGCCCTCGCCGGGATCGGGATCCGGCATGGCCTGGATCAAAGCTCCCTGGTAGCAGGCGAGCGGAGCCCGGACGCCGAGGCGGCGCGCCCACGGCAGGGCGGAGCGGTACATCCGCCCCGTCGCGATCACCACCGGCACCTGCTCTCCCGCCTCGCGCACCGCGGCCTCGATCCGGGGATGGAGCTGCTGCTGGAAGTCGAGGCAGGTCCCGTCGAGGTCCAGGGCCACCATCTCGACCCGCTCGGGGAGGACCGCTTGGGCGAGTGGGGGCGGGGCGGCGGCTGTGGTCATCTGGGCACCTCGGCGACCTCGGGATTGACGCAGTGAACGGGCAGGCGCCCCGCCAGCACGGCCAGGGCGTTGCCGGCGGTGAGCGCGGCCATCGCCGAGCGGGTGCTCACCGTGGCGCTGCCCAGGTGGGGCGAGAGCACCGCGTTGCGACACCCGGCCAGGCCCGGCGCCATCCGCGGCTCGTCCTCGTAGACGTCCAGCCCGCAGCCGGCGATCCAGCCCTCCCGAAGCGCCCGGACCAGTGCCGGCTCGTCCACCACCGGGCCCCGTGCGGCGTTGATCAGGATGGCGGTGGGCTTCATCCGGCGCAGCGCCGCCTCCCCGATGAGGTGCCGGGTCTGCTCGGTGAGCGGGGTGTGCAGGGAGACCACGTCGCTCTCGGCGAGGAGGCGGTCGAGGTCGTCGAAGATCTCGACCGAACCGGCCAGGTCGTCGGGCACTTGGACGCCGCGGTGGCCGTAGGCGGCGACCCGCATCCCGAAGCCGCGAGCGCGCCGGGCCACGGCCTGCCCGATCCGGCCGAAGCCGACGATCCCGAGCAGGGCCCCCCGCAGCTCCATCCCCAGCATTTGCTCCGGCTCCCAGCCGCGGAACTCGCCCGCGCGCATGACCGCGTCGCCCTCGACGATCCGCCGTGCCGCCGCAAGCAGCAGGGCCATGGTGAGGTCGGCGGTGGCATCGGTCAGCACGCCCGGGGTGTGGCCGACGGCGATCCCCCGCCGGGTGGCGGCGGCGACGTCCACGTTGTTGTACCCGACCGCGTAGACGCAGACCCCGCGCAGGGTGGGCATCCCGGCGTCGAGGACCTCCGCATCTACCAGGTCGACGAGCTGGGGGCAGAGGACGTCGACGGGATCGGCGCGGAGCGCGGCGCAGAGCTCAGCGTGGGCGGGAATCCGGCCCAGGACCCGGAGCGAGGCCACCCGGGAGATCTGCTCGGCGAAGGGATCGGGGAGAGGGAGCGTGCAGAGGACCGCCAGCATCCCAGCCATCGTACGGCCCCCCCGGTCATCGCCGCAGCGGCCGCAGGACCCGAGAATCAGGGGCCGGAAGGGGTCGGGAGCGGGACCGCCGGCTGCCCGGTGCCGCCCTCCTGGACGGATCGCATCGTGACCGAAACGCACCGATCCGTCCCGTGAGAGTCCCAGAACGGCCTCCCTCGCGTAGACTGAGGCTCAAGTTTGCGTTCCTCCAGTACGATGCGGTCGCGAAGGCCGCCGGTCCTCAGACCCCGACCCACTCCTGTCGCAGCGGAAGAGGACCGAGATCTCTACTCTCCCCAGAGCTTCGAAAGCCTCGGCCTGAGCCCATCCATGCTGCGCACGGTGGCCGAGCTGGGCTTCGAGCAGACGACGCCGATCCAGACCGGCGCCATCCCGCCGGCGCTGCTCGGCAGCGACGTGATCGGGCAGGCCCACACCGGGAGCGGCAAGACCGCGGCCTTCGGGATCCCCATGGTGGAGCGCCTCGACCCGGAGTCCGACACCCTGCAGGCACTCGTCCTCTGCCCCACCCGTGAGCTGGCGGTGCAGGTCCACGACGACCTGGCCCGGCTGTCGGCAGGCCGGCTGCGCGCGCTGGCCATCTACGGCGGCGACTCGATGTCACGCCAGCTCGACGGGATGCGCCACCACCCGCACATCGTGGTCGCGACCCCCGGTCGCCTCCGCGATCACCTGCAGCGCCACTCGATCTCGCTGAGCGGCATCCGGATCGCGGTGCTCGACGAGGCCGACCGGATGCTGGACATGGGCTTCGCGCCCGACGTCGAGGCGATCCTCCGCGAATGCCCCAAGCAGCGGCAGACGCTGCTCTTCAGCGCCACCATGCCGGATTGGGTGCGCCGCATCGCCGGACGCCACATGCACGAGCCGGTGACCATCGAGGTCAGCACCCGGCCCGAGATCCCCGAGGAGGTCCGGCAACTCTTTGTCCGGACCAGCTGGGCTGACAAGGTGGACACCCTCTGCCGCATCCTCGACCAGCCCGATGTGACCATGGCGCTCATCTTCGTGGAGACCAAGCGCACCGCCGACCTGCTCCAGGTGCAGATCGAGCGGCGCGGCTACACCATCGGGGTCCTGCACGGCGACCTGAGCCAGAAGGAACGCGACGATGCGATGCGGCGGTTCGTCGCCACCCACGTGCGCTCGCTGATCGCCACCAACGTGGCGGCGCGGGGCCTGGACATCGACGACATCAGCCACGTCATCAACTACGACGTGCCGGGCACGCCGGACGACTACCTCCACCGCGTGGGCCGCACCGGCCGGGCGGGACGCAGCGGGGTCGCCATCACCCTGATCACCCCCGCCGAGATCCTCAAGCTCCGCGACGTCGAGCGGCACGCCCGCACGCACATCGAGGAGGCGACGCTCGACGTGGACTTCCCGCTCCAACCCATCTCCAACAGCGCCTGAACCGATGAGGGAGGGCGGCAGTCGCTCGTCCCCAGGGCCCGGGCCCGGCACGAGCGGAGATTCTCAGCAGGCGCCCGAGCTCGCCCTCCACGACACCGGCTCCGGGCCGTCGCTCCTCCTCCTCCACGCCTTCCCCCTCGACGCCTCCCAGTGGGATCACCAGGTGGCGGCCCTCTCCGGGGACTTCCGCTGCCTGCGGCCCGACATGTGGGGCTGCGGCCAGTCGCCGGAGCTTCCCGAGCCGCTGACCGCGACCCTCGACGGGTACGCCGGGGCGGTGCTTCACAGCTTGGACGCGGCCGGGGTGGGTGAGTTCGTGGCGGTGGGGTCCTCCATGGGCGGATACGCCGCGCTGGCGCTGCTGCGCCTCGCCCCGGAGCGGGTCAGCGCGCTGGTGCTGGCCTCCGCGCGAGCCGCGGCCGACACCCCGAAACAGGCGGAGAATCGGCGCAAGATGGCCGAGCTGGCCCTCCAGGACGGGGTGGAGACCGCCGTGCCCATGGCCAAGCGGCTGCTCGGCTCCCGAGCGCGCGAGGAGCCCCAGATCAGCGATCCCCTGGTGGGGCGGATCCGCCGCTGCCGCCCCGCGGGGATCGCCGCCTGTCAGTCGGCAATGGCGTGCCGGCCCAACAGCACACCGCTGCTCGGCTTGGTGGACGTCCCGGCCCTGGTGATCCTGGGCGATCAGGACGCGATCCTGAGCCTGGACGAGGCTCGGGACGAGGCCGCCGTCCTGCCACGGGGCGAGCTGGCCGTGGTCGCGGGGGCGGGCCACCTGCCCAACCTCGAGGACCCGCCCGCCTTCACCGCGATGCTGCGGGAGTTCCTCGACCGGATCGGCTGACGCCGAACCGGGCAAGCGGTGCTCAGCGGGCGGCGACCGCCGCCGGGGGGGCCGACGCGGGGCGGGTGAGCGGGACCGCGCAGAAGCCCTCGTAGTCGATGGGCTCGGTGATGGTCGGGTTCTCACCGCAGACCGGGCACTCCGGATCGCGCGGCACGCGGAACTCGCGGAAGCGCATTTCCAGGGCGTCGATGGCGAGCAGACGGCCGGTGAGCGGCTGCCCGATGCCGAGGATGAGCTTGACCACCTCCGTCGCCTGGAGCACGCCCACGATGCCGGGCAGCACCCCGAGCACCCCCGCCTCGGCGCACGAGGGGGCCTCCTCGGGGGGTGGCGGCATGGGGTAGCGGCAGCGGTAGCAGGGCGAGGCAAAGGGCACGATGGTCGAAACCTGGCCCTCGAAGCGGAATATCCCGCCGTCGACCAGCGGCTTGCGCTCGAAGATGGCGACGTCGTTGGCCAGGTAGCGGGTCGGGAAGTTGTCGCAACCGTTGACGATGACGTCGTACTGGCGGAAGAGCCGAGGCGCGCTCTCGCTGCTCAGCACCTCGTTGTGCTCGACCACATGGACGTCGGGATTGAGCGCGTTGAGGGCGATCTTGGCGGACTGCGTCTTGGCCATCCCGATCCGGTCCTGGGTGTGGAGGACCTGCCGCTGGAGGTTACTCACGTCCACGGTGTCGAAGTCGACCAGCCCGATGGTGCCCACCCCGGCCGCGGCCAGGTAGAGAGCGGCAGGCGAGCCCAGACCGCCGGTGCCGATCATCAGCACCTTGGCGTCCAAAAGCTTGGCCTGGCCCTCCTCGCCGATCTCGGGCATGAGCAGGTGGCGGCTGTAGCGGAGCTTCTGATCGGCCGTCAGCGCCCGCGGAACGGTGAAGTGGAGGCCGGCGTCCTTCCAGCCACCGAAGCCTCCGGACATGGAGGCGACGTCCTGGTAGCCCATCTCCCCCAGAGCCCGAGCGGCCAGCAGGGAACGGATCCCGCCGGCGCAGTAGAGCGTGATCGGCGTGGAGCGGTCGGGCACCACGTCCTCGATGCGCAGCTCGATGTAGCCCTTGCTGAGGTGGAGGGCCCCGGGGATGTAGCCCTGGTCCCATTCGTCCTGCTCACGGACGTCGATAAGCACCCGCCCACCGCTCTCCTGCACCTGGTGCGGCGTCAGCTCAGGGACGCTGCGACGAGCGGCAGCGAGGAGTTCGCGGGAGGTCTGGGACATGGGCGAAATTCTACCTGTTGGCGGCCGAATCTCGACTTGACGGGTAGGGATTATCGGCGCTCAGGCGGCGCCCGACTCGGAGTGCAGGTGCAGAGCGGTCTCGGCAGCGTAAACGGCGACGAAGATCACGAGGACCGAGATCGCCAGCAGGGCAACCAACTGGATGAGCCCGGCCGCGCTGCTGTTGCTCCCCACCAACCACCAGAGCCCGTTGCGCAGGGCAAAGGGGACGAACATGCCCACGCTCGTGATGACCGCGGCATCGACCAGGCGGCGCGCCGGCCCGTGCCACGGGGAGCTGCTCCGAACGATCCCGAGGTAGTGACCTGCGGCGACGAGGAGTCCGAACATGCCGGCGGTGAGGAGGAGGACGGTGAGCACCGTCACCGGCCCGCTGTATCCCTCCCTCAGCCCCTGGTTGAGGCCGACCCCGGCCCCGAAGACGGCGCAGACGGCGAGGGCGGTCCAGAGCGGGTGACACCGGATCCTGACCAGGAGATGCCGATCGGCGAGACCCTCGGCCCAGAGCGCCACGCGTCCGGCCGTGCCGAGCCGCCGGCCCCAGGTGTCCACGAATCCGAGGAGGTCGCCGAGCCAGTCCGGGTCGGTGTCGGGAGCCAGTTCCCCGCCCAGGCGGGGCAATCCGGCTCGCCGCACAGCGAGTATCCCCCCGATATCGAGGACGCTCATCACCACCAGCATCCCAATCTGCAGCCAGGTGGCGCCGTTCCACTGGACGCTGACGTCGCGCACGCAGACGCTGATCCACTCCGCCGCGAGCGTGAGGGTGATGCCGGCGAGGATGACCATGCATCCGCGCAGCACGTCCCGGATGCGCGCGGTGGGCAGCGGCTCCGCACGCCGGCAGAGCAGCACGCGCGGCGCGCAGAGCACGGCGATGAGGGGGACGAAAAACAGCATGAAAGAGATGGCGGTGTCGTAGGGGTCGTTGGTCCACGGCGCGTGGTGGAAGAGGAACGGCGTCTCCTTCACCGGGGCGGCGTAGAGGAAGAAGACCAGCGCCAGGGCTAGGGTCCCGAACACGGGGAGCCGCAGGCCGGCACGCCAGGGATCGTCCACCGGGATCAGCGCGGTTGCCGAAGAGGGTGGTGGGGGGCTCACCTGGTCATCTTCGCGCACCCCGGATCTGGCATCAACGATCAGAGATGGGACTGTTCCGGTTGGCCGGGCCGGTGGGTGGTGCCGGCAGCCGGGTCGGCGAGGCCCGCGACCGCCGCGGCGACGACCGCGGCCACGGCCCGATGGCGCTCCGCATTGCGGCGGCGCTCGGTGCGGACCTCGACCACCTGCACGCCCCCAGCGGCGCGGGCGGCGGTGAGCACGGGGGCCAGGTCGCGGCTCCGCGTCACCAGTCGATGACCGGCGCCCGCGGCCACAGTGAGAGCCGCGAGGTCGATGCCGTGCGGGGTGGCGAAGAGAGCCTCCTGCTCCGGGAGCCGCCACTGGTCGAGGATGTCGAAGATCCCGCCGCCCTGATTGTTGATGACAACCATGACTAGGTCATGTCCGCGGCCGGCGGCCCAGAACAGCGCACCGGCGTCGTGGAGGAAGGCGAGATCGCCGATCAGGGCGAAGGTGCGAGTGCCCGGAGCGGAGGCGGGAGGAGGATCGGTGCCCGCCGCAGCGTCCGGGGGATGGAAGTCCGCGGCCGGGCCGGCTGGGGTGGAGGCCGCGCCCGCCGCCAGTCCCAGCGCCGTCGACACGGATCCGTCGATGCCGCTCGCACCGCGGTTGCCGACGACGCGGAGCCCGTTCCGCGGCAGCATGAAGCTGTCCAGGTCGCGGATCGGCATGCTCGATCCGGCGAAGAGCGTGGCGCCCTCGGGGAGGCCGGCGGCGAGATCGCGCGCCACCCCGCCCTCGAAGAGCTCGTCGCCCAGCTCCTCCATCCAGAGGGCGACGGCGTCCGCCGCCAGCCGGTCCGCCTCTGACCAGGCCTGCCGCCATGCCGACTCCGCGCGCGGTGTCAACCGCTCCACCAGCGCCGCGGCCAGGACGTCCGGGTCGCAGTGCGCCGTCATCCACGCCGCGCGTGCGGGGTCCGCCTCGGTTCCCGGCGCGGTGACCACCACCAGCCGACGTGAGCCGGCGGTTGCGGCGAGCGCCGCCCGGCTGGTGGGGGTGGCGCCGAACTGGATCAGCAGGTCGGGCACGTGGCTCGCGACGAAGTCCGGGGCACCGAGCAGAAGGGCTCCCGTGGCGAGGGCCGCAGGGCCGGTTCGCGCACCGGACGTGGGCTCGGCGACGAGCGGCCAGGCCGCGGCCTTCGCCAGCCGGACGATCGCGGACAGGCCGTCCGGTGCTCCGGCGGAGGCGAGGCCGCCGGCGAGCACCAGACCGCGCTCGGTGACCCGGATCAGCTCGGCAAGCTCGTCGACCAGGGCCGGATCGGGTGCGGCGGGCGAGGCGGCCGGTGGCGTCTCCTCCCCGTCCCGCGCCGGCGGTTCCGGCCCCAGGTCGACGGGCGCCCCCGACGGCACCAGGGGCTCGGTGAACGGCAGGTTGAGGTGGACCGGCCCGGGCCGCGATCCCAGCGCTCGCTCCATCGCCTCCGCCGCCAGGGCGCGCCAGGAGCGTCCGGCATCCGGGCCGGGAGCCGGAAGGGGAGCGTCGAGCGACCAGCGCACGTAGCCGCCGAAGATGCCCGCCTGCTCGATGGTCTGGTTGGCCCCGGTGCCGCGCAGCGCCGAGGGCCGGTCGGCCGAGAGCAGGAGCAGAGGGATCCCGGACATCGAGGCTTCGACCACGGCCGGCAGCCAGTTCGCCACCGCGGTCCCGGAGGTGCAGACGAGGGCCACCGGCCGGCCGGAGGCGCGCGCCATTCCGAGGGCGAAGAAGGCGCTGGAGCGTTCGTCGAGGTGGATGTGGACCCGGATGCCGCCGTGCCGGGCGAGGGCGAGGGCGATCGGCGTGGAGCGCGATCCCGGGGAGATGCAGGCGTCCCGGAGGCCGAGGCGATAGAGCTGGCCGGCCAGTTGGGCCATGCAGGCGAGAGCGATGTCGCCGTCCGGCGGCGGGGTGGGATCGGTCATAACGGCCTGTCGAAGAGGAGGTCGGGCTCGACCCGGCGGGGCACCAGCCTTCCCTGGACGGGCAGCAGCGGGTCGGAGGTGACGTCCTCCGCGAGCAGCGTGGCGGTGCCGATCCCGTGAGCGTACGGGGAGGCGGGCAGGGCCGCGGCCACCGCCAGGCAGGCCGCCAGCCCGACCGACGTCTCCAGGGCGCTGGAGACCACCACCGGGATGCGCGCCAGCTCGGCGGCACGCAGGGCGGCGACGATGCCCCCGATGCGCTGGGGTTTGATGACCAGCACGTCCGCCGCGTCCAAGCGCCTCATCTCCATGACGTCCTCTATTGTCCTGATCGACGTCTCGGCGGCAAGGGGGATCGATGTCCGGCGCCGGAGGCCGGCCAGATCGGCGAGAGTGGGGACCGGATCCTCGACCAGCTCAATGTCGTAGCGAGCCAGGACGTCGAGGGAGCGGATCGCCTGCTCGAGATCCCAGGAGCCGTTGGCGTCGAGCCGGATATGGGTTGCGGGTCCGACCGCCTCTCTCACCGCACGGATTCGGGCCTCTCCCTCGAGGTCGCCGACCTTGACCTTGACGGTGCGGCAGCCGGCGGCGACGGCCATGCGGGCGGCGATGTCGGGGGCGACCCGCGGAATCATGGTGTTGATCTCGACGGAGGCCTGGATGATTGGGGGGAACGCATTGCCGGCCGTCTCCAGCGCCCCCCGGTGGGCGGTCTCCCCCTCCTCACGGCTCCAGCTGGGAAGCGGTGACCACTCCGCCCAGCCGGCTTCGCCCTCGATGAGGAAGCCGGACCGAGAGGTGACGCCCAGCACCGGGTGGCGGAGGGCCACGGAGAAGGGGATGCGGCGGTTGAGGGGCACGGAGGGTCGTATACCACGCCCGACGCACGGGGGGTCGCTTCCACTGATCGCGCCGCGGCCAACCGCTGGCGTCGTCCTCGAACCCTGCCGGGCACTCGTCACATCATGTCGAACAGTCCACACGGGCCAATACGTTCGGTCGCGACCAGAGGGGGACCCACCATCCCGCGCGAACGTTAACAACTAGATTGTCCTTAACCCGCCCAGAGGAAGAGTCCCCCTCCCTTGCCTCTCGACCGCCGGGCCGGGCTGGGTGCCGCGCCTACCAAAGATGGGCCATCCCCACGTGCTGGGGCAGCAAGGCGGCGGCGAGGAGGGCGGCGGCGAGGAGCGCGCCGAGGGCGGCGTGCAGCCGGGCGGTGAGGGGCAGGAGCGGCACCAGGGCGCGACCCTCGCGGTCACGGTCGGAGGCGAGGTGCAGCGGGCTGACGAGGAGCGGCGCCGCCAGCAGGGCGACGAGCGCGAGCAGGGGCAGCTGGCCGACCACGACACCGAGAGCGGGAGTGAGCACCCCGACGACCATGAGCGCCCCGTAGAAGATGCGGGCCCGCCGGTCGCCCAGCCGGACCACCAGGGTGTGACGCCCGGCATCCCGGTCGGTGGCGAGATCGCGGAGGTTGTTGGCGACCAGCACGGCGACCGCCGGGAAGCCGATGGCGACGGCCGCCCACCAGGCTGCGGCGGGGACCCCGTGACCCTGCACCGCCGCCGTCCCGAGCGTCGCCATCAGGCCAAAGAAGGCGAAGACGGCCAGGTCCGCGACCACGCCGGTGGCGGCGTAGGGGCGCGGCCCGCCGGTGTAGAGCAGCGCGGCGACGAGCGCGATCCCACCGGCGACGAGCAGCCAGAGCTGGCCGCTAGCCAGGACCAGCCAGAGGCCGACCACCGCGGCGACCGCCATGCCGCCGAGGGCGGCGGCCAGGACGACACCCGGACGGACCAGGCCGCTGGCGGTGAGCCGCCGGGGCCCGACCCGGGCGGCGGTGTCCACCCCGCGGCGGCCGTCGAAGTAATCGTTGGCGAGGTTGGCGCCCACCTGGACGCCGACGGCGACCACCAGCGCCGCCGCGGTCGGCAGCGCCTTGGGGTGGCCACTGGCCGCGGCTCCGATCAGGACCGGCACCACCCCGACACCGAGGGTGCGCGGCCTGGCCCCGGCCAGCCAGAGGCGGGCGGCCTCGCCAGGGCCACGCCGCCCGGCGAGGGTGGTGGAGGTCAACCCGTCACGGTCGGCGGGGAAAGCGGGAGAAGTCGGGGCGGCGCTTCTCCAGGAAGGCGTCGCGACCCTCCTGGGCCTCCTCGCTCATGTAGTAGAGGAGGGTGGCGTCGCCGGCCAGCTGCTGGATCCCGGCCAGGCCGTCGGCGTCGGCGTTGAACCCGGCCTTGAGGAGGCGGAGGGCCAGCGGGCTCATCTCCAGGATGCGGCGGCAGACGGCCACGGTGCGGGCCTCCAGCTCCTCCAACGGCACCACCCAGTTGACCAGCCCCCAGCGCTCGGCGGTGGTGGCGTCGTAGCGCTCACAGAGGAGCCACACCTGCTTGGCCCGCTTGAGGCCCACCGTCTGGGCCAGCAGCCCCGCGCCATAGCCGGCGTCGAAGGAGCCGACCTGCGGCCCGGTCTGGCCAAAGACGGCATTGTCGGCGGCGACGGTGAGATCGCAGACCAGGTGGAGGACGTGGCCGCCGCCGATCGCGTACCCGGCGACCATGGCGATCACCGGCTTGGGCAGCCTGCGGATCTGCACCTGGAGGTCGAGCACGTTGAGCCGGCCGACCCCATGGGCATCCCGGTAGCCGTCGTCGCCTCTGATCCGCTGGTCGCCCCCCGAGCAGAAGGCCTTGGTGCCCTCCCCGGTGAGGATGATCACGCCCACCTCGGGATCGTCGCGGGCCATGTCGAAAGCGCGAGCGAGCTCGGAGACGGTGGCGGGACGGAAGGCGTTGCGCACCTCCGGCCGGTTGATGGTCAGCTTGGCGATGCCGTCGGCGGTCTGGTAGCGGATGTCCGTGAACTCGCGGTGGGAGGTCCACTCGGGAAGCTGGGGAACGGCGTCATCTGGGCTCATCGTGCTGTCGGTTAGCGTACTCAACGTGAGGGAAGCAGCGAGCGGTGGTTGCCGGCGCCGGCGCACGGCTCCGGCATGAGCTCGGCTACGCATATGCGGTTGGATGTGGTCACACAGAAGCGTCTGCAGTGGTCCGATGGTAGTGTCACCGCGGGCCGGGACGCCTACCGGCGAGCCGATGGCGTGGGCGCGGTCCCCGCCGCTCTCCTGGGAGCCTGAGCCGTGACGGCGTCCCACCCTCGCGCCCCGCACCGAATCCGGCAGCTCCGGCGCGGCGACGTGGTGGCGGTCGCCCTGCCCCCGGGGGAAGCCTGGCTGAGCATCGCCTCGGCCACCTGGGCGGCCGAGGCCTCGCTGCTGCCCGTCGATCACCGGCTGGCGGCGCCCGCTGCCCAGTCCCTGCTGGCGGACGGTCGCCCAACCGTGCTGGTCTCTTCCGAGGGCTGGCGGCGGGTGCGGTCGGGACGGCCCGCCGATCCCGCGGTGGCCCTGATCGTCCCGACCTCCGGCTCCTCGGGACGGCCCCGGCTGGTGGAGCTGACCCGGGCCGCCGTGGAGGCGGCGGTGGCGTCCTCGCTCCGCGCGCTGGCGGCGCGATCCGGGGACGGCTGGGTGAGCTGCCTCCCCTTCGCCCACATCGGCGGGCTCCTGGTGCTGCTGCGGGGCGTCCTGGGGGGAGCCCCCGTGCTCTTCCGGGGGCCGGGGGCGCTGGAGCCGGCGGCGGGTTTCCCCTTCGTCTCCGTGGTGCCGACCCAATTGGTCCGGGCGCTCGACGCCGGCGTCGCCCTGCGCGATTACCGGGCGCTGCTGGTCGGGGGCGGGGGGATGGACGCGGCGCTGCGGTCCCGGCTGGCCGCGGCCGGGGCCCCCTGTGTCGTCACCTACGGGCTGACCCAGAGCTGCGGCGGAGTCGTCTATGACGGACTGCCCCTCCCCGGCGTCTCGGTGCGGATCGGCGAGGGCGGTGAGATCCAGCTGGGAGGGCCGACCCTGCTCCGGGGCTACCGGGACGGCTCCGCCGCCGGACTGACCGCGGACGGCTGGCTGCCCACCGGCGACGTCGGGCGTCTCGACGGCGACGGCCGGCTTCACGTCCAGGGACGGCTCGACGATCTCATCGTGAGCGGTGGCGAGAACGTCTGGCCGGGGGATGTCGAGGCGGCGCTGCGCAGCCACCCCGGCGTCGCCGACTGCGCGGTCTTCGGCCGCCCCGACCCCTCCTGGGGGCAGCGCGTGGTCGCCGCCGTGGTACCGCGCGATCGAGGAGCGCCGCCGACTCTGGAGGCCCTGCGGGGCCATGTGGGGGCGCTGCTCGGCCGCCACCAGGCCCCCCGCGAGCTGCTGCTGGTGGACTCGCTGCCGCGCACGACGCTCGGCAAGGTGCGGCGTGCGGGGCTCGGCGGCGACCGCGATCCCCGGCCTGGCTCGTCCATGATGGAAGGATCGTGACCACCCCCACCCCCCTTCCGGCCAGCGCGGAGAAGGCACGGGTCGTCGAGGCGATGTTCGACCGGATCGCCCCCCGCTACGACCTCATGAACCACCTCATGACCGGCGGGCTGGACCTCCTCTGGCGGCGCCGAGCGGTGCGTGAGCTACGCCTCCCCCGGGGCGCCACCGTGGCCGACCTCGCCTGCGGCCCGGGCGAGTTCTGCCGCGAACTGCACCGGCAGGGGTACCGCACCATCGGTGTTGACAGCTCGGCCGGGATGCTGGCCCGGGCGCGCGGCGCCGACGAGCTGGTCCGCGCCGACATCCTCGACCTCCCCTTCGCCCCCGCGAGCGTCGACGGGGTCACCTCCGGCTTCGCCTTGCGCAACGTCGTGGACATCCCACGCTGCGCCGCCGAGATGGCGCGAGTGATCCGGCCGGGTGGGCGGCTGGCGGTGATCGACCTGGCCGAGCCGCGGCCGGCCACCCGCTGGCTGCAGTCCACCTGGGTCGAGCAGGTGGTGCCGCGGCTCGGCGCCCTCCTCGCCGATGCCGAGGCCTACCGGTACCTGCCGGCCTCCACCGCGTACCTGCCCGACGGGCCGGCGCTGGTCGGCATCTTCCGCGAGGCGGGCTTCGCCGACACGCGGCGCATCCTGCTCGGGTTCGGCGCCGTGCAGCTCCTGGTGGGAACGCGGGTGCCCGCCGCAGGCCAGGACCCAGGATCGCGGGCGGGCCTCGAAGCGCGCGGGAGATGAGCACCGTTTTCCGTTCCGGCGCCCCGCCGGAGGCGGCCGCACGACCCGGCGCCGCCACCGACCTGCTCGCGGCCTGGCGGCCGGGCGGCTTCCTGATGGAGCGGCGGGGCACCGGCATCGTCACCGCCGGCGAGCTTCGCCGGATCGAGGTGCCGGAGGGCCCCCGTCAGGTCGCCCGAGCGGCGATGGTGGCGGATGACGCGCTGGCGGGCATCGGCATCGAGGGTGCGGTCATCACCGCCGCGCTCCCCTTCCGGGGGGACGCCACCGCCCACCTGGTGATCCCGGAGCGGATCATGGTCACCTCGATCTCGCCGCGAGAGCTGGACCTGGGCGGCGCACGCGGTGGCGAGGCGGCGGTGGAGACCGGTCCGCCCGCCGGCAGCACCAAGCGGCGGGTCTCGCCGATGCGATGGAGGGCCGAGCCGTTCGCCGCCGCCTATGCGGAGGCGGTGACCGAGGCTCTTTCGCGCATCCGGGCCGGCGAGTTGGAGAAGGTGGTGCTCGCCCGGGCGCTGGTGGCGGACAACCCGGGCATCGACCTCGCCGCGCTGCTCGCCGAGCTGCGCCGGCGCGACCCGGAGTGCGACCTCTTCGCCACCCCGGCGGATGAGGACGGCGCCTTCGTCGGAGCCACCCCGGAGACCCTGTTGCGCCGCGAAGGGGATCGGGTGGTCTCGCTTCCTCATGCCGGGACCGCGGCCCGATGGCCGGACGATCCAGGCCGTGACCGGCAGGCGGCCGAGGCCCTGGTCCGCTCCGCCAAGAACCAGCGCGAGCACGCCGCGGTGGTGGAGGCGGTTGCCGAGACCCTCACATCGCACTGCACCAAGCTGCGCGTCGACCCCGAGCCCCACCTGGTGGCCACCGCCACCGTCTGGCACCTCGCCACCGCGGTGCGCGGTCGCCTCCGCCCCTTCGCGCCGAGCGCCCTGGCCCTGGCGGCGGAACTCCACCCCACCCCGGCCGTGTGCGGGACGCCGGCGGACGTGGCCGGGGCTCTGATCGCCCGCCTGGAGCCCGCCTCGCGAGGCCTCTACTCGGGCCTGGTGGGCTGGGTGGACACTCGCGGTGACGGCGAGTGGGCGGTCAGCCTGCGCTGCGCCCTGATCACCCCCGCGCTGGTGCGCATCCAGGCCGGCGCGGGGATCGTCGCCCTGTCCCAGCCAGAGCTCGAGGTCGAGGAGACCGAGCTGAAGTTCCGAACCATCGTCGACGCCCTCGAGGCGTGCGCGCAGACGGCCGGCCGGGATCCGGCGTAGAGGGGCAGGACCACCGATGCTGCTCTCCGAGCTGCTCCGCCAGTCGGGTCTCGACGTCGCGGGCGGCGCCGACCCCGAGGTGACCGCGGTCGAGTACGACTCCCGCCACTGCCGCCCGGGAACCCTCTTCGTGGCGGTCCCCGGTTTCCATGTCGACGGTCACGACTTCGCGGTGGCGGCCGTCCGGGCCGGAGCCGTCGCGGTCGTCGCCGAGCGCACTCCGGTCCCGGCGATCCCGGAGGCCACACCTCTGCTGCTGGTCGAGAGCGCCCGGCGAGCCCTGAGCGCGCTCGCGGCCACCCTGGCCGGGCATCCCTCCCGGCGGATGACGGTGGCCGGAATCACCGGCACCGACGGCAAGACCACCACCGCCACCATGCTCTGGGCAGCCTGGCAGGCGGCGGGGCAGAAGGCGGCCAGCGTCACCACCGTGGACCTGCGGATCGGCGACGACGTGCGTCCGAGCTCGGGCCGGATCACCACCCTCGAAGCCACCGAGCTGCAGCGCTTCCTGGCCGCCGCCGCCGCCGCCGGGTGCACCCGCGCCGCGGTGGAGACTTCGTCCCACGGCCTCCACCTGCACCGGGTCGACGACGTCGACTACGACCTCGCCGTCTACACCCGGATCACCTCCGAGCACCTCGACATCCACGGCAGCCGCGAGGAGTATCTGCGCACCAAGCAGCGCCTGCTGGGGATGGTGGGGACGCGGCCCGATGGCCTGGCCGTCCTCGACCGCGACGACGACTTCGCCTATCCCCGCCTCGCCGGCATGGCCGTGGCACGCCGGCTCACCTACAGCGCCACCGGCCGCCCCGATGCCGACCTCGTCGCCGAGAACTTGCGAGTTGATGCCAGAGGTGTCCATTTCGCGGCGGTCACGCCGTGGGGCAGGGCGGAGGTCCGGCTTCGGCTGGCCGGCAGCTTCAACGCGGCCAATGCGCTGGCGGCGCTGGCCGCGGCCTGCGGGGGCGGTGCCGGCCTCGACGGGCGCGATGTCCCCCTCGAGGCGGCGGTACGGGGCATCGCCGCCATGGAGCGGGTGAACGGGCGGATGGAGCGCGTCGACCTCGGCCAGGACTTCACGGTGGTGGTCGACTACGCGCACACGACGGCCGCCCTGGAGACGGTGCTCGGCGAGCTGCGGCCGGCGACCTCCGGACGGCTGTGGGCGGTCTTCGGGTCGGCGGGGGAGCGCGACCGGGAGAAGCGCGGAGCCATGGGCCGCGTCGCGGCGCGCCTGGCCGACGTGGTCGTGGTCACCGACGAGGATCCGCGCGGGGAGGATCGCATCACGATCGTCGAGGAGATCGCGGCGGCGGCCGAGACCGCGGGAGCCGCCCGCGGCACCGCCCTGCACCTCATCCCCGACCGTGCGGAGGCGATCGACTTCGCCATCGGCCACGCCGCGCCAGGGGACACGGTGCTGCTCGCCGGCAAGGGTCACGAGCGGACCATCGAGACCGCGGCCGGCCCGGTGCCCTGGGACGAGCGGGCCGAGGCGGAGATGTCACTGCGACGGAGGCTCGGCTCGCAGCCCGGATAGGGGAGCGGCACGGGCTCGGCTTCGCGGACGCGCCGGCCACCGCAGGCACCTGCCGTCAGCTCCCGTGCAGCGCAGGCGCCTACCGTCAGCTCCCGTGCAGCGGTCGGCGCGCGGGCATCCCCGCACGCCGGGGGTAGAGCTCCGGGGTCGGGGCGACCTTGGTGATGGAGAGGACGCCGGGGGCAAGCGCTGCCGGCATCCCGCCTCCGCAGACGGACGCGGCGGGCGCCGCGATGCGCGCGCCGGCCTCGGCGTCGGCCACCAGCGCGAGCAGGCGTCCCCCGGGGCGGAGGAGCGGCAGGGCCAGCTCGCACAGCACCGGCGCAGATGCCGTCGCTCGCGAGACGGCGAGGTCGTAGGTGCCGCGATGGGCGGCATCCCGTCCCACCTCCTCGGCGCGACGGGGCTCGACGGTGACCCGCGTGCACTCGCAGAGGGCGGCGGCGTGGACGAGGAATCCCGCCTTGCGCCGGTCCGACTCGATCAGGGTGACCCGGAGGTCGGGACGCATGATGGCCATCGCCAGTCCCGGTACGCCGCCGCCCGCGCCGATGTCGGCGACCCGTGCCCCGGTGGCCGGAGCGGCGTGGACGAGCAGGCGGCGTGCCTCGGCGAGGTGGCGGCTCGCCGCCTCCTCCCGGGGGATGGAGGTCAGATTGATCCGCTGATTCCACCGGTACAGCTCATCGAGGTACCGCGCCAGCCTCTGCTCCACCTCGACGCCGGTCACGGTCGGCGAGCCCACCGGAGGCGCCCCTCACGGCCCGTGCCCCCAGACTGCCCCGCCTGCGCCGGGCATGCCATCATGTCTTGACTCGACAGGACGACCTCCGAGGAGCCGATGGCCACGCCCAACCCGTGCCCCCGATGCAGCGCTCCGCGTCTCACCATCATCTATTACGACGGTGACGGTAACGTGATCGGCGGCCGGCTCGAGTGCACCGACTGCGGGCCCCGTCAGGCGGAGGAATTGGTCCCCGCAGGCACCGACGACGTCCGCGCTCAGCTCCTCAAGCGCAAGGCGTCCTGACCGCCGTTACGGCTGACCGGCACGGCGGCCTCCCCGGGAGATCGTCTGCCGCATCGCGAAGGACGGTCGGGCACGTCCCGAAGTAACCGCGGGTCACACGATCGCACAGGTACGCGACCGCTCCATGACGGAGGCGTGACATCGTCCCTGGCCTTTTGGCGGCCCTGGGCATACTCGTGAGCGATGGGCCCACCACGATCTGGGCGTGCCAACCGCCCGACCCGGCTCGGCGCCGCCATGACGGCCGCGCTGACCGTGGTGCTCTGCCTCGCGATCACGCCCGTCCTCGCCACCACCGCACCGGGGAGCGGTGACGGGGGGGACATGGCCGCTGCTCAGCAGGCCCTGGCGCAGGCCCGGCTCCAGGCCCTGCAGGCGAGCAACCAGGTGGTCGAGGCTACCGCGCAGCTCAGCAACTCGCGGGCGCAGCTGGCGGAGGCCCAGGCCCAGCTGACCGCGCTCCAGGGGAAGATCACCTCCCTGGACGCCGAGGTGACCTCGGACCAGGCCCAAATCTCCCAGCTCGACGGCCAGATCCAGCAGGACAAGCAGCAGCTGACCGCGTTCCTGCGTGCCAGCTACGAGAGCGCGGGCAGCGAGACGACGATCGAGTACGTCGTCGACGCCCAGAGCATCAGCGACCTGGTGGCGAGGGTCAATGAGGTCAGCCACGTCGCCAACGCGGGCAACGCGCTGGTGGATCAGATCAATGCCGAGGAGCAGCAGGAGCAGCGCGTGCTCGCGGCCGCGGTCGCGGCGCGCAGCCAGGCCCAGGCGGCCGAGCAGCAGGAGGCCACTCAGGAGGTGATCATCGCCAACGACGAGGCCAACGACGCCGAGTTGCTGGCCGAGGACCAGGTCGCGGCGACCGCGGCGGAGGGCAAGGTCACCAGCGCTCAGAACCAGTACGACCTGATCTCCGAGTACGACAGCGAGTACGGGGACGCGGCCGAGGCCCTGGCCCTGGCCAGAGCCGAGGACACGATCTTCCAACCCATCGCCGGCCCGCTCTTCACCGAGGACACCGACCTCACCCTCCCCTCGGGCGAGAACGCCGCGACCATCGACAGCTTCCTGTCCGGGACGGCCCTCTCCGGGCTGGGATCGACCTACATGCAGGCGGAGAAGAGCTACGGCGTCAGCGCGCTCTACCTGGTCGCCCACTCGATCGAGGAGTCCGCTTGGGGGACCAGCGCCATCGCCCAGGACGACAACAACCTCTTCGGTTACGGGGCTGACGACAGCGACCCCGCCGGTGACGCATCGAGCTTTCCGAGCTTCGCCGCCTGCATCCTCTACGTGGCCCAGCAGGTGCAGGAGCATTACCTGACCCCGGGCGGCGAGTACTACCACGGGCCGACGCTCCGGGGGATGAACGTGGACTACGCCTCCGACCCCCTCTGGGCGTCGAAGATCGCCGCCATCGCCGACACCATCCCGCTGCCCGGCTCATAGCAGGGCACTGAAGAAATCCGGACGGTCCTGCTGTCATCGACCTGACAGGAAGCGACTGGTAACTCTTGTGAAGGCGATTTCCCCGCCTTCATCACGAGCTTCCACCAGCCCCGGTCCACAGGCGTATTGACAGACATGATCTCCCCCCTCCGCGTCACCAACGACGAGATCACCGAGCAGCTCCGTCACCGGATCCGCCGCGATTCGGAGAGACGGCGCGTCGAGCGTCCGATCGAGGAGGTCGATCGGATCATCTCCGAGTGCGAGGAGCTGCTCCTGGTCGGGCGCAAGCGGGTCCCCCTCTGCATGGAGGAGAGGCTGAGCCGCCTTCAGTGCACCCTCCCCTTCTGCGCGCCGGAGCTGCACGCAGGCGTGACCATCGTCCACCTGATGGACCAGCTCTTTGACCTCCAGGCGGGACTGCTCGGCCGTCGCATCGACCGCGCCGCGTATCCGGACCCCGACGACTTCGAATGACCCGGCGCCACGGCGATCGCCCAGCAGGGTGCTGAGGTAGCCGGCTAACCCCCGTTGATGGCCTCAGAGAGGGGGTTGGCGGCGCAGTAACCGGGGTCGGCCCCGAGGAGCGGGGAGTGGAAGCCGAGCTCCAGCCCGCGGTCCGGCACGACCATGAGGCATTCGAGGCTGGACTGGCTCAGCCGGCTCCCGCTCAAGAGTGAGGTGAGCGAGAGGACCGCATCGCCGCGCGGGTCGATCGCTGAGCGCATGAAGCCGGGGATCGCCTGGTCGCCGACATCGAGCTCCTCCTCGTCCGAGGTGATCTCCCCTCCGGACCGCAGGTCGAGGGTGAGCCGGGCGGTCACCACCACCGTCAGGGGCCCCAGGTGACTGCCGGCACTTACCCACAGCTGGGCTCCCCGGGCGCGGACCCTCAGAGCGGTGAACAGCTCGGGATCGGGGTTGTCCGCCGCCGCGAGCGTGGAGAGGTCCTGCTCGCTGACCAGGACCGCCGCCCTCGGGGCGCCGGGGCGGGCCAGCTCGGTGCGGACCTCGGCACCGAGGGTGGCGGCGATGGCCCCGGGGCTCCCCCCGTCATCGGGGCCGGCCGGCAGCGCTCCGAGATCCGGGGCGCTGGTCAGTCGAACCAGCAGGACCAGGGCGAGAGCGACCACGACGAGGAGGAAGAGCCCGGCGCAGCAGCCGCGGATGAGACCTCGCTCCCCGGCTCGACGCCCCCGGGGTGGCGCGCTCAACGGATCTTGAAGAAGAGGAAGAAGCTGGTTCCCGCGAGGACGGCAAGCACCACGATGGCGAAGATCATCCATTCAGCGAAGGCCCCGCCGCCCGCGTGAGGGTTGGGGACGACGGCCTGGCCGGCATTGGTGAGCGGGATGCTCCCCTGGGTCTGCTGGGGATCGATGCCCTCGGCGTACTTGGTCGGCACGGCGGTGGGCGCGGCCGTCGGGGTCGGGGACGGCGCCGGCGTCGGCGTGGGAGTCGCGGTCGGGGTGGGGGTCTCGATCGGGGTCGGCGTCGCGGTCGCGGCGACCGTGGGTGTGGGGGATGGTGTTGGTGCGTCGGCACGTACCCCCGAGGGCGCGAGGCTGAGCGGCCCGGCGAGGAGCATCCAGCCGGCCACGACGGCGGTCGCGATCCCGAGAGCCCGGCGCAGGGTGATCCTGCCGTCTCTCGCGGGGCCTCGCCTCTCCGCTCTCCGAGCGTCGCGTCGCACCGCTCAGCGCTCCTCCGGGGGCTGCGGTCGGTTCTCCCGGTGTCGCCGAGGGTGTCGGCGAGCACGGCGGGATCCGGTGGCCCCGGTTCGGGAGGATAGCGCGGTCCGCACGTCTCGCGGAGAACTCATCCGGGGACGGGGTGAGCCGGAGCGCGATGGGAGAGCGCGTACCATCGCTGCGGTCAATGGCTGCGAGGACCCCTCTCCACGCCCGCCACCTCTCCGCCCACGCGGTGATGGTCGAGTTTGCCGGGTACGAGATGCCGCTCCGCTACAGCTCGATCCGGGACGAGCACGTGGGGGTGAGGACCCGGGCCGGTCTCTTCGACCTCTCCCACATGGGTGAGGTCCGGCTCCGCGGGGAGGGCGCCGAGGCCACCCTGCAGCTGCTCGTCGCCAACGACGTCTCGACGCTGCCCCGGGGCCGCGCCCTCTACACGGTGATCTGCAACGACGGCGGTGGGATCGTCGACGACTGGATCGTCTACCGGGTGGAGGACGGCTTCCTGCTCGTCGTCAACGCCGCCCGGCGCCAGGCCGACCTCGACTGGATGAGGGCCCACCTGCTCGGGGCCACGGAGATCGTCGACGAGAGCGACGAGACGGGGCTGCTCGCCATCCAGGGCCCGGAGGCGATCGGCATCGTCCAGACGCTCGCCGGCTCGGACCTCTCGGGGCTGCGGCCCTTCGCCTCCGCCCTGGGCAGCGTGGCCGGGGTGGAGTGCCGGATCTCCAGGACCGGCTACACGGGGGAGGACGGACTGGAGCTCTACTGCGGGGCCGGCTCCGCCGCGGGTCTCTGGGACGCCCTGCTCGAGGCGGGGGCCGGGCGGGGCCTGATCCCGGCGGGGCTGGGGGCGCGGGACACGCTGCGGCTGGAGGCCGGCCTCCGGCTCTACGGGCAGGACATGGACGAGACCGTCGACCCCTTCAGCTGCGGCCTCGGCTGGACCGTGCGGCTCGGCAAGGGGGATTTCATCGGGGCACCCCGGCTGCGCCAGCTCGATCCCGACAACCCCCCCCGCCGCTTCGTGGGCCTGGCTCTCGGACCGCGCCAGATCCCCCGCCACGGGATGACCGTGAGGTCGGGGGGAGAGGCGGTGGGCGAGGTGACCAGCGGAGGCTTCAGCTTCAGCCTGGGGCACGGCATCGCGACCGCCTACGTCGCACCCCACCTCGCCGAGGCGCTGCTCACCGTCGACCTCCATGGCGAGACGGTGCCCGCGCGGCGCGTACCCCTCCCCTTTTATCGCCGCGGCGCACGCCTCACCCAGCCTCCCCCCCGGCACAGCGCTTAGAGGAGCCAGCCATGCCCGACCTCTCCGGTTACCGCTTCACCCCCACCCACGAATGGGTGCACCGCGACGGCGACACGGCCACGATCGGGATCTCCGACCACGCCCAGGCCCAGCTCGGCGACGTCATCTTCCTGGACCTGCCCGCCGTCGGAGCCAGGCTCACCGCGGGCAAGCGCTTCGGGGCCGTCGAGTCGGTCAAGGCGGCGAGCGACCTCTACGCACCGGTTTCAGGGATCGTGAGCGCGTTCAACGAAACCCTCACCGAGGCGCCCGAGCGGGTCAACACCTCGCCCTACGATGACGGGTGGCTGCTGCGGCTTCGCGACGTGACCGAGGGGGACCTCGAGCTGGTCGACGAGGCGACCTACCTCGCCCGGGCTGAGGAGTAGATAGACTTCGGGGTTCCAGGGTCAGCTAGCTCAGTTGGTTAGAGCGCGCGGTTCACATCCGCGAGGTCGAGGGTTCGAGTCCCCCGCTGACCACCACCTCCCCGGTCTCCGCCGCGATGGGGTCGCGGGCGCGGGACGGCGAGCGGCGTGCTGGGGCTGCGTCGCGCCGGAGCCGGGAGCGCTCGGCAGCGCGGACGAGTTCATGGTGACGTTCACGGGCGATCAGCAGGCTGATGTATGGGCTCATCATTCAATGAGCCTAAATGGCAATGTGGACAGGATCGGTCCTATATAATCTGGAGTTCGTGGACCTTTCGAAGGAACGTCTCCTGACCCTGCTGGAGTTGCTCCAGGTGCACCGGGACATGGGCGGCGCGGAGATCGCTCAGCGGCTCGAGGTCACCCCGCGGACCGTCCGCCGCTACATCCGCGGCCTTCAGGAGATGGGCATCCCGATCGAGGCCGAGCGGGGCCGAACGGGCGGCTACCGGATGCGGCCGGGCTTCAAGCTGCCCCCCCTCATGTTCACCAACGAGGAGGCGCTGGCCCTGGTGCTGGGCCTGCTCGCCGCCGAGCGCCTGGGGTTGGCCACCTCGGGGCTCGCGGTCGAGGGCGCCCTGGCCAAGCTCGATCGCGTGCTGCCCGAGACCCTGCGCGAACGCCTGCGCACGGCCCAGGAGACGCTGCAGCTCGGCCTGGGCGATCCCGACCACGAGCGTGGACATGGCGACGGAGAGAGGGTGCTGACCCTGAGCACCGCCGCCCGCAATGGGGTCCGGCTTCGCCTCCGCTATCGCTCCTCCCGCGGCGAGGAGAGCGAGCGGCTGCTGGACCCGTACGGGATCGCGTTCCACAACGGGCGCTGGTACGTCGCCGGCTGGGACCATCTGCGGGAGGCGATCCGCACCTTCCGGCTCGACCGGATCCTCGACATCGAGCCGACCCGGGAGAGCTTCGCGGCCCCGGAGGGATTCGACCTGATGAATGAGATCCATCGCGCCATGGCGAGCGTCCCGTACCGGTGGAGGGCGGAGGTCCGCCTGGAGGTCTCGCTGGAGGAGGCGCGCCGGCTCGTCAACCCGAGCGTGGGGGCCGTCGAGCCGATGGAGGGTGGCGTCCGGCTGCGCATCGGCGCCGACGATCTGGAGTGGATCGTGCGCCGGCTCTCCCTCTTCGGCGTCGCCTTCACCGTGATCAGCCCGCCCGAGCTCCGTGACGCGGTGCTGAGGGAGGCGGCGCGGCTCGCCGTGTGCGCCCGGGGCTGAGCGGGGCAGATCAGCCGGCGGCGGCGCCCCGATCCCGGGCGAAGAGGCGGAGGCTCACGAAGCAGGCGACCGCGGCGAGGGTCAGCCCGCCGGCCAGGTCGGCCAGGTAGTGCTGGTGGACCAGCACCGTGGAGGCGACGATGAGCAGGGTCCATGCCCCGGCCACCATGCCGATGCGCCGGTCGACCCGCCACCAGCAGATGGCCACGATGGTCGAGAGCGACGTGTGCAGGCTCGGAAAGTCGTTGTAGGGGTGGTCCCCGGCGTAGACGGTGCGGATCAGCGCCGTCAGTGGATCTGAGCCGGTGAGTTGCGGTCGAGCGACGTACGACTGGAGGAAGAAGTAGAAGGCATAGCTCACCAGCCAGGCGATGATCATCGCCACCGCGGCGGAGCGGAAGAGCCTGACCCTGGTCAGCAGGAGGAGCGCCATGGTCACGGCGATGTACGGGGTCAGGGAGATGTAGGGGATGACGAAGACGGGCACCACCGGAATCCCCTGATCCAGGGGTGTGCGCAGGAAGATCCGGTTCGGCCCGTGGTTCAGGGGTGTGTAGACGAGGCTCGCCCCGTACCAGGCCACGAGCAGGACCAGGGTGGCCAGCGCGACCCCCCAGCTCTCGCCGAAGATGCCGCGGCGCAGCTGGCCGCGCGCCCATGTGATCACGGTGCCGGCAATGATGCGGCAGCCCAGCGCCTCTCAGTGGGGGCGCGGGTCAGCGGGACCGGCGCGAGCCCGGGGTGCGGCCGGCGGTTCGAGGGCCCGAGGTCTTCTGGACCCGGTTGAGATACCAGACCTGGAGACCGATGTAGGCCACCGAGAGGAGGAGCAGCAGGATGGCGGCGGCGGTGAGAGCGACGCGCCCGGTCCCGCCGACGATGCCCCCGATCAACAGCAGCGCCATGGCCACGACCCAACCGAGGGCCGCGACGATAAACCGGAGGGACGAGGGCGGCTGAGGGCTGTTCATCGCTGCCGAAGCATAACCCCGGCCGGACCCCCGCGATGGGATATCAGGGGGTATCGGAGGCCGGCTGCGCCCAGCTCACCGGGTAGACCGGCACCGCCGGGGCGGCGGGGGTGTGGAGCAGCCTGATCAGGGCGATGGAGTTGAGGACGAGCGTCACCGGAGTGGCGACGACGGAGACCAGCCCCCACCAGCCGAGGAGGAGGGTGTCGACGGTCATGTACCGCCACGCGACCAGGCCGCACTGGCGGCAGAGCGGTCCGCGGAGGACCAGATGCCTCAGGGTCAACCCACGGCCGCGGTGCTGGTGGAGGGTGGCGCCCACAGTCGGCCCGCGCTGGCAGAGGCGGCAGCCGGGCTGCGGGGTGTTCTCTGGGCTCATGGGCACGGTGAAGTCTGTCCGGGCACGGCCAGACGGGATAGACGCATCAGCCGCTTGTGGCTCAAATGCACTATTTCCGTTACGACCCGAGGCGGCTCTCCCAGCCGCCCCGGGGACCGCGCAGGCGTACCCTGCGGGGGATGGAGCATGGGCATCCGGGACCCGAAACCCCGGCCTCCGGCAGCGGCGCGGATCCCGACCCGGAGGCGCGGGACAGGGTGACCGCGGAGGGGGAGGCGACCCCCGCCGGCGAGGGTTCGCGGGCCCACGACCCCCGCACCCCGGGCGCCCTGATCGAGCTGATGTCCCGGGACTGGGACACGACCAGCACCTTCCCCGACCATCCCCACCCCGCCGCTCCACGGTACGCATCGCGGCGCCGCGCGCTCTCCGCCCTCTTCCCCGGAATCAACCTGGTGATTCCGACCGGGGCACCCAAGGTGCGGGCCAACGACACCGAGTACCGTTTCCGGCCGGGCAGCGATCACTACTGGCTGACCGGGCACGCGGAACCGGGCGGTGTGCTGCTTCTCCACGCCGGGGCCGAAGGCCACCGGGCCACGCTCTATCTCGAGCCCCGCAACGACCGCTCCAGTCCCGCCTTCTTCACCAATGCCCGGAGCGGGGAGCTCTGGGTGGGCCCCCGGCGGGGGGTGCCGGAGACGGCCTTCCTGCTCGGCGTCGAGTGCGTTCCCCTGGACGGCCTGGACGGCGACGTGCGGGAGTTGGACGGGCCCGTCCTGCTCCTGCGCGGGCTCGACCCCGAGGTCGACGGGATGGTCGGCGCGCTCGGTGACCCGTCGGAGGAGCGCCGACTCGCGGAGGAGCTCAGCAAGCTGCGGCTGGTCAAGGACGACCACGAGATCCGGATGCTCGAGCGTGCCGTCGAGGCGACGGTCCGTGGCTTCGAGGACGTGGTCCGGGCTCTGCCCGAGGCCATGGAGCAGGGAGAGCGGGTGGTGGAGGGGGTTTTCAACCTCCGCGCCCGAGTCGAGGGCAACGACGTCGGCTACGACACCATCGCGGCGAGCGGAGCCCACGCCACCATCCTGCACTGGAGCCGGAACGACGGCCAGGTCCGCGGCGGCGACCTCCTCCTCCTCGATGCTGGGGTCGAGGGCGACGAGCTGTACACGGCCGACGTCACCCGGACGCTGCCGGTCTCGGGCCGCTTCACGCCGGATCAGCGCCGCCTCTACGAGCTGGTGTACCGGGCCCAGAAGGCGGCGATCGCCGAGGTCCGGCCGGGGGCGGCCTTCCTCGACCCCCACCGGGCCGCGATGCGGGTCCTGGCAGCGGGCCTGGAGGAGCTCGGCATCCTCCCGGTCAGCTCCGAGAAGGCACTCGCCGACGACGTGCAGGCCCACCGCCGCTACACCCTCCACGGCACCTCCCACATGCTCGGCCTCGACGTCCACGACTGCGCCCAGGCGCGGGAGGAGGAATACCGCGGGGGCCGGCTCCGGCCGGGACACGTGCTCACCGTTGAGCCGGGCCTGTACCTGCAGCCCGACGACCTCACCGTCCCCGAGGAGTTGCGGGGCATCGGGATCCGGATCGAGGACGACGTCCTCGTGACCGAGGAGGGCTGCCGGGTGCTGAGCGGGGGGCTGCCCACGGATCCGGATGAGCTGGAGCGGTGGATGGCGGGGCTGCGGGGCCAGGAGATGCAGCTCCGGCGCCCCCTGGCCTGATCGGGGCGCCCGGGTCCGGCCGCGAGCGGCAGCGGCAGGCCTGGTACACTCTCGCTTCCGCAGCTTTCCTGCGTCCGGCGTCACCGCCTTGGCCACCTCGGCGGCGAACCGAAATCTCGCCGGGCGCCGTTCAGCCCATAGGAAAGGAGGTGCGCGCGTGG
>JBEKGP010000023.1:0-32698 GCA_050012735.1 Candidatus Dormibacteria bacterium
GGTGGCAATCCCAACTGCACCGGCGACGCCACCAACTACATCTCCCACGACGCGCCGATCACCGTCGACGACGTCACCGAGAGCGCCAGCGCCACCCAGACGGCCTCGGGGCCGACCATCACCGCCCACGTCTCCCAGAACGTGGCTGCCGGCCAGCCGCTGGACTGCGCCACCGCCACCTACCTGACGGCGGCGTCGGCGGGCTACCCACCGACCTACCAGAAGGGCGACGACCTCTGCTTCAAGGTCGATGTCAGCTACCCGCCGGGGACGGACTTCAAGAACCCGACGGTCACCGACTTCATCCCCCCCAACACCACTCTTGTCTCCGAGGCCACCACGGCGGCGAGCGACGCCTCCAATGTGAGTTTCAGCCAGCCGGCCTCCGGCCAGCTGCAGTGGACCATGGGCAGCCAACTGCCCACACCCGACGGCAGCCTCTATGAGGCGCCCGGAACCACCTTCGAGGTCGAATTCTCGGTGATCGCCACCGCCGATCCGACCGTGGGCAGCACCTTCAACCTCACGCAGGACCTGGCCAAGCTGGTGACCTCCAACACCCTGGATATCACCTTCACAGTTCGGGACCTGGTGACCTACCAGCTGGCCGCGCCCATCGTCACCCTGACCAAGGCGGTGACGACCATCAACACCGGCGACGCGCCCGAGTCGAGCGGTGACACGGTCCACGGCGGGGACAGTGTCGGCTACACGGTGACCGTCAAGGACACCGGCATCGTCAACGCCTATGACGTGGAGGTCTGGGACGTCCTGCCGGTCCAGGACGACTGCGCCGACCTCAGCGCCATCGTCCCCGGATCGGGTGCCTGCGTGACCGGAAGCGGGGGAGAGATCATCGAATGGCCGCCCTCGGCCATCCCCGACCTGGCCGCGGGCACCTCGACGCCCCTCGCCTACACCGTGACGGTTCCCCCCACCGCGGGTGCCGGCGAGATCTTCTCCAACACCGCCGGAGTGCGCAGCTTCGTCGGTGAGCACAACGATTCCGGACAACCGAACAACCTCTACTACCCGGAGGCCAACATTGATCCGAGTGTTACCTCGGGGGAGGAGAACGCCACCGCCGCGGACCAGGCCGTGGACGTTGTTGGTGCGGGAGCCACCGTCACCAAGACGGCGGTCACCTCGATCACCACGGCGGGCAACACCAACGCCGACGCGACCATCGGCGAGACCATCACCTACACCGTCGATGTGACCGTGCCTCACGACACGACGTTTTACACGGCGTCGCTGGCCGACCCGCTGGGAACACAGCAGACCTATGTCACCGGCAGCGGCGTGATGACCCTGCCCGACGGCACCGTGTTCGACGAGGGATCCTCCGCCGAGGACTTCGCCTACGCGTACAACGAGGGGACCAACACGGTCGACCTCACGTTCCCCCCACAGTATCCCCTCAGCCCGAGCTCTACCGACGAGGTGGTCAAAGTCGTCTTCTCCACGCTGGTGGCTAACGTGGCCGGCAACCTGCGCAACGACGATGTCACCAACGTGGCCACCCTCACCGATTACTCCTCGAGGGGCGTCAAGGTCACCGCGTCCAACCCCCAGCTCAAGACCCTGGTGGTGGAGCCCGATGTGACCATCGCCAAGACGGTGAGCCCGGCCAAGATCCAGCCCGGGGGCACCAACACCTTCACGATCACGGTGACCAACCAGAACCTCACCGGGGTGAGCAGCGCCTTCGATCTGGTGGGGACGGACACCATTCCGGTCGCGCTCACCTACGTCAGCGGTAGCGTGGCTCTGGGTGGGCCCGTGGCCGGGACGGCGAGCGAGGCCGGTGGCGTGGTGACCTGGAGCATCCCCGGCCCCCTCAACCCCGGCCAGGCCGACACCATCACCTACGAGGTCAACCCGCCGGCCTCCGGCTCGATGACCAGCGGCGAGACCTTCCCCAACACCGCCACTCTCACCTCGTGGCAGGGGGTCAACGGCGGCGGGACGGGCACGCGCAGCTACGGGCCGGCCTCCTCGACCGTCACCCTGGACGCCGAGTTCCCCAACCTCGTGGTGACCAAGTCGACGCCGGACGGCAACCAGGCCTTCGCCAACCAGCCGTTCACCTGGGAGGTGAGCGTCGAGAACAACACCACGGTCGCCATCGCCAACTCCTTGGCGGTGACCGACACCCTGCCCGGGGGCTGGACCTATGACACCGGCACCACGACGGTGACGCCTCCCTCCGGCCCGGCCACCCATCCGGACCCGGCGGTGACCGTGAACGGCAGCGGCGACGACGTCCTCAGCTGGACGGGGCTCGGTACCCTCAACCCGGGCAAGACGCTCACCATCGTCTACGCGGCTACCCCGGCTCTGGCGCTCGACACCGTGGCCACCACGGGTCCGAGCTACCCCTACGCCAACCAGGCGTATGCGACGGCCACCGACAACACCGGCTCCCCGGGCAACGGGAGCGTCCCCCAGTACACGAGTGGCACCTCGACCGCCGACGCCTACGTCGGCCGCGCCGACCTCCAGATCACCAAGAGCCACACCGGCAACTTCAGCGCCGGGGCGACTGGCACCTACTCCCTCACCGTCGTTAACAGCGGGCCGTCCACGGCGGCCGCTCCGATCACGGTGACGGACACGATGGTTTCTCCCGAGCAGTTTCAGTCGGTCAGCGGGACCGGGTGGGTCTGCATCGAGAGCGGAGCGCCGCTGACGATCACGTGCACGTCGTCGACGGCACTGGGGAGCGGCGCCACCGCTCCCGTGATCAGCGTCGTCGTGAAGACGCCGTCCAGCACCCCGGACAGCACCGAGGTCACCAACACGGCGTCGGTGAACTCGCCGACCTGGGACAACAGCCTCGTCAACAACACCTCGAGCGATCCGACCACCATCGACGCCGAGGCCGACCTGGCCATCAGCAAGTCGCACACAGGGAGCTTCACCGCCGGAGGTCAGGGCACCTACACCATCTCGATCGAGAACAACGGCCCGTCCGACGCGGTGGGTCCGCTCAGCGTCACGGACACCCTGCCGGGAAGCGAGACCCTGGTCTCCGCGACGGGTACCGGGTGGACGTGCGGCGGGGTCTCGGCCGGCCATTTCACGTGCACCACGGCCGCGGGCCTCACTGACGGCTCCTTCGCCCAGCCGATCACCGAGGTGGTGGCGGTGTCCGCCTCCCAGCTTCCCGGATCGATCACCAACGGCGCCTCGGTCAGCTCCCCCACCAACAACCCGGATCCGGCCAACGCCACCTCCGACAATCCGACCTCCATCGTCACCTCGGCCGACCTGGCCCTGACCAAGCTGCATGAGGGGACCTTCGTCGCCGGACAGAACGGCACCTATGACTTCACGGTCACCAACGGTGAAGGCCCGTCGGATGCGGCCGGCCCTCTGATGGTGACCGACCCCCTGCCCAGCGGCGAGACGTTCGTCAGCGGCGGGGGTGGCAGCAGCGGCTGGTCGTGCTCGGCCTCGTCGGGCACGGTGACCTGCACCGACACCTCGGGACTCGACGTGGGCGGGACGACCTCCTTCACCCTGACCGTCGCCCTCGCCTCGAGCGTCACGGTATCCACCCTGACCAACCAGGCGACGCTGAGCTCGCCCACCACTGACCCGGTGCTCAACAGCGAAACGAGCACCGACAACGCGGGGACGACGCAGTTGGCGGATCTGCAGGTGATCAAGACCCTGACCACCTCCCTGGTCGCCGGCCAGGACGCGACCTACTCTTTGGCGGTGAGTGACAATGGTCCCTCCGACGCCGCCGGTACCGTGATCGTCACCGACACCCTGCCCACCGGTGAGAGCTACCAGAGCGCCATCGGGACCGGGTGGATCTGCGGGAACAGTGGCGCGCTGGTCACCTGCTCCCACCAGAACGCGATCGTCGCCGGCGCCCCGGCCAGCCTGATCACCGTCACCGTCGGTCTGGCGAGCGACGTCCCCCCGGGCTCGGTCACCAACACGGCCACGATCACCCAGGAGGCAACGCCCGACCCGGATGCGGGCAACAACACCAGCGCGGTAACCGCGAGCTCGACCACCAGTGCGAACCTCAGCATCACCAAGAGCGACCACGGCCCCTTCACCGCCGGCGATGACGGCGAGTACTACATCAATGTCAGCAATGCGGGCCCGTCGGACGCCCAGGACCCGCTGGTCACCGACACTCTGCCCTCCGGCGAGACCTACGTCGGGGCGACCGGTGCGGGCTGGGTCTGCTCGGCCGATGCGCAGGTGGTGACCTGCGCGGACGCGACCAACCTCGTGGCGGGCACCTCGGCGGCCACCATCGATCTCACCGTGGCCGTCTCGCCGTCCCTCGAGTCGCTCTCCGTGACCAACGATGCGAGCGTCTCCAGCTCGACGTCCGATCCGAACGAGAGCAACAACAGCGCCTCAGACACGACCACGATTGACACCTCCGCGGATCTCGCGATCGTCAAGACGCACACGGGCAGTTTCGATGCCGGCAGCGACGGCACCTACACCCTGACGGTTACCAACCATGGCCCGTCGGACGCGGAGCTGCCGCTTCAGGTCACCGACGACGTCCCGTCTCCCTTCACCCTGGTGTCGGCGAGCGGCGGCAGCGCCTGGGATTGCACGGGGTCGTCGGGCAACGACGTGAGCTGCGTCGCTCTGGCACCGCTTCCCACCGGCAGCCCCGCCCCGGCCATCTCCGTGGTGGTGAGCATCCCGTCGTCTCAGACCCCGACCACGGTGACCAACACGGCGTCGGTCACGTCGGCGACGAGGGACCCTGACGGGTCCAACAACAGCAGCAGTGACCCGGCCTCGATCGTCACCTCCGCTGACCTCTGGGTGACCAAGACCCACCAGGGGACCTTCACCGCCGGGGATGACGGCTCGTACATGCTCGCGGTCGGCAACCTCGGGCCGTCGGACGCCGCTCAGCCGATCGTCGTCAGCGACACCCTCCCGGCCTCGGAGACCTTCGCCTCGACGACCAGCGATCCGGTCACCGCCAACGACAGCGGGAGCGACACCACCTCGCTGGCGCTCAGCTCCGATCTCTCCATCACCAAGACCCACACCGGCGACTTCACCGCCGGCCGGGACGGCACCTACACCATCGGCGTCCACAACGTCGGCCCGTCGGACTCGGGCACCGGGGTGGTGGTGAGCGACACGCTTCCAACGGGCGAGGCATTCGTCAGTGCCGAGGGGGCGGGCTGGATCTGCGTCGCCGCCGATCCCACCGTGACCTGCACGCTCGGGACCTCGATCGTCGTGGCCGGCGATGCGACGAGCCTCGAGCTGACCGTGGCGGTCAAATCCTGCGCGGTCGGGACCCTGACCAACGTGGCAGTCGTCCAGGGGCCCAACCCGGACCCGCTGCTGGCTAACAACACGGCCAGCGATCCGACGGCCAGCGACCGGGTGTCCAACCTCTCCCTCACCAAGACCCTGATGGATCCGCTGCAGGACAGGGCGAACGTCGTCTACGCGTTCGCCGTGACCAACGCCGGGCCATCGGATTCGGCGGCGCCGGTCACGGTGACCGACCCGCTGCCGGCTGGACTGACCTACGTGTCGAACACGGTGGGAAGCGCGGGAGCCTGGAGTTGCGCGGCCGCGGGCCAGACCGTGACCTGCACCGACAGCGCCCCGGTCGCCGCCGGCACGACCTCCAACTTTGACATCAAGGTCGCGGTGAGCGCCGGCGCGGGCTCGGAGATCACCAACACGGCGACGGTCGCGGCGGCGGGTGATGTCGGCGCCGCGGCGGAGTTCGCGTCCGCAGATGGCGGCGTGCTCGCAGCCGCGTCGGTCCCGGACTCGGGGGCCTCCGCCGGTTCGACGGCCTGGCCGCTCGGAGCTCTGCTGCTGGTCATCGGAGGGTTGGGCATGGTGGCCGGATCGCGCCGCCGGTGGCATCTGCCCGGGCGCGGACGCGCGGAGCGACGGTGAGAGGGTGATCCCGGCGGGGGAGGGGCGCATCTGATAGGCGCGCGCTCGCAATGGTCACCTGCCCGTGTAGCGGCACTCAGGGGCTAGGGGCTGCCCTTCACGGCAACGGCCACGCCAAGGCCCGGTTCCTGTGATCGTTGAGATGCTGGGTCGCAGTTTGCAGCACCCGAAGGGCTGTTGCCGTCTCGACCGCGTCCGCACCCTCGAACGAGATGCCCCGAATCACTGCGAGTGGGTCCGGCAGTCCTTCCCAGAGCTTCACCCCGGCGTCGGTGATCTGAAGTACACGCTGGCGCTGGTCCTTGGAACTGGGCATCTGGTCGACGAGCCCCTTGCGCACGAGCGTGGTCACGACTCCGCTCAGTGTCGCCCGCTCGATGTGAAGCGTGCGGGCCAAGTCGCGCTGCATCGTTGGCCCCTCGTTCGCCAGCTGGTAGAGCACGTGCCACTGCGTGGTCCCAAGACCATACGGCCGCAAGACCGACTCCATGGCAGCCCGGACGGCGAAGTAGTAGCTCTTTGCCCACGCACCCACCGACGCAGGATCCCGGTTCTCCAATCTGTCAGCCGCCTGACACAGCTGGCTGGGTAACAAACGCCTCGTTAAGGGTCACCGCCGGGGCATCCAACTTCGCGGTCGGGTGGGATGTGTCGTGTATCGCTCGGGACATGTCACCACGGAATCGTCTGGTTCTCCCATCTCGTGAACGTGCCGGTGGGGCCGTCCGGACCGAGCAGCGCGACGCGCACGACCTCGCGTGAGCCATCCTCGACCGACTCCGTTCCCGCGTACCCGTTGAGATTCGTACTGGTGAAGGCCGGTGAAACCAGGTTGACCTTGATGTCGGTCAACTCCAACTCGATCATCATGGCGAGCGTGATGGCGTTGAGAGCCGTCTTTGACGCGGGGTAGATGGGGCCGAACATCGCGTGGTGGGGAAACGCCGGGTCCGCATTCGTCGTCAGCGAGCCAACTCCGCTCGACACGTTGACGATGCGAGCATCCGACGACTTACGAATGAGCGGCAACATCGCCTGTAGACGGCCAGGACTCCGAACACGTTGGTCTCCCAGACCGCCCGTACTTCGTCGAGGGACGCGTTGCTGGCCTTCGTCAGCTTTGCGTACTCTTCGAGTGACAACCTGCTCTTGCTCGTGTTCGAGATGCCGGCATTGTTGACCAGCAGGTCAAGCCGGCCAAACTCCTTCCGGATGCGCTCTGCCGCTGCAGCGATGGAAGCCTGATCCGTCACGTCGATCTGGATCGCGATGGCGCCCGGTCCGATCTCCTTGGCGGCAGCCTCACCTCGCTCCAGGTTGCGCGAGCCGGGCAGCACGGTGAGGCCGTTGGCGACGAGTTCCTTGGCGACTTGGAGACCGACTCCTTGATTGGCACCGGTGACGAGGGCGATGCGCTGGCTCTGCATGATCGGTTTCCTCTCGCTTCGGTTTGCTGGGTCGATGGCGCGTCAGATCCCTTCCCGGTGCCGAAGGTCGCCGTGGGGCCGGTTGGCGGCATGAGTGGTGGTGCCATGAGCCGACCGTCGAACGGCGGTGTCGTTAGGTGCCTAGCAGATAATGTTGGGGAGCTAACGATTTGTCAACTGGGTTGGCGAGAGTGCTCTCGGCGGGGGAGGGGAAAGCCCGTTCGTCCCCTACCGCAGCACGCCCGATATGACCGCGGCCGCCGCTCTGCAGAAGGCGTCGTTGTCCCAATAGTTGTGGGCGCGCAGCCCACCCCCGGTGCTGTCGCGAACGTTGTCGACCCGGATGTCGACGACCGGCATGGACGTCTCCACGCCCGTCTCCGGATCGTGGACCACGAACATGCCCGGACCACCCCCTTCGGGGATCGGTTCCCCGCGCTTCCAGGTTACGGGCGGACCGAGCGGATCGGCGACCGGGTCGAGAGGATCCCAGAGGTTGGTCCAGCCGCCGGAGATCAGGCGCAGGTTGCCGGCGTCGTTCCCCCACTGGAGCAGGTCCGAGTACTTGCGGAGCGGGCTCCCCGCCGTGATCAGAGCCCGAACTGTCGGCGCCGACGGAGGCGAGATGGCGGCGATCATGTCGAAGCCCATCACCGTCCCGTTGCTGTGGCCGTTGATGACCGCCCCCTCGACATCGGGGCGGCTGAGGATTCGGCTGACGGCGTCGCGGAGAAACATCCGCACCCGCTCGCGGTGTTCGTTGCTGGTGACGTAAGTGGCGACGTCATCCTCGACGGTGCGCAGCACGCCGGTCGATCCGGCATCGGGGGCGTCTGCCGGAGGCGCGGTGGGCTGGAGGTCGACCGGCCGGTGCAGCAGGCGATCGATGATCCCGCGGTGGGGCACGGTGTTGGTGCGCGGTTGCAGGCTGTCTCCCGGGTCTCCAGGGATGACCGGGTGCTGGCGGAGTGCCTCCAGGTCCGCGACGAGCATGTGACCCAGCCCGCCGAGGGTCGCGTAGCTGCCGAGGGACGGATCGGCGAGGACCGCGAGGTCGTGCAGGGCGGCGAGGTCGCTCTGCTGGCTCTGGAGGCCGGAGTAGACGAGCGCGACGTGGGCCACTTGCTTGCCGGGCTCGGCGAGCGGCACGCCCGCGATGTCGACGGAGCCGGAGGTGGTCCAGCTGCCGAGACGGTGGAGGCCGGGCTCGGTGGCGTGGCTGAGGGGCGGGTAGTTGCTCTGGGCGTACACCGGGCCGCGGCCACCGGCGGTGATCCGGGTGGGGTCATCTCCCAGGAGGTCTCCGAGGTGACGGCGCAGCCCCTCGTGGAGGGCATCCGCGTAGCCGTCCGACGCCGACAGCGAGCTGGGTGCCTGCTGGAATCCGATCCCGTGAATGGTGATCACGACGATCATGGCTGGCACCTCCTTCGCGCATGCCTGGGTGAGCGCGTCGGCCTCGCCGTCGACGGCAAGGCGTGAGAAGTCGCGCACACGTTCATCTCCAGACATCTCCCTGTCTGCCGACTGCCGTCATTGGGTCGCTCGCACCGGGGCTCTCGGCGAGCTACCTCAGAAAGCCGTGACTCCGCGACCGATACTATCACGGAGCAGAACGAACCCCTACCGGCAAACCTCCCGACTCGGACCAGCCGGTTAGGTGGCAGGACCGGCACTGTCAGGGCCCGCCGCAACCACCGGCAAGCCGGGGTTAGTCGGGGATCTCCACCAGGGCGGAGGCGACCTTCGGGCTCGTGGCCGTCGTGGGAGTTTCGCGGCGGCCCAGGGCGGCTGCGCCCAGCAGGATCAGGCCGGCGATTGCCAGGACAAGGACCAGCACCTCCCAGTTGCTCTGGACGGTGACGGCGAGGATCAGGGCCAGAGCCGCTCCGCCGGACATCCCCAGGTAGCGGCTGGTCGAGACCGCGCCCTGGATGCGTCCCACCGCATCCGGGGCCTGGCTCTGGACCATCACCCCGCTCTCGACCTGGGCCAGGCTTGCCATCGCCGTGCTGGCCATGAGGATGAGGAGGTCCGCCGCCGGCGCTCCGGCGAGTGCCACGGCGCCGACGCCGGCGATCTCGCAGGCAATTCCGGGCAGGATCACCCCCGGACGGCGGAGCGGCGGCCAGAGGACGATCAGCGAGCCCGTGATGCTCCCCAGTCCCACGGACGCATAAAGAAGGCCGGCGTCCGCCGAGTTGCCAAACCGTTGGGCGGCGAGTGCCGGCAGAGCCGCCTGCAGGGCCGTGATGGCGACCGTGGAGGCGAAGGCCCCCAGGGCGATGATCCGGAGGATCCGCTGGCGAAACACGGCGGTGAAGCCGTCGAGCGCGGCGCCACGGAGGGTGAGGGGGTGGGCGAGGCCCGCGGCCATCGCCGGCAGCGAGACGAAGAGGATCGCGGCGACAGCGAAGGTGGCGGCGTCGGTGAGCACCAGCGGCACCGCTCCGAGCGAGGGCAGCAGCAGGGCGCCGATGGCCGGCGAGACCAGCATCGCCCCACCGCTCAGCCCTATGTACACGAGGTTGAGGCTGTGGCGGTTCTCACCGATTGCGAGCCTTGCCATCACGGCGGCGGTGAGCGGCTGCCACGACCCGCCCACCAGCTGGGACAGACCCGCCAGCACGTACACGGACCAGAGGGCGCGGTCGAGACCAAGGGGGATCGCCAGGGCCGCGGTGATCGCCCCCTGGGTCAGTGCCGCTCCGAGGATGCCGAGACGCGGACTGATCAGGTCACCGAGCGGGCCACCCAGCCACGCGCCCACAGGACGCGGAGCGACGCGGACCAAGAAGTAGCCGGCGGTCGCCGCGTAGCTCCCCGTCTCGCGATAGAGCACCACGGCGAGCGCGAACGTCGTCAGCCAGTCGCCGAAAGCGGAAACACCGACCCCGGCCAGGAAACGAACGGCCGAGCCCCGGCGCATCGGCATATTCTCCGCGCTTCTCACCGCCAACTGCGAGGGTGCCGGCCGGCGACCGTGGCCAGGCACCCTCGCGGGCGCACTCCCTCCCGAGGGAGTGCCGGGGGCGCGGGGTCGACTACCAGTCCCAGGTGTTGTACATGGTCATCCCTCGATTCCCGAGGCCGGAGCATCCGGCCCTATTTCGAGCGGAAGTATGCTCCGGCGGGGTTGCGTTTGTGAAGGGCCGGTTGCATGTCGGCAACGGTGCTGTTGTGCCCTCCCAATTCGCCCCGGCGGCGTGTCGGGCCGTCAGCACAGCTTCGTTACACTGCTGTCACATCCGCGAAGCGCCACGTTCTCAGCAAGCTGAGCCTCCTTTGATCAGTTCCCTGGGTGGGCTTGCGACGTCCTCACCACGACGCGGTCACAGCGTGGCCATCGCGCGCCTCCCGTCGTAGGCTTGCGGCGTGGCCGGAGGCATGGCGACGCGCGTACGCCCCGCGCTCGCGCGGCTGGGTCGTGCCCTCTGGGCATTGCCCGAATGGGCTCCAAGCCGGCCGGTGCGGGTTAGTCCCCGTTTGGTGATGTTCGTGATGGCCACCTGGCTGGTGGCCGTCACGCTCGCCCTGACGGTGATGCCGTGGAACCGCGACCACGACTGGGTGGCCGCGGCGGTTGCAGGCCCCCTGGTCGCGGTCATGGCCGCCTATGCGATTCCCAGGTTCGGCGGCATCCGGGGGCAATGGTCGGCCTCGGGGTTCTTTCACCTCGCCTTCAGCTTCGCCATCGGGCCTCCGGCCATCCTCACCATGGCCATCGGCCAATCCGCCGGCTCGGCCTTGCGAAGGCGTCCGGGGGCGTTCCGGACGATCTTCAACGCAGGGGATCACTTCCTCGCGGACACCGCCGCCTGGCTCGTGTTCGTCCATGCGGGCGGCCCGTCGTCGGGGGTGATCCCTCTCGCCCTGGCCGGTGCGGCGGGAGCGGTCGCCGAGTCGATCGTCAACCTCGGCCTCATTGGCGTGGTTGTCTCGTTGGCCGGGGAACCGTCGGGGCTCCAGAGATGGCTGCGAAGTCTCGCTAGCACAGCGTCCATCGCCCTTCTCTTTGGAATCACCGCCGCCGGGGCTACCCTCCTCTACACAGACGAGAAGACCTTCGGGATCGTCACTCTGCTCCTGCCCCTCGCACTGGTTCAGGGGTCGCTGGTCACCCTCGCGCGGCGTACGCACGAGCAGGCTCTGGTGGATGAGGCGCGGCGTCGTGAACGTGAGGGTCTCCTTCGACGCGAGGCGCAGGCCCTCCGGCGCGCCGCGGATGCATCGGAGGTGGAGCGCAAGAGGATCGCCGCCGACCTTCACGACAGCGTCATCCAGGACGTCACCGGCCTTCTGCTGCGTTCCAGCGCCATGCTGGGCCGCCTGTCGGACGGCGACTCCGACGTCTGGTCGCGAGAGCGCGTGGAGGGCTTTCTCAACTACACGCGAGACCTGGCAGGAGGGGCCGTCCAGGAATTGCGGACGCTGATGATCGAGTTGGCGCCGCCGCTCCTGGACGAGGAAGGGCTCGCCTCGGCCCTGCGCCAGCTCCTCACCCGGCTCGATCGGGAGCAGATCTCGTGGGTGCTCGAGTGCACGGAGGAGCGCCTCGATCAGCGGCAACAGCGTCTCGTCTACCGCGTCGTGCAGGAGGCCCTGCGGAACGCGATCAAGCACGCCCAGTGCCACAGCGTGTGGGTGACAGTGCGCCCCCGGAACGGCCGGCTGGTTGCATCGGTCCGCGACGACGGGCGTGGGTTCTCCGCCGCGGAACGGGCCGAACGTCGCAAGAAGGGCCACGCGGGCCTCGGCCTCCTGGAGCAGACCGTCCGCGACGGTGGTGGGGAGTTGCGCATCACCTCGGTTCGTGGCAAGGGGACGACGCTCCGGCTGGTCATCCCCATGCCGCTGTCGCCGGCCCTCGAGGGGGAGGGGGGAGATGGGGCAGGCGTTTCCGCAGCCTCGGACGGCCGCCAGCCCGGCGACGACGGAGACGACGACGGTCAGGCAGCGGAGTCGAGGCCACCGGCCACCGCGAGCGCCCGATCCCGCAAGTCCCCGGAGCATGCCGGGTCGGGTGGGTTGCCTCGGGTTGGGTGAACGGCCGAGCACGGTCCGGTCGCTCTCGCGTCACATCGCAGCGGTAGAAGGTTCGCCGCCCGTACAATTTGGCCTGCCGAGGTAGGGGACGGCAGCGAATTTGAGGTTTGCGCTCATGGGCAGCAGCGGCAAGATCCGGCTTCTCATCGTCGACGACCATCCGGTCGTGCGCCAGGGGCTGGCCGACATCTTCGACCGGACCGAGGACATCCAGGTGGTCGGGCTGGCTTCCGATGGCGTCGAGGCGGTCACCATGAGCCTCAAGCACGAGCCCGACATCGTCCTCATGGACCTCTCCATGCCCAACATGGACGGCATGGACGCCACCCGTTTCCTCCTCAAGTCGTGCCCCGACACGCGGGTGCTGATGCTGACCTCCTTCTCCGGCAAGGAGAGGGTCAAGGAGGCGCTCCGCTCCGGCGCGGTCGGCTACCTGCTCAAGGACACTCCGACCGAGGAGCTGATCGCCGGGGTTCGCAACGCCGTCAAGCACGGCCGCCGCTTCCGCGACATCGACTGACCTCGCCCGGCCACCCTCCGTGTGGCGCGTCGGCCAGCGGGTACACTCCACCACGCCATGAGTGAGTTGTCGGTCCGAGCCAAAGAGGTCGCAGCCCGTGTAGCCGAGCTACAGGGCCACCTTTGACCTGGATTCCCGACGCTCTCGCGTGGTCACCCTGGAGGCCCAGGTCGCCGATCCTGCCCTCTGGGACGACTCCCGTCGCGCTGCGGCGCTGACCCAGGAGCTCTCCCACATCCGGGAGGAACTGGCCGGCTGGGAGGCGCTGACCCGCCGGGCTGCGGACGCCCGCGACCTGGCCGATCTGATGGGGGAGGAGGCGGATGCCGATGCATCGAGCGCCGACCCCGCCATGACCACCGAGCTGACCGCCGAGCTCGACGAGATCGAGAGGGAGTTGGGCGTCCGTGAGGTCGATCTCCTCTACAGCGACCCCTACACCGACAACCCCGCGCTGCTCTCAGTGAAGAGCGGGGCGGGGGGGACGGACAGCCAGGATTGGGCCGAGATTCTGCTCCGGATGTTTCTTCGCTGGGGGGAGCGCCACCGGATGGCGGTCGAATTCATCGAGGAGGCGGAGGGCGAGGAGGCGGGCATCAAGTCGGCGACCATCCGAGTTGAGGGCCGCCGCGCCTTCGGTCTGCTCAAGTCGGAGCGGGGCGTCCACCGGCTGGTCCGGCTCAGCCCCTTCGACTCCGCGCATCGCCGCCACACCAGCTTTGCCCTGGTGGAGGTGACCCCGGAGGTCGACGACGACGTCACCGTCGAGATCGACCCCAAGGACGTCCGGGAGGATGTGTACCGATCGAGCGGCGCGGGCGGCCAGCACGTCAACAAGACGTCCTCCGCGGTCCGCCTCACCCACATCCCCACCGGGATCGTGGTGACCTGCCAGAACGAACGCTCCCAGCACCAGAACCGGGACGTCGCCTGGCGGGTGCTGCGCTCCCGGCTGCTGGCGGTGGCCCAGGCGGCCCACGCCGAGCGCATCAGCGAGCTCAAGGGCGAGTCGCTGCCGGCCGAATGGGGCTCGCAGATCCGCTCCTACGTCCTCCACCCCTACACCATGGTCAAGGACCACCGCACCGGCCACGAGGTGGGCAACGTCCAGGCCGTGCTGGACGGCGATATCGACTCCTTCCAGGAGGCGTACCTGCGCTGGGCGGCGGGCAACCTGGATGCGGCCGCATCGGCCGCCGCCACCGCCTGACCGGGGCCGGAGCGCCGGACCGCCCCCGTCCGCAACGAGCCCCTCGACCCTGCCCACGGCACGTTCCCCGCGGCTATACTCGATCGGTCCCGCGGCGGGCAGCCGCCTCACTTCACGTCCCACCCACCCCCCGTCCGGGCCTTCCCGGCTTCCCGATCCCCCGGGGAACCTCCGTTGAACGATCGGAACGTCACATCTCCATGACCCATCCCCCGCTGCTCCTTGCGAGCGCGCCGGCCGAGCGCCGCCGGCCCCAGGACCGCCCCGTCATCGCCTTCACGAGGGATCTCGGGCGGTGAGCCTCGCGGCGGTGATGCCACCGCAGGTCGGGCAGAAGCCGGATCCCGGGATGCGCCCGGTCATCTCCTTCCACGGCGTCAGCAAGACCTACCCCAACGGCACCGAGGCCATTCGGGACGTCGACCTCGCCATCTACCAGGGCGACTTCTGCTTTGTCGTCGGCGCGAGCGGCTCGGGCAAGACGACCCTCGTCCGCCTTCTCATCCGGGAGGAGGTGGCCTCGACCGGTCGGATCTTCGTGGACGGTCAGGAGACCACCCGGATGACCCGGCGCCGCCTGCCCAGGCTCCGGCGCAAGTTCGGCATCGTCTTCCAGGACTACAAGCTGCTCACCAAGCTGACGGTGGCGCAGAACGTCGCCTTTGCTCTCCAGGTCACCAAGCCGGGTCAGCGGCACCTCAAGGAGAAGGTCGAGGAGACCCTCTGGATCGTCGGTCTGGAGGACAAGCTCGACACCTTCCCCGACGAGCTCTCCGGTGGGGAGCAGCAACGCGTCGCCATCGCCCGCGCCCTGGTCCACCGGCCCCGGATCTTCCTCGCCGACGAGCCCACCGGCAACCTCGACCCCGACACCTCGTGGGGGATCGTCCAGCTCCTGCTCCAGATCAACCACCGTGGCACCACGGTCCTGATGGCAACGCACAACCGCGAGATCGTCGACCTCTGCCGGCGCCGGGTCATCGCGATCGACTCCGGCCGGGTCGTTCGTGACGAGGCCGAGGGCGGGTATCTCCGCGAGGGTGAGGCGACCATATGAGAGGCCTGCTGGCGTCGATGCGCTTTGCCCTGGTGGCCGCGGGGCAGAACTTCACCCGCAACCTGGCCGTCTCCCTGGCGGGCGTCTTCACGATGGGCCTGATCATGCTGCTGGTCGGCGGCACGCTGCTCCTCACCCATACCGTCGACGCCATCCTCGCCCAGCAGGAGACGCAGGCCGACGAGATTCACATCTACCTCCAGGACTCGCTCTCGATGCGCACCATCGCCGACTACGAGCTGCGCTTCTCTCACGACTCGCGAGTCAATGGAGTCGCGTTCACCAGCAAGGACCAGGCGGTCATCGCCGCCCAGCAGCGGGGCCTCCAGCTTCAGCCGGCCATCAACACGCTCGGCACCAATCCGCTGCCGGCGTCGATCGACCTCCACGTGCGCACCCTCTCTGAACTGGGGCAGCTCAACACCGAGGCTGAGACGCTGCCGATCGTGGACAACAACAGCGGGCATGCCACCGACTACAGCCCCGGGGTCATCCCCCGGCTGCAGAGTGTGATCACCGTGACGGTGTGGGTCGGGAGCGTGCTCTCCGTTGTCCTCGCGGTGATCAGCCTCGTGATCATCATGAACACGATCAGGACAGCCGTGTACATCCGGCGGACCGAGATCGAGATCATGAAGCTGGTGGGAGCGGGCGACTGGTTCGTGCGCTGGCCCTTCATCCTGGAGGGTGTCTTCGGAGGTGTCCTTGCGGCGGCCATCGGGGCGACGGCGGTCGCCGTCGCCTACCGGTTCGTGCTGAGCCAGGCCAACACTCAGGCGTTTCTCGGGGTCAGCTTCGACGGCCGGTACCTGACCGCAATGGTGTTGCTGCTGCTCGCGTTCGGGGCCGCCCTCGGCGGCTTCGGCAGCTTCCTGGGGGTCCGCCGGTTCCTCCACGCGTGACGGCGACGCCCATCTCCGCGCTGGGCTTGACCGGCATCGGCCAATGACCGACGACCCGGCGCCGCCTCCCTCACGCCATCGCACGCTCTCCCGTCCCCATGCCGGCTTCTGGAGCCATGCGGTGGTCGGCGTGCTCTGCCTCTACCTCGGGGGGCTGCTGGTCGCCAACCTCGGCAACCTCCCCTTCGGCAGCGCTCTCGCCTCCCTCTACCCGCGCTTCGGGGGCCTCGATGAGACCTCGCTGCAGGTCGCCTGGCAGGACATCGAGAACAACTACGTGCTCCGCGGCGTGCCGGGCAGCGTCGGCACCGACGCGGGCGAGGCGGCCCTGGTGCAGGCGATCGACAGCACCTACGACGATCGCTTCAGCACCTACTTCACCAAGAGCGAATACCGGCAGTTCACCGCGGCCGTCAATCAGGACCGCAGCGGCAGCATCGGGGTCTCCATCGAGGAGATGTGCGCGGGTCCGACCCTCTGCGCCAATGGGCAGGATCCCACCGAGCTGGCGGTGGAGGACGTGCTCCATGGTCAGCCGGCCGAGAAGGGGGGGTTGCGCAACGGCGACGTGCTGGTCGCGGTGGGCGCGACCCAGGTGTCGAGCCTCGGCACCAGCCTGGATGACCAGCTCTCCGAGCTCTCCAACCGCATCGACGGCGCGGCGGGGACGGCGGTCACCCTCACCGTCGACCGTGCGGGCGCGCAGCTCGTCTTCACCATCACCCGCGAGAACCTCCAGGTCCCCACCGTGTACAGCCGGATGTTCGGCAGCGTCCTCGACCTCCAGGTGACCAGCTTCGGGGAGGACACCGGCCAGGACGCGGTGGCCGCCCTGAAGAGCGGGCTGGCCGGCGGGGCGACGGCAGTGGTGCTCGACCTCCGCGGCAATGGTGGTGGCTACGTGACCTCGGCGGTGACGCTCGCCAGCCAGTTCCTCACCCGCCACGCCGGCGAACAGGACGTCGTCGTGCGGCGCGGCCGGATGGACCTTCGGGGACAGCCCACGACCGCCCAGACGGTGATCCGCGATCAGATCAAATCAGGCGGTCTCGCCCCCGCCATCCCCCTCGTGGTGCTGGTCAACGGCGGCAGCGCCTCGGCCTCCGAGATCGTCACCGCCGCGCTCCGCGACTACCACCGGGCCACCGTGGTCGGGACGACCACCTACGGCAAGGGTTCGGTGCAGCTCGACTTCCCGCTGCCCGACGGCAGCGACCTCCACCTCACCGTCGAGAAGTGGTACGGGCCCGACGGGGAGAGCATCGACGGCACCGGGATCACCCCCCACGACGTGGTGAGCCTGCCCAGCCCCAGCGACCTCTTCACCCTCGAGGCGGAATCCGCGGATCCCTCCCAGGACCCCCAGCTGCAGGCGGCTCTGGCGATCGCTCGGGGGTAGCGGGCGGCTCAGTCGGTCGCTACGGGCTCCGGGTGGCGCCGGTTTCGGAGCCAGCGCCACATCCCCGGCGGCAGCGCCAGAGCGGCGGCCCGGCGGCGCTCGGCCTCTCGGTGGCGCACCGCCAGCCAGGCTCCGAGCGCGACCACGCTGAAGACGGCTCCGGCCAGGCTCCAGCCGTTGATGTTGCGTCCCCAGCGCTCGGCGTCATAGCCGACGCCGACCCCGACGACCAGGCCGACCATGACCAGCACGATCACCACAGGGCTCATCGGTGGCCGCTCACGTCCGCCTGAATATACTGCCGAGACGATGGCAAGCAGCTTTGATGTCGTCTTTCTCGGCGGTGGCATGGGTGGGTACGTGGGCGCCATCCGCGCCGCCCAGCTCGGTCTCACCACCGCCGCGGTGGAGGAGGACAAGCTCGGAGGTACCTGCCTCCACCGTGGCTGCATCCCCACCAAGGCGCTGCTCCAGTCGGCCTTCGTCCTTGACCAGGCGCGCCAGGGCGCGCGCCTCGGGGTGAGGGTCAGCGGGATCGAGCTGGACTACGCCCAGGTGGGGAAGAACCGGGACCAGGTCGTCTCCCAGCTCCACCGCGGGGTGGAGTTCCTGATGAAGAAGCACCACATAGAGGTTGTCCGCGGCCGGGGACGGCTCGACGGCCCGCGCCGGGTGCGGGTGGCCGGCGGGCAGAGCGGCGACGTCCTGGTCGAGGCTGGTGCGGTTGTGATCGCCACCGGGTCCCGCCCCAAGCAGGTCCCGGGCGCGGAGCCCGACGGCCAGGCGGTGCTGACCTCCGACCACGCCCTCGCCCTCGACCACGTCCCCGCCTCGGCGATCGTGCTCGGTGCCGGCGCGGTGGGTGTCGAGTTCGCCTCCTTCTGGCGCAGCTGCGGGGCCGAGGTGACCGTGGTCGAGATGCTCGATCGCCTGGTGCCGCTGGAGGATCGGGCGATCGGCGCCGAGTTGGGCAAGCACTTCGAGGCGCGGGGCATCCGCTGCCTGGTCGGAGCCAGGCTGGACCTCGGCTCGATCCGCCGCGATGAGGGCGGCGTGTCGGTCACCGTCGCCCACGGCGGCAAGGAGGAGAGGATCTCGGCCGAGGTGCTCCTGGTCGCCGTCGGGCGCTCACCGAACACCGAGGGGATCGGCCTGGAGACCACCACGGTCGAGCTGGAGCGCGGATTCATCCGGGCCGGCGCCGATCTGCGCACCGCCCAGGACGGCGTCTACGCCATCGGCGACGTGATCGGCGGCTTTCTCCTGGCCCACAAGGGCAGCCACGAGGGGATCATCGCCGCCGAGGTGATCGCCGGGGGCCACCCCCATCCCCTGGACCCCCTGCTCGTCCCCCGGACCACCTATTGCACTCCCCAGATCGCCTCGCTCGGGCTCTCCGAGGACGAGGCGCGCCAGGCCGGCCACGAGGTGAGCGTCGGGGTCTTCCCGCTCACCGCCAACGGGCGCTCGATCATCTGGGGCGAGCGCGGCTTCTGCAAGATCGTGGCGGATGCCGATGGCACCATCCTCGGGGTCCACATGATCGGCCCCGAGGTCACCGAGCTGATCTACGCCGCGGCCCTCGGCGGCCTGCTGGAGGCCACCCCCTTCGAGATGGGCCGGGCCATCGCCCCCCATCCCACCGTCAGCGAGATCCTCATGGAGGCCGCGCTCGCGGCCTCGGGCGAGGCCATCCACATCTGAGCCCCGAAACCGTGCGCTCAACAACGGCTTCGATAGATGTCACCGTCCTCGCCCGCTGAAGGGCGCGTCAACCGCATTGGAAGCTGCGTTCGTCAGGTGGGGAGCCTGACCAAGGAGAGAGAGTGGTCGTCGCCAACCGGGCCGCGCGATCGATCGCCGGCATCGACGCCGACACCCTGCGGGCCATGTACCGGCACATGCTCCGCTCCCGAATGCTGGACGAGCGGATCTGGCTGCTCAACCGCCAGGGCCTGGCCCGCTTCTGGGTTTCAGGGATGGGCCAGGAGGCCATCCAGGTGGCGCTGGGCATGCACGTCCGTCCCGGTCACGACTGGGTCGCTCCCTACTACCGGGACCTGGCCCTCACGCTGGTGCTCGGGATGACCCCGCGCGACCAGCTGCTTGCGGCCCTGGCCAAGGCCGACGACCCCAACACCGGCGGTCGCCAGATGCCCGCCCACTTCGGCTGCCGGAGGCTCCAGATCATCACCACCGGCTCGGTGGTAGCCACCCAGTTCATCCACGCCGCCGGGATCGCGCTCGCCGCCAAGATCCGGGGGGAGGATGCGGTCACGGTGGTGACCACGGGGGAGGGGGCGACCAGCGAAGGCGACTTCCACGAGGCCCTCAACTTCGCGGCCACCCACCGCCTCGCGGTGGTCTTCGTGGTCGAGGACAACGGCCTCGCCATCAGCGTGCCGACGGCCAAGCAGATGCCCACCGCCGACGTCTCGGACCGGGCCTCGGGCTACGGCATCCCCGGAGTGGTGGTGGACGGCAGCGACCCGGTGGCCAGCTACCTGGTGTGCGGCGAGGCGGTCGCCCGAGCCCGGGCCGGCCAGGGGCCGACCCTGATCGACGCCAAGGTGCCGCGCCTCACCTCGCACAGCTCCGACGACGATCAGCGCCGCTACCGCAGCGCTGAGGCTCTGGCGACCGATCGGACCCTTGACTGCCTGAGCTGCTTCGCCGCCCGGCTCGGCGAGCAGGGGGTGCTCTCCGTGAGGGACGAGGAGGCGATGCGGGCCGAGCTGCTGGCCGAGCTCGACGCCGCCACCGCTGAGGCGGAGGCGGCTCCCGATCCGGAGCCGGAGAGTGTCCTTCTCCACGTTCTGGGGGATGCCTGATGGCCGTCAAGACCTACCTGGAGGCGATCCGGGAGGGGATGCGCGACGAGATGCGGCGCGACGACCGGGTCATGATCTTCGGCGAGGACGTCGGGGCCAAGGGTGGCGTCTTCGGGGTCACCGAGGGATTGCAGCGCGAGTTCGGGGAATGGCGGGTGATGGACTCACCGCTCGCCGAGTCGTGCATCGTCGGCGTCTGCATCGGCGCCGCCTTCAACGGCATGCGCCCCATCGCCGAGATCCAGTTCCAGGACTTCATCCTGCCGGGCATCAACCAGATCGTCAGCGAGGCCGCCAAGATCCGCTATCGCAGCAACGACGACTGGAACATGCCGCTCGTGATCCGCGCCCCCTTCGGCGGCGGTGTCCATGGGGCCCTCTACCACTCGCAGTCGCTGGAGGCGCTCTTCTGTCACGTGCCTGGTCTGCGGGTGGTAGTGCCCTCCAACCCCTACGACGCCAAGGGGATGCTGGTGGCGGCGATCCGCGATCCCGACCCCGTCCTCTACTTCGAGCACAAGAAGGCGTATCGCTCGATCCGGGGCGAGGTCCCCGATCACGAGTACACCGTGCCCCTCGACCGCGTCCGGGTGGTCCGCGAGGGCCGCGACATCGTCATCTTCAGCTACGGCCTGATGGTCGACACCGCCGTCCAGGCCGCCGAGCGGCTGGCTCCCGACGGCTTCTCCGTCTCGGTGGTCGACCTCCGTTCCCTCCGACCCCTCGACCGCCAGGGGATCGTGGAGAGCGCCCGGAGGTGCGGCAAGGTGCTGATCGCCCAGGAGGCCAACCTGGCCGTGTCAGTGAGCAGCGAGGTCAGCGCCATCGTCGCTGAGGAGTGTTTCGAGTACCTTGATGCTCCGGTGATGCGCATCGGCGGGCCCGAGGTTCCCGCGATGCCCTTCGCCAAGCCCCTGGAGGACGCCTACCTGGTGGACGTCGATAAGCTTGAGAGCAAGCTCCGCAGCCTCGCGGAGTACTGAACCATCTCCTTACACCTAGCGAGGGAGCTCAACCTGTGGCACTGACGGTCAGCATGCCTCAGCTCGGTGAGTCGGTCACCGAGGGCACCATCGCCCGCTGGCTCAAGAAGCCTGGCGAGCCGGTGGCTCGCTACGAGTCGATCGCCGAGGTGGCGAGCGACAAGGTCAACGCCGAGATCCCCGCCCCCAGCGACGGCATCTTCGGCGAGATCATCGCCGTGGAGGGGTCGGTGGTCAGCGTCGGGCAGCCGATCTGCACCATCGACCAGGGTGCCGGGGCCTCCCCCGAGGTGCCGGCCGCGGCTCCGGCGGCGCCTGCCGCCGCTCCGGTGGCTGCTGTCGAAGCACCGCTGGCCGCTGCCGCCCCGGCTTCCGCCGCATCCGGCCCGGCTGTGGCCGGCACCGGACTCGCCGTCGAGCCGGCAACCGCTCCCGCTTCGGTCCCCGTCGCAGCGGCCCCCGCGCCTGCCACGGCGCCGCTCGCGCCGGCCGTCGCCGCGACGGCCCCGCCCGCTCCCGCGATCTCCCCGGCGGCGAGCCCCGCCACCGACGCCAACGGTGCCGCCCATCAGCACGTGACCCCGGCGGTGCGGATGCTCGCCCGCGAGCAGAGCGTCGATCTCTCGCTGATCCAGGGGAGCGGCATCGGTGGCAGAGTCACCAAGAAGGACGTCCTGGACCACGTCCAGAGACGCGACGAGGCCGCTCGCGCCGCCGGACCGTTGGTACCCGCAGCACCGGCAATCGGGTCCACCTCGCCGTCCCCGGCTCCAGCGGGCTTCGCTCCGGCCTCTGCCGCCGCCCCGGTGGCTGCGGCCGTCCCCGCGGCTGCCACCGCGCCGCCGTCGCCCTCCGCATCGGCGGAGGAGGGCGACCAGTTGCTGCCGATGACGTCGGTCCGGCGGGCGATCGCCGACCACATGGTCCGCAGCCGCCAGACCTCGCCTCACGCCTGGCTGATGGTCGAGGTCGACATGTCCCGGGTGGTGCGGCTGCGCGAGGCGGGCAAGGCCGCCTTCCGCGAGCGCTATGGGATCTCTCTCACCTACCTCCCCTTCGTGGCCCGGGCGGTGGTCGAGGCGCTGCGGCGCCGGCCCAGTCTCAATGCCCAGTGGAGCGAGGCCGGGCTCGTCCTCAAGCACGACATCAACCTCGGCATCGCCGTTGCCCTCGAGGAAAACCTGGTGGTGCCGGTGCTGCGCAACGCCGACCGCCTGAGCATCGCCGGCCTGGCCCAGGCGATGGCAGATCTCGGCAACCGGGCCCGCGCCAACCGGCTCAAGCTCGACGAGATCCAGGGCGGTACCTTCACTCTCAACAACACCGGGGCGCTGGGGACGGTGATGACCCAGGCCATCATCAACCAGCCCCAGGCTGCGATCCTCACCATGGACGCGGTGGTCAAGCGCGCGGTCGTCGTTGACGACATGATCGCGATCCGCCCGATCATGAATCTCGGCCTGAGCTTCGATCACCGGATCAACGACGGCCTCCAGGCGGCCCGCTTCCTCCAGGACGTCAGGGAGCAGCTCGAAGGGTTGGACGAGGGCGCTACGCTGCTCTGATGCGGGTTCGCGGCTGGCGGTGGTACGCCGGCCTGGTCATGACGGTGGCACTGATCATCGTGGTGGTCTACCTGGTCGGCCTCTCCTCCGGCGCAGCATTCAGAACTTGATGAAGATCGACGGTTCCGTGGCTATCGTGACCGGGGCCTCGTCGGGCATCGGTGCCGCCACCGCCCGCCTGCTATCGGAGCGCGGAGCGCGCGTAGTGCTCGCCGCCCGGCGGGCCGACCGGCTGGAGGCGCTGGCCGCCGAGTTGCCCGGGGCCATGGCCGTTCCCACGGATGTCACCGACTCGGCCCAGCTGGCGCACCTAATGGGGCGCTGCCTCGACGTCCACGGGCGGGTTGACGTCCTGGTCAACAACGCCGGCCAGGGGCTGCACGTGCCCCTCCTGGAGCTCAGGGCCGACGACCTCCGCGCCGTCTTCGAGCTCAACGTGATCGCTCCGCTGATCGCCATGCAGGCGGTGATCCCCTCGATGCGCGCCCAGGGGGGTGGCGCCATCGTCAACGTGAGCTCCGCGACATCGCTGCGGCTCTTCCCCGGCCTGGGCGGCTACTCCGCCACCAAGGCGGCCTTGAACCTCCTCTCCCAGATCGGACGGATCGAGTTCGCCGACTCCCTCGTCGCGGTCTCGGTGGTGTACCCGGGGGTGACCGCCACCGAGTTTCACCATAGCCTCCGGGCCGGTCATATCTCCGGCGCACCCCGGAGCTTCCCGGCCGATCCGCCCGAGCTGGTCGCTGCGACCATCGCCTTCGCCATCCAGAGCGGGGAGGCGCACCTGATGGTGGGGGACCCGCCCCGGCCCGTCGTCCCGGGTAGCGACGATCCCTGGGCCGGCGGTCTCGCCCGACCGATGCCGACCTTTCCGGGATGGGGCGGTGCCGCGCCGGGGCCGGCGGCGCCCGCCGACCAGGGGACCACCACGTGATCCTGGTCACCGCCGCCGCCGGCCGCACCGGCCGCAGTCTCATCCCCGCTCTGGTCCGGCGGGGGCACGCGGTCCGCGCTTTCGACGTCGCTCTGGGCGTGGCGCGACTCACCGACCTCGGAGCGGCGGAGACGCTCGCGGGGGACATGCTCGACCCGCGCACCGTGGCGGCTGCGGTTGACGGTGTCGAGGCCGTGATCCACATCGGGCCGCCGATGCATCCGCGCGAGGCCGAGATGGGGCATGCGGTCGTCACGTCCGCTCGCCGGGCGGGGGTCTCCCACTTCGTGCAGTTCTCGGTGACCCATCCCCAGCTCGAGCCGCTGCTCAACCATCAGGCCAAGCTGGCGGTGGAGAGGACGGTGCTGCTCTCCCGGATCCCTTTCACCATCCTGCAGCCGATGCACTACATGCAGAACATCGACGTGAGGCGGGTGGTGGAGAGAGGTGTCCTTACCCAGCCGTACGCACTCGAGACCCCGCTCGCGCACGTGGACCTCGAGGACGTCAGCGAGGTCGCGGCGCTGGTCGTCACCGACCCCAGGCACCATTACGCCACCTACGAGCTCTGCGGCGACGACTACCTCGACGCGCGCCAGCTCGCCGCCAGCATCGGTGCGATCTCAGGGCGCCCGGTGACGGCCGAGTACGTCCCTCTCACCCATGCCTTCACTGCCGGATCCGCTTCCGGGGTCGTCGCTTCGCCGCCCTCCGAGGAGGACGACTGGCGGAGCGACGCCATGGGCCGGCTCTTCGACCACTACGGGCGGTACGGGATCACCGGCAATCCCAACGTCCTCGGCTGGCTGCTCGGCCGCTCGCCCAACACCTTCGAGGAGTACGTCCGCCGCTCCCTGGGATGACCCGGCCCGGCCGGTCGCCGGCCGCGCCCGGTGGCGCGACGCGAGTCGAGCCCGGTGCCGGTCCCGGTGTGTGCCCAGACCGGTTTGGGACATGAAAGTCCAAAACGGCTCTGAAGGCAGTGGGGTGGGTGCTGGGCACCCGACCGCCGAGGGCGGTCAGTCCGGCTCCATGTGGGGATACCGCCAGTCGGTGGCGGGGACGAAGGTCTCCTTGATGGAGCGCGCCGACGTCCAGCGCAGCAGGTTGAGCGCGGATCCGGCCTTGTCGTTGGTACCGCTCTGGCGGGCCCCACCGAAGGGCTGCTGGCCCACCACCGCCCCGGTCGGCTTGTCGTTGACGTAGAAGTTGCCGGCGGCGTGCCGGAGGGCGCGCATCCCGGTCTCGATCGCCCGCCGATCGGTCGCGAAGATCGCGCCCGTCAGCCCGTACGGCGAGGTCTCGTCGACCAGTCGGAGCACCGTCTCCCAGTCGCAGTCGTAGGGGTGGACGGTGAGGATGGGGCCGAACAGCTCCCGCTCCAGCAAGGGGTGGTGGGGATCCTCGGTGGCGATGATCGTGGGCCGGACAAACCAGCCGGTGCTGGCGTCGCAGGTGCCGCCGGCGACGATCTCAAGGGCGGGGTCCTGGGCGGCCGCCTGCAGCGCCGCCTCGTGCTTGCGGAAGGCGCGCTCGTCGATGACCGCCCCCATGAAGTTGGAGAAGTCGGAGGGGTCGCCCATCGGGATCGCCTCCGTCTCCCGGGCGAGCGGTCCCCGCAGCTCCTCCCAGAGGCGGCGGGGGATGTAGGCGCGGGAGGCCGCCGAGCACTTCTGGCCCTGGTACTCGAAGGCGCCGCGCAGCAGGCCGACCAGCAGGGCCTCCGGGGAGGCGCTCTCGTGGGCGAGGACAAAGTCCTTGCCTCCGGTCTCGCCGACCAGCCGCGGGTAGGTGCGGTAGGTGCCGAGGTGCCCGGCGACCTGGCGCCAGAGCCCCCGGAAGGTCTCGGTCGAGCCGGTGAAGTGGATCCCCGCCAGGCCGGGGTGGGAGATGGCGCTGTCGAGGGCGCCGGCACCGTGGCCGGTCACCATGTTGATGACCCCGGGAGGCAGGCCCGCCTCCTCCAGCAGCTCGATGATGGCGCTGGCCGCCAGCATCGAGGTCACCGACGGCTTCCAGATCACCACGTTGCCCATCAGCGCGGGCGCCGTCGGCAGGTTGCCCGCGATCGACGTGAAGTTGAACGGGGTGATCGCGACCACGAACCCCTCGAGGGGGCGCATCTCGGTCCGGTTCCAGACCCCGCTCGGGCTGATCGGCTGATCCTCCAGGAGCCGGAAGGCGAAGTGGACGTTGAACCGCCAGAAGTCGATCAGTTCGCAGGCGGCGTCGATCTCAGCCTGCTGGACGGACTTGCTCTGGCCCAGGATGGTCGCCGCGTTGACCCGGTCGCGCCAGGCCCCGGAGAGCAGCTCGGCGGCACGGAGGAAGACCGCGGCACGCTCCTCGAGGGTGGCGTGCGACCAGTCCCGGCCGGCCCGGAGGGCGGCGTCGACGGCGCTTTCCACATCCGCCACCGTCGCCTGGTGGAGGTGCCCCAGCTCCTGGGCGTGCCGGTGCGGTGCGCGCACCGTGAAGCCGGCGCCGGAGCCCTCGACCGGCAGTCCGTCGATGTGCATCGGTAGGAAGCGGGGTGAGGTCTGAAGCTCGGCGAGGGCTCTCTGAAGGTGAGCCCGCTCGGCCGAACCGGCCGGGTAGGTCCGGGCCGGCTCGTTGACGGGGACGCCGACAGTGGCCATCACCCAGGATTGTGCGCTTGGCGTTGCGTCGTTGGAGAGGGAGGGGCAGCCGCGCGACGGGCCGGGTGGGGTAACGTGGCGGCAGGTCATGCAGGAGATCCCGCTCGTGCCCGTGGGCAGCCCGACCGCTCCGGCCCGGAGCCCCGACCACCGGCCGACCTGGCAGCGGCTCCTCCCCGAGGGGGTGGATCGGCGCCCGCCGTGGCTCACGGTCCGAGCCCCCGTCGGTGCCGGCGTCACCGAGGTCTCCTCGCTGATGCGCGAGAAGCAGCTGGTCACGGTCTGCGAGGAGGCACGCTGCCCCAACCTCGGCGAGTGCTGGAACTCCGGCACCGCCACCTTCATGATCCTGGGTGACACCTGCACCCGCGCCTGCGCCTTCTGCGCCGTCAAGAGTGGCCGCCGGGGCGGCGACGTCGATGCGGACGAGCCGCGTCGGGTGGGGGAGGTGGTCGCCCGGATGGGCCTGCGCCACGCGGTGGTGACCTCGGTCGACCGCGACGACCTGCCCGACGGGGGTGCCTCGATCTTTGCCTCCACCATCCGGGAGATCCGCGGCCGGGCGCCCGGAACGACCGTGGAGGTGCTGACCCCCGACTTCCAGGGTGACCTCGATGCGGTGCGGGCCGTGGTCGCCGAGGAACCGGAGATCTTCAACCACAACATGGAGACGGTGGCTCGCCTCTATCCCAGGGTGCGGCCCAAATCCGGGTACAAGCGCTCGCTCTCCGTGCTCCGCGCCGCCAAGGAGATGGCACCCCGGGTGCGGACAAAGAGCGGGCTGATGGTCGGCCTGGGGGAGGATGTCGACGAGGTGCACCGCCTGCTCCGGAACCTCCGCGAGCACCAGGTCGAGATCGTGACCATCGGCCAGTACCTCCGGCCGTCGCTCAAGCACCACCCGCTGATCCGCTTCTGGCACCCGGATGAGTTCGCCGAGTTGAGGGCATATGGCCTCGATCTCGGCTTTGCCCACGTGGAATCGGGGCCACTGGTCCGCTCCAGCTATCACGCCGCCGGCCAGGTGGTGGCCGCCGCGGCGGTCTGAACGGGGATGGGCGTCTCGCCGGGCGCGCGGCCCAGCTTGGGCCCGGGGCGGCCGGGTCCGATGGCGGAGGTCTCCCGGCCTTTGCGCCGGCTCTGGCTGGGAACCGTCCCCTACCAGGAGGCCTGGCAGTTGCAGCGGCGGCTGGCCGCGGCTCGGGCGGCGGGGGAGATCGACGACTGCGTCCTCCTCCTCGAGCACCCACCCGTCTACACGGTGGGCCGCAACGCGGAGGAGGCCCACCTCGGAGCCGGCCCCCCGGCTCTCCGCGAGCTCGGAGCGGAGTGCGTCGAGGTCGATCGGGGCGGCTCGGTCACCTTCCACGGGCCGGGCCAGCTGGTCGCCTACCCGATCGTCCGGCTCGCCGATGCGTTCCCCATCCCCGGCACCCCGGGACGGGGGGACGTGATCGCCTACGTCCGGGCGCTCGAGGGGGCCCTGATCGCCACCGCGCTGCTCCACGGCGTCACCGCCGTCCGCCGGCCCGGCTACACCGGCGCCTGGGTGGGCCCGAGCAAGCTGGCCGCCATCGGGGTCAAGCTGGCGAGCGGGGTCACCCAGCACGGGGTCGCGCTCAACGTCTGCAATGACCTCGGCTGGTTCACGCACGTGGTCCCCTGTGGGATCGCGCACGTCGGCGTCACCTCACTGGAGAGGGAGGGCGCCGCCGGTCTCACCCCCGCGCTGGTGGCGGACGACCTGGCGATGGCGCTGGCCAAGGCACTGGGCGGATCGCTGTCGGAGGCCGATCCCACCCTCCGCCGGATGGTCGTCGAGTTCTCGCCGATCCTGACGAGTTCCGAGCCAATGCGGCCAAACCACTAGCCAAGCACCGTCTGCTTGGATACCATCGCAACTTGGAACGTCAAACCACCCGGATGACTTCACCCCCACATCCCACCATCCACCGGGCAGGCGGCGGTCCAGGGAGCAGTCATGGCCACCTTCGTCCGAAACCGAGTTCTCAACCAGCTGCAGTGGGCTCCCGAGACGGATACCTACCGTTCTCGCCGGCGTGAGGTCCTCTGCGAGCTCGACGGGCTTCTGATCGAGATCGAGGAGATGAACCTGCGCGGCCAGCCGTTGCCGCCGCGGGTGATGGCCCAGCTGCGCCGCCGCGGGGTGCCGGTCTCCCCGGAGGCCAACTCCGCCGACCTGGTGGAGGCGATCTTCGCGGCCCAGGAGCGCTTCATGCGCCAGCCGCTCGGCGGCCTGCCAGGTCGCGACGAGATGCGGCTGAAGGGCCGGCTCGTCTCCTGACCCGGGCTTCAGCGCCCTGGTGTGCGCCGGTTCCGGTGCTGGCGATGGGCCGGTTCGTCGCCAGGGCGGTGGTCCGCGCTGCCAGGGGCGCCCCGGACTGCTAGGCTCCTTGGCGATCATGAGTGCCGAACGTTCCAAGGAGGCGGTGGGGCGGGCCGCCGCCCGGCTGCTGAGGGATGGCATGCGGGTCGGCCTCGGCACCGGCTCCACCGCTCATTGGTTCATCGTGGCGGCCGGGGAGGCGGTGCGATCCGGGCTCCGCATCCAGGCGGTCGCGACCTCCCAGGCGAGCGCTCACCTCGCCGGAGAGCTCGGCATCGAGCTGGTGGAGCTTGACCGCCGGGGGCTCGACCTCGCCGTCGACGGCGCCGACCTGATCGACCCGCAGTCCCGCCTCATCAAGGGAGGTGGAGGGGCTCAGGTTCGGGAGCGGCTGGTGGCCGTCGCCGCCCGGCGATTCGTGGTGGTCGCCGACGCCGGCAAGATGGTGGCCCAGCTCCGGGGGCCGATCCCCGTCGAGATCCTCCGGTTCGGATCGGACGCCACCCTGGCGGCCCTGGAGGCGTGCGGCGCCCCGTTCAGCCTTCGCCTGGACGCCGAGGGCAGGCCCCAGATCAGCGACTCGGGCAACCTGCTGGGCGACGGTCATTTCGATCTGATCTCCGATCCCGAGGGTCTGGCCGGCCGGCTGGATGCGGTGCCCGGCCTGGTCGGCCACGGCCTCTTCCTGGGGATGGCCGATCTCGTGCTGGTTGGCGATGAGGCGGGTGGGGTTCGGGAGGTGGCCGCGGGCCGCAGCCATTAGTCGCTGCGCGTACTGCCGGGTCCTCCGCTCGGAGCGATTGAGCCTTCGGCTCCTCGCTCCTCGCTCCGTCGGCGGCAGTAGAGTCGGGGTCCGGGGCGGATGGCGCAGCTGGTTAGCGCGTCTCGCTTACACCGAGAAGGCCGCAGGTTCGAGTCCTGCTCCGCCCACCGCCGCCCCTTTGGGGAGGGCGGCCCGCCTCCGGCGCCGATCGGCCAGGACCGCCCGCCGCAACGAAGCCGCCACAAGACGCTCCGGGAGCGCCAAGTTCGTGTCATCATCGCCCGAAACGACGGAGGTTCTTCGGCGATGGCCAAGGCGCAGGCGTCCCTGGGGGTGACCGTGGCGGTGTTCGGGTTTGACCCGAGCCCCGAGACGGCGGCCAACCGGGCGCTCCACGTCCTCACCCTGCGGCAAGGGCTCCCCAAGGCCGAGCTGGACGCCCGGGAGACCTTCGAAGCGGCCGGGGCGCGGGCTGTGGAGGAGGCCGGCATGCGGCTGGAGACCGGCCGCAAGGGGCGGGGAGGCCGCCTCCATCTGGTCGGCCTCGACGACGCCCCGGGTGGCCGCGCCCGAGCCGTGACCGCTTGGTACTATGCCACCGTCCCCTATGCGGAGGTTGCCCGACCCGCGGTCTGGAGCCTGCCCGGCCGGGGCCTGAGGCTCGACGCCCCCGACTCCGCCGCCCTCAAGGCGGCCCTGGAGCACCTGCGCTCCGAGTCCCGACATGTGGCGGGGGCCGTCGGGCTGCTCGGGGAGGTCTTCACCGGGGACGACCTGCTCCGGCTCTACGTGGCTCTCCACGGCGGGCCGGAGGGGAGCGAGCGCACCTTCCGCCGCCGGGTCCAGGAGCTGCGCGACGGCGGCGTGCTCAAACCGGTCCGCGACTCCGAAGTGGCTGCTCTTCGCCTCCGCGTGTCCCGCTTCCGGAGCCCCGCGGGGACCGGCGGACGGCCGCCGGAACTCCTCCGCTACGCGGGGAGCGGTGGCGAGGAGGAGCAGTTGGCTGTGCTGAGGACGCGCCGCTCCTCCTGACGGACAGGGCTCATTCCCGTGCTGCTCTGCGTCAGCTCCATGCTGCGAGGAGCCGGCCCGTCGGACGGCCGCTCCTTGATCTGGCCGGTCTGAGCGCTGTCCCGCCTAGCCTGCGTCGGCCGCCCAGGCATCCTCTCCGCTGGTGAGGACCAGCGTGACCGGGCCGTCGTTGACCAGCTCGACCTGCATCGTGGCGCCGAACTGGCCGTACGCGACGGGCAGTCCGAGGCTCGCCAGAGTCACGCCGAACCGCTCGTAGAGGCGCCGGGCCAGGTCGGGCGGGGCCGCTCCGAGGAAGCTCGGGCGGTGGCCGCCGGAGGCGTCCGCGTGCAGGGTGAACTGGCTGACCAGCAGCACCTCGCCGCCCGTCTGATGGAGGTCGAGGTTCATCTTTCCCGCCGGGTCGGCGCAGATCCGCAACCGCGCAACCCGTTCGGCGAGGCGGTCCGCGGTCGCCTCGGTGTCACCGGGACCGACCGAGAGCAGCACGCAGAAGCCAGGGCCGATCTCGCCGGTCACCCGGGTCTCCGGCGCGGCGACGGCAGGCGGGCGGGCTCCGGCGTTCGGGTCGCCCTGCTGTCCGCCCGATTCCACCAGGACGCGGGCCCGGCGCACACGCTGGACGACCGCCCTCACCCGCCGGCCTCTACCGCGGCCGCGCCGCGATGCCGTCCAGGACGAGGTCCACGCAACGCACCAGCATGGCGTCGTCGAGGGGCTCCCCGGTCATCAGCATGCGCACGTACAGGGGGCCGACCAGGGTCTCCAGGGCGAGGACGGGGTCCACGTCCGCGCGCAGCTCGCCACGGGCTCTGGCCCGCTCGAACAGAGCGGCCCCCGCCCGGAACCGCTGGGCCCAATAGCCGCCCCGCGCGGCTTCGTACTCGGGAAGGTCGCGCCGGAGGGCGAGGCGCACCAGCAGTTCCCCCAGGGGGGTGCGGAGGAAGGGGAAGATCCCCCGGATGACGGCGAGCAGGTCGCCGCGAAGGGAGCCCGTGTCCGGGGGCGGGATCTCCGCCTCGGTCCCGCTGAGGACCGCATCCAGGGCCAGGTTCGACCGGCCACCCCACCGGCGGTAGATGGTCGTGGGGTGCACCCCGGCCTGCTGGGCGATCTCGGTGATCGAGAGGTCGTCGAGGCCACGGGTGAGGAGGGCGGCCAGGGTGGCCTCGATGACCGCAGCGCGGACGCGGGCACTCCTGCCCCCGGTCCTGCGCAGGGGTTGACGCGCTGCCTTGACCTCCATGGTGGCCATCTTATCGCTACTTGCCTTGCGTTATTTGTGCCTTATCGCTATCAATTTGCGTTTAGCCGTGTCCGGCCGGTATGCTAACGCAAATAACCATGCGTTAATGAGGGATGAAGAAGGTGAGTCTTGCGAACCGGGTGGTGGATGCCCCGGGCCGGGGGGATGAAGTCCAGGACGGGGGGGATGGCGTCCGCAGCCGGGGGGCCACGACCTCGCCGGTCCGGCCGCGGCGGCGCTGGCTGGCTCTGGGCGTCCTCTGCCTGTCGCTTCTGATCGTCACCCTTGACAACACCGTCCTGAACGTCGCCCTCCCGACGCTGGTGCGCGACCTCGGCGCCACCTCGACGGACCTGCAGTGGATCGTCGATGCCTACGTCCTGGTATTCGCCGGCCTGCTGCTGGTGTCGGGCAGCGTGGCCGACCGCTTCGGCCGCAAGTGGACGTTCATCGCCGGGCTGGTGGGCTTTGCCTGCTGCTCGACGTGGGCCGCCTTCTCCGGCTCCGTGGGCATGCTGATTGCGGCCCGGGCGAGCATGGGTGTGGGGGGAGCGCTGATCATGCCCTCCACCCTGGCGCTCATCACCAGCATGTACACCGATCCCCGAGAACGGCAGCGGGCGTTTGGCCTCTGGGCGGCGACCACCGGAGCGGGGGTAGCCCTCGGTCCGATCATCGGAGGCCTGCTCCTGGCGCACTTCAGCTGGGGCTCGGTCTTCCTGATCAACGTACCCATCGCGGCCGTGGCCCTGGGCCTCGCCTTCCCCTTCGTCCCCAACTCGAGAAACCCAAAGGCCGGCCGGCCCGACGTCCTCGGTGCGCTGCTCTCCACCGCCGGGCTGGGGTTGCTGCTCTGGGCGATCATCGACGCG
>JBEKGP010000024.1:0-52084 GCA_050012735.1 Candidatus Dormibacteria bacterium
TCGCGGTGCTCCACACCCCCGGGCACACGCCGGGCTCGGTCTGCTTCCTGGTCGGGGTCGACCTGCTGGCGGGCGACACCCTCTTCCGGCGCAGCGTGGGGCGGACGGACCTTCCCGGTGGCTCCTGGGAGAGCCTGCTCTTCTCGATCCAGGATCGCCTCTACGCCCTCCCTCCGGAGACCGTGGTCCACCCGGGCCACGGGGCGGCGACCACCATCGGCGAGGAGATGCGGGGCAATCCCTTCGTCCCCCACCCGACCCTCCGCTGAGGAAGCGCGGGTCGGACCGGAGTACGGTTCAGCCGGTTCCGAGGCGCTCCAGCAGATCGTGGACGATCCAGCCCGTCACCCCCCAGATCGTCCGTCCCCCGGTCTCGTAGTTGTGGACCAGACGCTGCTCGCCTCCCTCCGCCGTCCAGTTCTCGGCGCGATGGGGTGCGGTCAGCAGATCGTCGAGCCGGAGCCAGAACCACTCCGCCACCTCGTTGCCGTCCCCACGCACGCTGAAGGGTCGCGTCTGCAGCCCCGCGATCGGGGTAAGCCAGAGATCGGATCGGTGCGTGAGGCGCGGGGGGAGCGCTCCCAGGATCTCGACGCAGGTCGGATCGACGCCGACCTCCTCGTCCGCCTCGCGGAGGGCTGTGGCCACGAGATCGCCGTCCTCGGGCTCCCGCGAGCCACCGGGAAGGCCGATCTGGCCCGCGTGGCGCCGGAGGTGCTCGGACCGCCGGACGAAGAGGAGGGGGAGGCCGTCGCGGGCCGGGTCAAAAAGCATGAGGACCGCCGCCTCGCGCTTCCCGGCCGGCGGTGGGGCCTCTGGCGCGGGCGCCGCGAAGGCATGGCGCAGGCGATCGATCAACTGCACGCTCACCGTGCCACTATGCGGCGAGTGCCGCCGCGGCGTTCGCCGCAACCTGCTCGGGCCTCCTCGCGTCCATCCTCGTAGGTCTCCTCGTATGCTTTCCGCAGGTATGGCGACCGGCCACGCGAGCAACGTACGCGGCGGGCGCAGGGTCACGCGCGATGCGAGGCTTGGTGGACGTCGGTGAAGCGCCGCCAGGACGGTGCCATGCGCTGTGACGGAGCGAGATGAGGTGTGCGTGATGGGACCCGGGAAGTGTCTTCGGGCACGCGGCTGCCACTCCAGGTGACGATGCGCTCACAGCGGACCTGTCCCCACTGCGGCGGCGAGCTCCACCTCTCTCACCGTGAGTACGTGGGCGGGCGGCGGTCGGTGCGCGTCCTCCGCTGCGTGGGCTGCGGCAACCAGGTTCGCGGGGAGCCGCAGGACGACGATGCGCGGTTGCGAGCTCAGCCTCCGCCACGCCGCCGGCCCCTCCCCGAGGGCGGGCAGCCGGACAACTTCGTCCTGGACGACGACATCGCGGCGCGTCTGCGTCAGCTGCTGGAGGGCGAGGCCGCCAGCCCGGAGGCCTGAGCGGGTGCCGGCGCGGCCGCGGCGGCTCCCCCCGAGAATCTGTCAAACCAGGCCGCAACAAGCCGGTTGACGAGGTCGCGGTCGATGTCCACGGAGATGCCGTGACCGCTGCGGGGCAGGGTGCGCCGCTCCACGGCGGCGCTGCAGAGGAGCCGGCGTTCGATCTCCGCGGAGTTGGCCGGGTCGATGACCCGGTCGCGCTCCCCATGGAGGAGGAGCACCGGGGCGCGGATCGAGGGCAGCTCGTCGCGAACCTGGGCGAGCAACCGGGTGAACTCGTGGATCGAGTTGAGCGACCGGCGATCGTAGGACCAGAGCTCCGCCGCCCCCTCGAGGCGGTAGAGGTCGACGTCGTCCTCGGGGCGATCCCACCGGATCAGGTGCTTGAGGACGGGCAGCGTCCGGGGTCTCCAGCCGCCCAGCCAGATGGGTGTCGCCAGGCAGGCGACCGCCGCGATCCCCGGGTCGTTGGCGGCGAGGTGGAGGGCCAGGCTGCCCCCGCCCGACTGGCCGGCGACCATCACCTCGTCGCACGTGGCGCGCAGCTCGGCGAGCGCTGCCTGCGCGGATTCGGCCCAGTCCTGCCACCGGGTCCGGTCCAGCTCCTCCGGCGTGGTCCCGTGACCGGCGAGGAGCGGCCCGTAGCAGCGCCATCCGCAGCGGGCGAGCGCCTCTCCCAGGCGGCGGAGCTCTGGCGGCGTCCCCGCGAAGCCGTGCAGGAGCAGCACGCCCCGGCGGCCTTCGCCGGTTCGCCACGGGCTGACCACCTCAGGGTCAAAGAGCGCGTCGCCGCGTGCCGTCATGATGCCGACTCCAGTTGGGATGGTACCGTGCGCCTGCCATGACCCAGTTTCTGGTGGGTGCTCTCAACCGCGTCGCCGACGGGAAGGATCTCGACGTCGCGACCGCACGGGCGGTGATGGACGAGATCATGGAGGGGGTGGCCACCCCCGCCCAGATGGGGGGTTTCCTGGCCGCGCTGCGGGTCAAGGGCGAGACCGTCGAGGAGCTGACCGGGATGGTGGAGTCGATGCGCCACCACGCGCTCCGGGTGGTCCTCCGGGCTCCCGCGGTCGACACCTGCGGCACCGGGGGCGACCGCGCCGGCACCTTCAACATCTCGACCGCGGCGGCCCTGGTGGTGGCCGGAGCCGGTTTCCCCGTAGCCAAGCACGGGAACCGGGCCCAGTCCTCGCGCTGCGGCAGCGCCGACGTGCTCGAGGCCCTCGGCGTGGCCATCTCGCTCCCCCCCGCGGGCGTCCTCCGCTGCATCGAGGCGGCCGGGATCGGCTTCATGCTCGCTCCCGTCTACCACCCGGGCATGCGCCACGTCGGACCGGTGCGTCGCGAACTGGGCATCCGCACCGCCTTCAACATCATGGGTCCGATGGCCAACCCTGCCGGCGTGCGCCATCAGCTGATCGGCACGCCGTCCGACGCGCTGGCCGGCAAGATGGCGGGCGTGATGAGCCGCCTCGGACTCCGGCGTGCGATCGTCTTCTCGGGGCCGGGCGGGACCGACGAGCTGATGCTCCACGCCCCCTCCCACGCCTACATCGTCAACGGCGACGTGATCGAGGAGACCGCCATCGACCCCGCCCACCTGGGGATCGCCGCCGCCCCTCCGGAGGCGCTCGCCGGCGGTGACGCCGAGGCCAACGCGGCGCGCATGCGCTCGGTCCTGGGCGGCGAGCGAGGTCCCGTTCGTGACTGCGTAATCCTCAATGCCGGAGCCGCCCTCTTCGCGGCGGAGCGGGTGCCCAGCATCGGGGCGGGCATGGAGGAAGCGGAGCGGGCGCTCGACGCGGGGGCCGCCCAGCTCTGTCTGGAAACGCTCGTCCGGGTCTCCACCGAGGCGGCGGCATGACCGGCGGGGGAGAGGCCGGCGAGCGGGCCGTCTCTCGCGGCGAGCACCTCCTCGCCGTGCAGGACACGGACGAGGAGATCGCCCAGCTGCAGACCGAGATCGCGGTGCTGGAGGCGGCTCTTGCCGGGGACTCCGAGCTGGACCGGCTGCGCGCGGCTGAGCGAGCGGCCGAGGCCGATCGCCAGGGGGCCGAGGGGCGGTGCCGGGGAGTCGAGCGCGAGCTGAGCGTCGTCCGCCAGCGGGCGCGCAGCCTGGAGCAGCGCCTCTACGACGGCTCGGTGCGCAATCCGCAGGATCTTCTCGGCATGCAGCGCGACCTGGCGGCGCTCAAGCCGCGGCTCGATGAGCTCGAGGCGAGCCTCCTGGAGTGCATGGAGGCGAGCGAGATCGCCGAGACCGCCGTGGCCGGCGCACGCTCCGCGGTCGCGGGGCGCGAGGCGGAGCGGGGATCCCAGGAGGCGCCGCGCCGGGAGCGTCTTGTCCTCGCGCGGACTGAGCTCGGAGAGCTGCGCGAGGTGCGCGCGGCATCCGCCGCCGCCGCCCTGCCCGGCGATGTGCGCATCTACGAGCGGGTCGCGGCCCACTGGAAGCCTGCCGTCGTGCACCTGCAGGGGGACAGCTGCGGTGGATGTCACCTCCCGCTCGGCATCCGGGAGGCCAACCAGGTGCGCTCCGGTGACGGCCTCGTCCAGTGCAGCAAGTGCGACCGCGTGGTCGTGCGGTGAGCCGTCCGGAGCCGGGCCCCTCGGCGCCTCCCCCACCCGGGACGGTCGTCGCCTACACCGACGGTGCCTGCTCTGGCAATCCCGGACCGGGAGCCTGGGCCTACCGTCTGGAGTGGCCCGATGGCGGCGTCGAGGAGGCGGCGGGGGCGGAGCCGGCCACCACCAACAACCGTGAGGAGCTCAAGGCCGTCCGGGAGGCGCTCCGAGCCGTCCGCCGCCGGATCGGTGACGACCCGGGCTGGCGGATCGTGGTCCGCACCGACAGCCTGGGCGCGGTCAACTGGCTGACCCGGCGCTGGAAGCGCCACGCCAATCTGGACCTCTTCCCGGGGATCGATCCGCTGGTCGACGCCCGAGTCGCCTTTGAGCACGTGCGCGGCCACGCCGGCAACCCGGGCAACGAGCGGGTCGACCGGCTCGCGGTCAACGCCGTCCGGGAGCTCACCGGCGGCTGACGCCAGTCACCGATCCAGGTCAACTACCACAAGGGTGTGTTGCATCACCCACCGAACTTCTGCTACGTTCTCGGCTCTCCCGTTGGGCACGATGCCTCCAGCCGCAGCAGGTCACCCAGGGCGACCTGCTGGGGACCCGGCTCCAGCGTTCCATGGTCGGGGCGCCCGTGCCGCTGCGCGGCCTGGCCGTCCACCAGGGCGTCGCCACCGTGGTCCAGGTTCCCCTGCCGGTCTGACACCGGCCGCAGGGAGCCCGGGAGGGTCAGCGGGTCGGCAGGCTTGCCAATCCCACCACGCCGAGGAATAGCCCGGCACCGATGGCGGCACCGAGGAGCTCCACCCAGAGGGCGGCGCGCCCGATCGGAGCCCGGCAACTGCGGCAGCGGCCGGACTGCACCGCGTAGCTGGCGACCGGCACCAGCTCATACCAGCGCAGCTCCCGGTGGCATCCCTCGCAGCAGGAGCGGCCTCGGGCCGCCCCGCGCCAGCCCCGTGCCCTCACTACCCCCGCGAAGGACCCGGCCACGGCGCCCGCCAGCGTCCCGAAGACGACCAGGATCACGTCGAGGCCGGCGGTCATCTCGGGTTCGCGGTGGTTGCCCTGAACCTGGCGTTGCAGGGCGGAATGGGAGCGGTTTGACGATTGATCACGGTTTGTGCACAGCCCGGTGCGGACCTGTGGATAAGTGCCTGGGCGCCTATACTGCCAGGGAATGCTGGAAGCGCTCGACCTGCGCATCGAGCCACTGCTTGACGCGCTCTTCGACCAGGGGGCCTCGGACCTGATTCTCAGTGCCGGTGCCCCACCCTCGCTGCGCCTTGACGGCCAGCTGGTGGCGGCGGCCTCGCGCGCCCTGACCGACGATCAGGCCCGCAAGCTCATCGACCAGCTGCTCGGCGCCGACCACCGGCACACCCTCAAGGAGGCAGGCTCGGTCGACTTCTCCTTCCAGTGGACCGACCGGGGCCGGGTCCGGGGCAACGCCTTCCACCAGCGCGGATCGGTCGCCGTGGCGCTGCGCGCCATCCCCAGCCAGATTCCCGGTTTTGGCGAGCTGCGGCTTCCCGCCGTCGCGGAGAAGCTCGTCGAGCTGCCCCGCGGGCTGATCCTCATCACCGGACCGACCGGCGCGGCCAAGTCGACCACCCAGGCCTCGATGCTCGATTGGATCAACAGGTCGCGCGCCCAGCACATCATCACGATCGAAGACCCGATCGAGTACGTCCACTTCAACCGCCGCTGCGTCGTCGAGCAGCGCGAGCTGGGGCTGGACACCCCGAGCTTCGCCGACGCCCTCCGAGCCTGCCTGCGCCAGGACCCCGACGTCCTGCTGATCGGTGAGATGCGCGACCTGGAGTCCATCCGGATCGCGCTGGCCATCGCCGAGACCGGCCACCTCGTCTTCGCCACCCTCCACACCAACGACACCACCCAGGCGCTCAACCGGATCGTCGACGTCTTTCCGGGCGAGCAGCAGCAGCAGATCCGGGTCCAGCTCGCGGCCTCCCTCCAGGCTGTGATCTACCAGCAGCTGCTGCCCATGCGGGAGGGCGGCCGGGTCGCCGCCTTCGAGGTCCTCATCGCCAACGCGGCGGTCAAGAACCTCACTCGGGAGAACAAGTCGGCCCAGCTCCGCAACATCATCGCCACCAGCCGGGACGAGGGCATGCAGACGCTGGAGCACTCGCTCAACGAGCTCATCGACGAGGGCATCGTCGAGTGGGAGGACGCCGTGGCGGTGTCCCTCTACCCTAAGGAGATCCACCGCCCGGACGTGTCGGAGCCTCACGCTCTCCCGCTGCCCTCGTTGGCGGGGCGGTAGCGGCTGCTCGCTCGCCTGGCTTGGTCCCGGCATCGGCTCATCCCGGCGCGAGTTGATCAAGCGGCGCGTCGCGGTGGAAGGCGGGGGGCAGTTCCGCCCCCCGCCTTCCGTTCGCAAGACGGACTACGAGTACGAGCCCGATACCACGACGTCGCCGCCGCTGTTGACCGTCACGTCAATGTTGCCCCACTGAGTCGCAGCGGAGCTGCACGACGTCGGCGCTGAGTTCAGGTAGGTCGGAACCAGAGCGGCCCCTTGGGTGGTGGGGTCGATCTGCGCTCCGCTAGCGCCGGTGAAGACGCCCAAGCCACCGTTGACCTGTGCGGCGATGTACTCGTCGACCGCAGTCTGCACCGTCGCGACATCGGTCACGCACGCTGCCGAGTTGCCCTTGTTCTTGACGCCCGTCACGTTGATGACCACGATTGCGGCCAGCACCGATAGGATCGCGATGACCACCAGCAGCTCGATGAGCGTGAACCCACCTTCGCTCCCGCGTCGATGGCGTCCCACGCGGTTGTGCAGCTTGTTCATGGTTTCTTCTCCCTTGGCGCAGTTGTCTGTCTCTTCTCCGGACCGGCGAGAGCACGACCCTGATCGTCGCTGTTACGAGCCGTAGTTGATGCTGATGATTCCGACACTCGCCTCCCTCGAACAGTCACTCTCGACCGCCACTTGGCCGGCGACGGTTCCCGCGCCGGTCGTGACAGTCACGTTGTCCTGGTAAACCCAGCAGTAGCCAGGGTTTGGTGGCGCAGCGGTCACGGTGACAGTCCCGAACTGTCCGACGGTCAAGCTGCCGACGATCAGCCGCCCGGAGTCGGGATCGAGTGCGGCGGGTCCGATCTCGAGGGTGCCACGTGGTGCCGTATCGGAGCCACCGAATACATTCACACTTGCGGCCGGGGCGTCCACCGTCCCCGAGACGGAGAGCGAGCCGCCCGCGACCCTCAGGGCATCCAACGGCCCGAAGGTGTCCGACGGATCCACGTAGAGCGCCACATCATCCTCGCCAGAGAGGGGACCGCCGTCGAGGTTGAGGCTGCCGTCACTGCGTATCAGCAGGCTGCCGGCGTTCCCCTGGTATTCGACGAATGCGAGCAGCACAGAATTCGGGGCTGCCACGCTGACGCTCGTGTCACCGCCGCTCGCGCTCCCTATGCTGAAGGGGCCCTCGAGAACAAACGTCCCTTGCCCCATGGCGTAGCTGCACACCCCGTTGGGCGCCGTGGAGCAGTCGACGGTGATGGATGAGTAGCATCCGGGCGGAATTGAGCCGCCGGCGGTGCCCGTGTAAGTGTTGGGGCAGTTGGCGGGGGCGGTCACCCCGGGGAAATCGACGTCGTCAGGCGATGCAGGAGCCGTGAGGCCGCTGGTGGCAGGGGTGAAGTCGGTCGCCGGACTTGGATTTTGCCCGCAGTTCGGGCTACAGCCAATGAAGCCCGGAGGGCCGCTGGAGCTGAGTACCGTTGAGGTGATGGTCCCACCGTTGGGAGTCACAGAGCCGTCGACCGCGATCGGTCCCTGGGCTGTCAGAGAACCGTTGACGGTGAGTGGCTGGGTGTTGCCCGCCTGACCGAGGATGCACACGGCACACTGATCGGCGAGCAGATTGGCGGTCGAGCCGGGGTTGCAGGCGGTGGTGGCATACGCGGCGGTATCTGTGTTGGTCATGGTGACGGTGGCCGCCGAACCCACGGCACAGCTGCCCCGAGCTTGGGCGGCCCGTGCGGCCAGGAGCATGCCTCCCTCGGCATTGGCATGCAAGGTGGTTGTCGCTTGACTCTGAGCCTGCTGCAGCTCGACCGTGTCCGCAAATTGGAGCACCGCGGTTGTCATCAGGCCGAAGAATGCGATGAACGCCAGGGCCATGATCAGCACCTGACCCCGCTCGCCGCGCCGTCTGATCCGGGGGGTCAGCATGGACCGGTACCGGCGTCGGTCACGGGATCGGTCGGCCATGGTTCAGTTGCCAGAGGATGGAGGTCGAACGAGAGCGTTGGGGGGTTGGCCAAGTGGCTGTTGGTGCTGGTCACCTCGAAGCCCAGACCGATCGGCCAGGACCCCGCTGTGGCCGAGGTCAGGTTCACGATCGCTGTCTCCAGGTAGGTCGTCGTCCCGCCCTCGGTGCCGCCGAACCAAGTCGAGCGGGAAACCGGTGACAGCGCATACAGCGCCATGTCGCACTGGTTGGGTGTCGCCAGGTCGGGCCACTCGACGCACAGCTCCGACAGGCTCGTGCACTGTCCATCGAACTGCGCGCTCGGGCTCTCCTTGGCGCAGCTCCCGTAAACGCCGGACGATGGGACCTGTATGCAGGTGGCGCGATCGAGATCCTGGGCGAGAAGCTGCTGGATGGCGATGGCGTCCGAGGCGGAGACGAGCCGGTCGCGCGACGCGCCAGGGGCGAGGATGGCGCTCATTCCCACGCTGAAGACGACCCCCATCACGGTTCCGATGATGCTGAGCAATGCCAGGGAGACCAGGACCTCCACGAGCGTGAACCCGTCTTGCCCGGGGCGCGACCTGGTTGGCCGATTCATGAGGAGTCACCCTTCCAGACGGCGCGAATCACCGAGTCGGACCCGTCCGAAACCGTGATCGTGATTTCCTGCACGCCGTAGTCAGCGACCTGACCTCCGCACCCGCTGCCCGTGTATCCCGGGTTGGAGGCAGAGTTCGACTCGCTCACCTGCGTCACCGACGAGGTGATCTCGGGCGGCGGTGCCGGCAGGGCATATGTGGTGGTGGTGGCGCAGGGCTGATAGCTGTCAATGGTCTGCACGTAGCCGGCCGCACTCTGAGCCGCCGCGTCGAGCTCAGCCTGCACCTGCGCGTAGCCGGCACTGCGGACGGCGGCGGAGAAGCCGTAGGCGATCCCGACCACGCCGATGGAGATGATGGCGAGCGTGACCACCATCTCGATGAGGGTGAGGCCGGCCTGACCGGATCTCCGGCGCCGGATGGAGCGGGCCGAGTCTCGTCGTCCGGTCGGGGTGATCATTTCCGTCACCCCTTGAACGCCGACGCGAAGCCGTAGATGGCCTGGATCAGCGAGACCGCCACCAGGCCGACGATCGTCCCCACGCTGATAATCAGGACGGGCTCGACGATTGAGGTCAGCCGCTTGAGGCGGTTGTCGAGCTCGCTGTCGTACATCCGAGCGGTCTCGGCGAGATGCTGGTCGAGGGTGCCGGTGTCCTCGCCGACCTTGACCATCTGGACCACGAGCGGGGGGAACAGCGAGGTCTTGCGCAGCGATCGGGAGAAGCTCTCGCCGATGGCGACCTGCTCGCCGACGTCGCGCAGCGCCCGGCGGTAGACGGGGTTGCGTGTGCTCTCCACCACCACCGAGAAGCTGGTGCCGACGGGGACGCCCGCCGAGAGGGTGTCGCTGAGGGCGCGGCAGAATCGTTCGATGCTGGCCGCTCGCATCATCTCTCCGACTGCGGGCACCCGGAGCAGGACCTGATTGAATCGGTACTTGCCTCCCTCGCTGCGCACGTAGTAGCCGATTCCGAGGACGGCCACCAGCAGGCCGATGAGGATCCACATGGCATTGCCGGAGATGAAGGAGGAGAGGTTGAGCAGCGCGCTCGCGATGGGGGGGAGCTTGGCCCCGTACTGGTCAAAGAGCACCTTGAATTGAGGGAGGACGAATACGACCAACCCGGTCGCGACCGCCAGCGCCATGCACAGGACGATCGCCGGGTACATGAGCGCGCCCCGGATCCGGGTCCTGGTCTGCAGCTCGCGCTCGAAGTGGTCCGCGCATCGGACCAGGGTGTCGTCGATGTGGCCGGTGGTCTCGGAGGCCTTGATCAGGTCGGCGAGCACCGGTGGGAAGACCTGGGGGTGGCGAGCGAGGGCGGTGCTGAGCAGCCCGCCACGCTCGAGGTCGGCGACCATGGAGGCGCAGGCCTGGCGCATCCGCTTGTTGCCCGCCCCCTCCGCGATCGTCTCCAGCCCGGTGGTGAGGGGGATGCCGACCCGGACGAAGGTGGAGAGCTGCCGGCAGAAGACCACCACCTCCTGGAGCTTCACCTTGGTCAGCTGATCCACGAAGCCGCCGAACCGGCCGTGGGAATGAGCCCGGACCCCCGTGGGCCGGAGCCCGCGCACCGAGATGGCGTGCCAGACGGCCTCGGGGTCGGAGGCCTCCATCATCCCCTTGAGCACGCTCCCGTCGGGGTTGACCGCCGTGTAGTCGTACAGCTGTAACCGGCGGGGCTCGGTGGATGCGGCCTGGATCATCGTCGCCGGCCTCAGATGATGTACACGGTCCGCATCACCTCGGTGAGGGTGGTGCGGCCGCTGGCGGCGATGTCGCAGCCGGCCTGCTGAAGGGTGTGCATGCCGTTCTGAACGGCAGCCTCGACCATCTCGGTGTGGTGGGACCTGGCGACGATGCGCTCCCGGATGGGGTCGTCGACCTGCAGGCACTCGAAGACGCCCACCCGGCTCCGGAACCCGGTCCCGGCGCAACGTGGGCAGCCCACCGCCTGGGGCAGGCGCGCCGGTGGGGCGCTGCCGACGACGGCCTCGTAGAAGGCGGCCTCCGCCGGCGTTGCCGGTGCGCTGCTCGCGCAGCGCTCACAGACGAGCCGCACCAGGCGCTGGGCAACCACCCCGATCAACGCGGAGGCGACCAGGTAGGGCTCGATGCCCATGTCCATGAAACGGTGGATGGCCCCCACCGAGTCGGCGGCGTGCATCGAGCAGAGCACGAGGTGGCCGGTGAGCGCCGATTGGATCGCGATCTGCGCGGTTTCGACGTCCCGGACCTCGCCCACCAGGATGATGTCGGGGTCCTGGCGCAGGATCGCCTTGAGGCCGTTGGCGAAGGTGGTCCCGGCCAGCCGGTTGATCTGGACCTGATTGATGTTCTCGAATCGGTACTCGACCGGGTCCTCGATGGTCGTGATGTTCCGCGTCGCACTGTCCAGCTCGCTGAGAGCGGCGTACAGGGTCGTGGTCTTGCCGGCCCCCGTGGGGCCGGCCACCACCAGCATCCCGTAGGGGGAGTCGATGAGGCGGTGCATCCGCTCCCGGTCTCCGCTCTGCAGCCCGAGCTCGGGCAAGGTGACCAGAGAGCGGGTGCGATCAAGCAGCCGGAGCACCACCTTCTCGCCCCAGATGGTCTCCATCGTCGACACGCGGATGTCGACGGGGCGCCCGTCGATGGTCATCTCCAGCTGACCGTCCTGGCTGCGATGGCGGTCCACGATGTCCATCTCGGCGAGGATCTTGAGTCGCGACGCGATCGGTCCCACCAGTGAGGTTGGCAGCGAGTTGACGTCGTGAAGGGCGCCGTCGATCCGGAAGCGGATGCGGAGACGGTCCGCCTGGGGCTCGATGTGGACGTCGGAGGCGCGGTCGCGCAGGGCCTGGGTGAGCAGAAGGTCGACGATCTGAACCACCGGGGCGTCGGCCCGCAGCGGGATCGAGAGCGTGGCGGTGGGGGCCTCCTGCCGGTCGACGACAGCGCGCTGGACCGCGCGGTCGACCCGGTGAAGGACGGTGTAGTAGCGGTCCAGCGCCCGCTCCAGGGATCGGCGGCCGGCCAGGCGGGGAAACACCGGTTGATCGATCGCCCGCCCCAGGGCCGCCACCTGCTCAGCGTCTCCCGGGTTGGCGATGGCGCAGTGCACCATGCCCAGATCGTCGATGAGGAAGGGGAGGGCCCCCAGCGTGCGAGCCGTCGTCGCGTCCAGCAGGTAGAGGGCGTCATCCTCGGGGACGATCTGGTCGAGATCCACCGAGCTGTAGCCGAGCTGCTCGGCCAGGGCACCGACGATCTCCACCTCCGGCATGCCCTCGTCGACGAGGAGCTCGCCGAGTGGCCGCTTGTCGCGGCGCTGGCGGCGCAGCGCCGACCGGACGCTGCCTTCGCTGGTGGCGCCACGGCGGACGAGCAGCTCGCCGAGTGGACGGGCCGAGGCGACTGGGGCCGGGTCGGACTGCTCTCGTCCGTCCCACCGACCGGTGGTCAGCGGCATGCCCATCCGCGGAGCTGTTCCACGCGTCCTCGCCTCCACCGACTTCTGTGCTGGCGACGCTGGGACCGAGCCGTCGCCAGACCAAGGGCCCCGTGCTTCCCCCCCTCCCGGGACGCCCTGGCGCCGTGGTCCTGTTTGGCCCCCCCGAACCAGGTCGCCCCCCCCTCGTGACCACGGCGCTTGCCAGGGCACCCTTCCCGTCCCCTCTCGCTGAAGGTCGGCGGATTTGGGCCGCCGGTATAAGGCTATGTGGCCGGTACACCCTGCACCAGACCCCACCTGAGGCGTTGACCTTCCCCAATATGGGTGGTAGGCGCATCCCGCCTGGGGCCGCACAATGATTGAGCAGGATGGTGGAGGGGTCCGCTCCCGAGGAGCTCGAAGCGCGGCTTGCGGAGCTCGAGCAGCAACGAGCCGATGGCTCGATCTCCGAGATCGGATTCAACCTGCGCAGGAATCTTCTGATCACGCGATCGGAGCAGCTGGCCCGTCGCCGCGCGGTTGCGAGCCACTCCGCGCCGCCTCCGCCCCAGGCCCCGCCCGCCCGCCGGCGAGCCCGGAAGGGATGGCTCCTCAGCGCGGATCAGCCCCTGGCTGTTGAGAGATCCGTGTCATCGCCCACGGCCGCCACCTCGCCGCCGCAAGAGCTCCTTGCGTCCAGCTTGGTTCCGCAACCGCCCGAGCCCGCCGGCCCGCCTTTGCAGCAGCCCGAGCCCGCCAGCCCGGCTGCGCAGCAGCCCGAGCCCGCCAGGCCGCCTTTGCAGCAGCCCGTGCCTCCAAGCCCGGCTACGCAACCGCCATCGACCACGAGCCCGCCGTCACAGCAGCCGGTGCCCGCCGGCCGGCCGCGGCGGCCGCGCGTATGGGCAGCCGTTCCCTGGGTGGCGGCGGTTGCCGCTGCCGCGGGCGTGGTGCTCGTCGCATATCACCTGGGCACCGCCCATGCCCCCGATCCGTCGACCCCGGCAGGGGCGCCCGTCAAGACCGCCCCACCCTCCGGGGTTGCCACCAGCTCAGCGTCGCCGGTCGCGGGCGGTGGGATCGGCCTGGGGCAGACCAAGACCACCTCCGACGGCGGCAGGATCACCCTGGTCGCTTATGTCGGCGATCTGCCGTCGATCACCGGCGCGGCTCGGCCCACGGCGGCGGGAGCGTCCTTCTCTGCCGTCGAGCTGCGCGTCTGCGCCGGCAGTACGGCCCCGACCTCCGTCACTCCATACGACTTTGTCCTCGTCGAACCGGGCGGCACCGCTGTGGACACCCTCGAGCTGATCGGCGAGGGACAGCAGCCGGAGCTGCAGATGGCCGAGGTCCCGCCCGGGCAGTGCGTCACCGGCTGGCTCAGCTTCGCGGTCATCGCGGCACCGGCGTCGTTCACCGATACTGCAGCCGGCCTGACCTGGGCTCTCGGCTAGCCTCGGGCTCTCCGCTCCGGGGGCGCTCTCGTCGAAGGCCGCAACCGAGGTCATCCCGGAAGGGGGCCCTCAGGTCATGCGGCCGTCAGCCCGGGGGCGCAGCAATGGGGGCGTAGAGGGTGCGACGCTCCTCCAGCGCCTCGACCACCAGAGCGAGGAGATCGCGCGCCGGGATCGGCTTGAGCCCGAACCGATCGCAGCCCACCGCCATGGCCCGTTCCGCCGTGTTCCCGATGCGGTCGGCGGAAAGCGCGACGATCGCCACCGGCCGATCCACCGCCGACCGCATCGACCCGACGATCTCCAGCCCATTGCCATCTGACAGCTGCACGTCGAGGACGACGACATCGGCGGGTTTCTTCGCCATCGCTTCGAGTGCCGCGGCCCGGGTGCCGACGGATCGCACGCGATACCCCACCGCGGTGAGCACGTCACCAATGGACTGGCGGTTCACCGGGTCGTCCTCGACCAGCAGGACCGCCGCCGGGCGGCCGTCGGCGCCGGCCACCACCGTCGCTCCGCCTGGAGCGCGCAGCAGCCGTGGGGGAAGCGGCTCCCGCGACCGGCGGAGGGTGAAGGAGAAGCGACTGCCGACCCCCAGCTCGCTGCTGACCTCCAAGCGGCCGCCGTGCAGCTCCACGATGTGCTTGCAGATGGCCAGCCCGAGGCCGACGCCGGGCACCTCCGAATCCCCGCCCCGGGCAAAGGGGGTGAAGATCCGCTCCGTCTCCGCCGGCGGGATGCCCCGTCCCGTGTCGCACACCGAGAAGCGGACCGACTTCTCGGTGGGCTCGAGCTCCAGCCATGCGCGCCCGCCTGCCGGGGTGAATTTCACCGCGTTGGTGAAGAGGTTGACGAGGACCTGGCGGAGCCGGATCGGGTCGGCGAGGACCCGCGGCACGCGGGCGATGTTCGGCCATTCGACGGTCACCTGGGCCGTCTCCGCCAGTGGCGAGATCACCCCGGTGACCTCGTCGATGACCGTGGAGAGATCGACGGGCTGGAGGCGCACGTCGAGCCGGCCTGCCTCCAGGCGCCCCAGGTCGAGAAGGTTGTCGACCAGGACGAGGAGATTCCCCGCCACCGCGTGGATGCGCCCTCCCAGGGCGCGGAGCTGCGGCTCCTCGAGAGCCCCGAGCGAACGGTCGGCGAGCAACTCAGACGAGACCATGATCCCGCTGATGGACCCCCTCAGCTCGTGGGAGAGGCTGCTGAGGAAGAACCGGGTCGCCTCCATCTCGCGGCGGAGGGCACCGGTGGCAGCGGCGATGCGATCCACCAGCTCGGGCGCCGGTGCATCGATGGTGAGCATCCCGGGCGAGCGTCCGAGTTCGGCGGCCACCCTGTCCACGAACCGCTCGTCCAGTTCCGTGAAGGCGGGGCTTCTCCGTTTGTTGGCCGCGTAGACCAGGCCGATCTCCTGACGCTGGCGGAGGATCGGGGCGGACACGAAGGACGTGAGCACGGGATGGCCCGGGGGGAAGCCCCGGTGGGAGGGGTGCTGGCGGAGGTCGTCCAGGCGCATCGGCCGGCGAGCGTGCATCGCGAAGCCGAGAATGCCGGTGGCCTCGCATTGCACTGCCTCGATCCCGCTCCGGTGTCCCACGGTGAGGCCGGAATAGACGAAGCTCCCCACCTCGCCGCCCGGTTTGTCGAGCAGGAAGATCGCCGCCACCTGGGCGTCGGCCACGGTGCGCAGGTCGTTCACGAGCCACTGCAGGACGCCCGTGGGGCGGAGCTGACGCACCAGCGCCAGGTTGGCGCGTACCAACCGCTGGTTCTGCGACCGGAGCAGCACGCTCTGCTCCTCGGCGCGCTGACGGCGCGCTGCCAGCGCGACCACGCGAGCCAGCTCGCCTGCGAGCGCCGCATCTGCCTTGGAGAAGCTCTCCGGCCGCTCGCGGGCCAGCAGCAGGTGACCAAACAGCTCTGCCCCGACCTTGACGGGGGTCGCAAGGAAGGCTGCTGCCTGCGCGCGACCCGGCGGGAAAGCGTCCAAAGCGGAGCTCAGGCGCGGATCGCCGGTCCCGATCGCGCGCCTCTCGGAGCGGAGCACCTCCAGGACGGAGATCTGAGTAAGGTCCTCTGATGGAAGGCGGGTGACCGCGCCGGTGAGGTCGGTCTCGTGGTACTCGCCGTAGCCCGGGGATTCGGGCCGGAGGAGGGCGAGGGCGGCGTAGTCGGCGCGGGCAAGCTTGGCTGCGCTCTCCACGGCCTGTGGGATCAGGCGCTGGAGATTCTCGACCAGAGCCAGATGCTGGAGCGAGGCGAGAGTGGCGCCCTCCGAAGTTGGGGAGGTCCCGGCCTCTGCCTGGAGGAAGCCGGCTGACGGCGAGCCGGGCGCCTCTGCGCCGGACCCCGCCTCGCCCGCGGCGCTCCGGGAATCGGCCATGGGCGCTGCTGGCCCCCGTCTCCACCGGGGCGGGATCAAGGGGGGCCCTCTCGCACCAGCCCGAGACGCATCGCCTTGACCACGGCCTCCAGCTGGCTGTGAGCCTGGAGCTTGGCCAGGATGCTCTTGACGTGGCCTCTGCAGGTGTGGACGCTGATTCCCAGCCGGCGTGAGATCGTCTGCGGGTCCAGCCCCTGACTGAGCCAGCGGAGCACCTCCGCCTCTCGATCGGTGAGGCTGACCGTCGGCGGCGACACGGCGCGCTGGTCGGGGTGCACGCGGTTGAGCAGGGCGCTCAGCACGCTGCCCTCCACCGTCATCTCGCCCTCGCCCGCCCGGCGGAGCGCGGTGAGGACGGTGCTGATGCTGCTCTCCTTGGGAAGGATGCCGCAGGCCCCGATCGCCGCGGCCCGGGCCATGACGTCCACATCCGGGTAGGCGGTGAGCACCAGGATCTTGAGCTCCGGGTTGAGCTCCAAGAGCCGCCGGGCGGCCTCGACGCCGTCGCCGTCCGGGAGGCGGACGTCGGTGAGGAGGACGTCCGGAGCGCCGGTGAGGAAGACGGCGCGAGCTTCGGCGATGGTGGAGGCGATGCCGACACAGCGCATGTCCGAGCGGAGGTCGATGGCCATGGCAATGGCCTCCGCCACGGCCCGGTGATCGTCGACGACCAGGATGCGCAGGCGCTCTCGGGCGGCCTCAGTCATCGGGACCCCACTCTGAGCTCCATCGGGGCGGCGTCAGATGGAAGGTGGCCACAACGGGCCATACGGTACGCCAACGGAAAGCTCCGCGGGGGGCACGGCGGTGGTCCCCGCGGAGCTTTTCCTGGAGGGCGATGAGCTCAGGCCACCTTCTCGGTGGCATCTCGCAGCAGGGCTGCCACCTCGGGCCGGGAGAACTCAGCCGGCAGGGGCTGACCCAGGGTGAGCAGCTCGCGCACCCGGGTGCCACTCAGCACCGCGTGGTCCGCGGTCGGGTGCGGGCATGTCCGGGTCGACGCCATGCCGCCACAGGCGCGGCAGTAGAAAGCGTGCTCGAAGCGCAGGATCTCGATGCCTAGCTCGTCACGCCCGTACTGCTCGAAGATGCGGTGGGCGGCGTAGGTGTCGTAATAGCTGCCCACCCCGGCGTGGTCGCGACCGACGATGAAGTGGGTGCAGCCGTAGTTGCGCCGGATCAGAGCGTGGAACACCGCCTCCTTGGGGCCGGCGTACCGCATCCAAGCAGGGTTGGTGGCGAGAAGGACCCTTTGCTTGGGGTAGTACCCGTCCAGCAGGGCCTCGTAGCACGCCATCCGCACGTCGGCGGGGATGTCATCGTTCTTGGTCTCACCGACGAGGGGGTGGAGGAGGAGACCGTCGAGGTTCTCCAGAGCCACCTTCTGCAGGTACTCGTGGGCGCGGTGCACCGGGTTCCGCGTCTGGAAGCCGACCGTCGTCTGCCAGCCGCGCTCCGCGATCAGGCTCCGGACCTCGAGCGGAGTGAGGTCGTAGCCGGGAAAACCGGTGGAGGGGCGCGCGAGCGCCGTCACCGGTCCGGCGACGGCCCACTCGCCCGAGTTCTTGAGCAGCTGCACGCCGGGGTGGGCGCTGTCGTCCGTCCCGTAGACGTTCCAGGCCTCGCTGGCGGGGTCTGTGCGGTACACGTCGGTGATGTCGAGAATCGCCACCGGCGCGCCGCCCGCGCGCAGCGCCACCCGGGACACGCTGCGCAGCCGTTCGGCGCCTTCGTCCTGAAGACGCAGCACCACTGGGATCGTGAACGGTTGCCCGCCCACCAACCGGCCACTCTCGATCACTGTTGCGTAGTCGGCGGGTCCCATGAACCCGTGGAGCGGGGCGAGGGCGCCGATTCCCAGCATCCCCGCGTCGGCGGCCTGTCGGGGGTCCAGCTCGAGGCTGGGCAGCGTGCGCGCCTCCTCCAAAAGTCGACCCAGCTCAGCGCCGGTGGCGAGGTGCTCGCGCACCCCGCGGGCGATGTAGCCGAGCACCTCAAGGCGATCGAGAATGCGCTCCGTGGACTCCTCAACCGTCTCGCGACCGCTGTCGACCACGATCTCCGGGTTCAGCGGCTCCTCGTAAGGGTCGCTGATCCCGGTGAAATGTGCGATCTCGCCGGCCAGCGCCTTGGCGTACAGCCCCTTGACGTCGCGGCGGGTGAGCTCCTCTATGGAGCAGCGGACGTATACCTCGACGAAGTTGGGCGTCTTGGCCCGGACCTCGTCGCGGATCTCCCGGTACGGCGAGATCGCCGCAGTGATCGCGACCCCTCCACTCCGCGCGACGAGCCCGGCAACGAAGCCGATCCGTCGAATGTTGGTGTCGCGATCCTCCTTCGAGAAGCCCAGGCCCTTGGAGAGGTGCGTGCGCACCTCGTCGCCGTCCAGCACCTCGACGTGCCGCCCGAGCACTCCCAACTCCTGGACGAGGCGGCCCGCGATGGTCGACTTGCCGGCGCCGGAAAGCCCGGTCAGCCAGATCACGAAACCCTTGGCCATCGTGTCCCCCCTCCGGCGGTCAACCGCCGAGTCGTCTATCGGATGCTGGTCGGATTTCACCGCCATCGGACGCCCTCACCCCGGCGGTGAGATGTCGGCTCGAAGTGCTGCTTGGCGTCGCTTCCAGACCTCCCCTGTCGATCATCCCGTCACGCCGACGAAGGGCGTGATCATCGGGCAGGCGCGACGACACTCAGAAGCGTAGGGTTGCGATTGCCTCAAATCCATACCCAGATTGGGGGATCACCCCGCCCCACCTGGGTTGTGAGGCTCTTCGGATCGCGTGACTTTCTCGGTCTGTGAGAGAATCGTAGACCCGTGAGCGTCAATCCACCATCGACCGCGTTCATCATCGGCGCGGCTCGCTCCGGCACGAGCCTTCTCTACAAGGCCCTCTGCCTGCATCCCGAGAGCGCGTACTTCAACAACTGGATGCGGCGGGTACCGGGGGCACCCCAGCTCACCCTCACCAATCGACTGGCGCGGCACACTCCGCGCACCCGCCGGCGTGTCTGGTTCGGGTCTGACTCCAACGCCTACGTGTACGCACGCACCCGCGACATCCGGGAGCGGCTCTACCCGATGCCCGTGGAGGGCGAGCCGGTCTTCGCGCACTGCGGCGTGGGCGATGGCTCGACCATTCCCGAATCGACGCAGGTGCGCGCCCTCCGGCGAGCGGTCACGGGAGCTGTGAGCTGGGGCGGTGGGACGCACTTCATCAACAAGAGGATCGCCAACAACCGGCGCATCGGGCTGCTGGCCAAGGCGTTCCCGGACACGCGCTTCATCGACTTAACCCGGGACGGTCGCGCGGTCGCCCTCTCCCTCTCGCGCGTGGACTGGTGGGAGGGGAGCACGGTGTGGTGGTACGGGGATACCCCGGAAGCCTGGGAGCGTGGCGGCGGCGACCCCTGGGCGCTGTGTGCGCGCAACTGGGTGGAGGAGGTGCAGGTCATCGACGCGGGGCTGAGCGGGGTGCCGGCCGGTCAGGTGCTGCGGCTCACCTACGAGGGGTTCGTGGCCGAGCCGCGAGAGGTGCTGCGCCGCATCGCTGCCTTCATCGGGTTGAGCGAGGACCGCTCGTGGCTGGCGGCCGTGGACACCATCCGATTCCCCAACCGCAACGCGGCCTGGAGCACCCACCTGAGTGCGGAGGCTCTGGCCACCATCCAATCCTTCCAGGGGCCCGAGCTGGCGCGGCGGGGTTATAGCTGAGCCGCCGCTCGGGGCGACCCAGGCGCGCCGCTCCGGCGGTCAGTAGGAGCCGCGGGCGCTGAGCAGCGCCGGTAGGGTCTTGGCGAGGATGTAGAGATCCATGGTGAGCGACCAGTTGGTCACGTAGAAGAGGTCGTAGCGCACGTAGTCGTCGAAGCTCAGGTCGTGCCTGCCGTTGACCTGCCAGAGGCCGGTCAGGCCCGGCTTGACTCGCAGTCGGTCGCGCCAGCGCTCGTCGTAGCGAGCCGTCTCCTCGGGAAGGGCGGGGCGTGGACCCACCATGCTCATATCCCCCTTGAGCACGTTGATCAGTTGGGGAAGCTCGTCGCCGGCGGAGCGTCGCAGGAACTGCCCGACCGAGGTCACGCGCGGGTCCCGGCGCATCTTGAAAAGGACGCCGTCCGCCTCGTTGAGACCCTGCAGCGTGCTCTGCTGATGCTCGGCGCCCACCACCATGGTGCGGAACTTGTAGATCACGAAGGTCCGTCCTCCGGCGCCGACGCGACGCTGGCGGAAGAGGACCGGGCCTGGAGAGGTGGCCTTGATCAGGACGGCTATCACTGCCATCGCCGGCATCGAGACGATCAGCAGCCCCGAGGCGACCGTGATGTCGAGGGTCCGCTTCAGGAAACGCTGCCGGCGTGAGAAGCGATGCCGGCGCAGCGAAAAAAGGGCCATGCCGTCGACCGGCTCCACGATGACGCGCGCCGCCCCGAGATTCGCCAGCCCCGGCGACACCCGAACCGTGACGTCCGTGTCGGCGAGCGCCGTGTCGAGCGCCTGCAGAGTGCCGGCTCCCACCGCGCTGCCGGCCACCACCACGCTGCCGATGCTGTGCTCCCGGACGATGGCCTGGACGTCATCGATGGCACCCATGACCGGAAGACCGTCGATTGACGTCTGGCCCGTATTGCCGACGTCGACGAATCCGGCGATGTTGAAACCCATCCAGGGACGGCGCCGGAAGGTCCTCGCCAGGGTGCGGGCCTCCTCGTTGCAGCCGGCGATGAGGGTGGGCTGGGCGGTGACGCCGCGAGCGTTCAGCGCGTGGGCCATGCGGCGGACCAGCAGGCGACCGCTCACGGTGGTCACCAGGCAAAAGACGAAGAGGGAGACGATGTAGCTTCGGGAGACATCGATGCGCGCGGCGAAGGCGATCAGAGCAACCAGCAGGACGCTCGTGATCACGGCTTGGAAGAGGCGCTGCATCTCGGCGGTGATGTGGGTGGGGCGCCTCAGGTCGTACAGGCCGTAGAGCGCGAAAATGACCGGCCAGACCAGGGCGGTGACGAAGATGGCGGTGTCCACCTTCCGCAGCAGAGCCGGCCCGATGTCCAGGTCGCCGTCGCGAAACACCTTGGCGAGGAAGTAGCCGAGTCCGATGGCTGCGACGTCCGCGCCCACCGTGAGCAGGGCGGTGGCGATAAGCCAGCGGCGGCGAAGCCCGATGCTGGTCGCGCCCTCCCGAATCGGCGTGGTGAGAACGCCTGCCGCAACGAAGGCGTTGCGCTGGCCGACCAGGTTCACCTCTTCCTGCCGCGCCTCGGTGACGTCATCGCTCGGCGAGCTGGTTCCGGCGCGGGTCACCTCCTGCACGTCATCCCCCTCACTGGAACGAACCCGTTCACGCCGCGTTGGGTCGAACCCGCACCTTCGCGTCGGAAGTTCAGTCTAGGTGGGGGTCTCGAACATCGACAGCCCTCATTTTGATGGCGCTTTGAGGCCCTCCTCCCGCAGATTGGGTGTGCGTCCCACCAGTGCTGGGCGATGGCCATGCTCCGACACCCCCAAAGCGTGTGGTGCAAACGTGCGCCTGCGCTTGGCGCGCGCCTCCAATTCGGGGTATCGCGTCGACTAGCACGTTTGACACCTTGGTATGCCTCATGCATGCTTGGTGCCGGTACGGCGATGGAGAGTGCCGAAGCAAGAGACGGTCGCGCAACTCCGTCCGTGGTCGACATGCGTGGCCCGACCGAGGGGGATTGATGGCTCGTTCTGCGTCCGGTACCGCGATCCTGGCGGCTGCCTCTGTCGCCGTCACGCTGCTGCTTGCCGCGTGCAGCGGGGTCGAGAACGGCCCGGTGATCGGGGCTCCGGCGCAGGCCAGCGTGCCCATCGCCGACGTGGGATCCAAGCTTTCGCTCACCGGGCTGGAGCAGCAGCTGGCAAGTCAGCTCAACGAGATTCAGCAGACCGAGAGCGGTTCCGGTGGCGCCGCCTTCGCGGCCGAGGTCGACGCGCTGGTCAACGATCAGTCCTTGCTCTCCTCCGAGCGCGTCGCTCAGCTCCAGCAACTGGGGCACAACGAGGTGGTGACCCTTGAGGGGGATCTCAACAGCCTCACCGGCGATGTCGAAAGCACTTCTGGGCTGAGCTCGGCGGAGATCGGCGCTAGCGAGTACGTCATCCGTGAGGTGTACGCGCAGCTGCAATCTCTCGACGCCAAAATCACCGCCGACACGCTCGTCGACGTGCTGCGTACCGACGTGCTGAGCGTGGATAGCTCGACGAGGGTCGAGGGCCTCATCGTTCCAGCGGTCCATGCTGCGCTCGGAGCGGACTCCCTTCTGGTCGCCGCCAATGTGCTCGGCACTCAGGCCTCGAGCCTAAGCACGAGGATCGAGGCCAACGTCGGGGTGAACCAGGCCGCGGAGAGCCAGATGCTCGGCAACCTTCAGGGGGACATCGCCTCCATGAACTCGACCGGTACCTCGGTGGCGGCACGAGCGCTTGCGCTCAGTCCGAGCGGCTACCCCGGAAACCAGGGGGAACTCGCCAGTCTCAAGTCCGAGTTGAGCGCCAGCTCGAGCCTTCCCACGTGGGGGCATCAGGACGTGACGAGCATCAGCACCTGCCTGGCCGACGACCAGACGTCGCAGACCTGTTGAGACGTGATCAGGCCGGAAGGGGTGGCAGAACCCGCGGCCACGAAGGCCATTCAAAACCAGCACAGCGCAGAAGAGGAAGGGCGAGAGTCATGAGCAGAGTGAGCAGTAGCAGGAAGGCAGCTCTCTTGCGAGGTATGGGCGGGCTGGCCGCCACGGTGGGGGTGGCATGCATCGCGGTGGGTGCCTTCGCGACCACTGCGTCCGCGGGGGGCAATCCGAGCTTCGAGGGGATCGTGGCAGCGGCCATCCCCACGGGATTCGTATCCAGCCCGCTCTCGTATGACATCTCCCAGGGGCCGGTGACGATCCAGTTTGACGTGGCCACGACCAATCTCACCGACAGCGCTCAGGAGATCGGCCTCAACTTCTCGGCCGATCACATCCTCACCTACAACGGCGGCGATGTCTCCGACGGACAGCCGGGCCAGCCTGGCATAACCTTCACGGGACCGAGCGGGACCACGCAGTCGCAGATGCCCGGAAGCCAGTCGTTCGCCGTCAGCTGGGATGCCAACCAGGCGCTCACCGTCTCGCGGCAGTACACCCTGGACACTTGCGGTTACTTCCAGCTCGACATCTGGGCGCCCGCGAGCGACCTGCAGGACGGGACGGCCAACGGCGTCGCGGCCGTTTCCGACACGAGCCAGCGCGATCGCGAGACCCTCGCCTCCGGCTTCATCAGGATCCTCGGATGTGGTGACTCCGGGCCCAGCCCCACACCCACCCCGACGTCCACGGCAACGCCGACACCCACGGCAACGCCTACGCCCACGGCAACGCCGACGCCCACGTCCACCCCGAGCCCCACCCCGACGGCCGACCCGGCCGGCGGCGTGCTGGGGATCAGCACTCCGAGCACCGGAGCCGGCGGTGGGAGCGGCGGCGTGTTCGGGCTCGGAGCTTTGCTGGTCGGGGTCGGACTGCTGCTGCTGATGGTCGCGCTACGGCCCTTCGCCGCGGCCGCACGCCTGCGGCGGATGGACGTCTGAGGAGGTTAGGCCCACATGGAGATCCGCGACTACCTGCGAGCGATCCGGCGCTGGCTTTGGCTCCCCATCGTCGTGCCCCTGCTGGCGGCCCTGATCACGGGGGGGATCCTCGAGATGCAACCCTCCCGCTACGAGGCTGATGCGACAGTGATCGTGCCGGCCGTGAGCGCCAAGGGGTTCTCCACCAGCGCGGCGGCCCAGTACGTGGACACCTTCAAGGACGTGCTGGTGAGCAGCCCGGTGGTGAACAAGGTGGCGGCGGAGAACCACGTGTCGGCGAGCGACTTGGTGAACGGGCTCAGCGCCGCCACGGTTACCGCGTCGAGCAATATCATCCACGTCACTTATATCGGAGCAAAGGGTCAGAACACGACGGCGATCGTCGACGACGCAGCGATCCTTTCTCTCGACACTGTGGCGGAGCCACAGTTGGTGCAGGCTCAGAACGCGGTCAGCGCCGCGCAGGTGCAGCTCCAGCAGGCCAACGCCGCGATCAACAACTTCAATACCACCACCGGTAACATCCTGCCCCAGCAACAGTTCACCAGTGAGCAGCAGGAGCTGGACACGCTGTTGCTCGAACTGCAGCAGGCGAACCTCGCCGGCGATACCACTCACGCGACCGCGCTGCAGGCGATCATCACCCAGCGGGAGACGCAACTCGCCACCCTCGCCGGGCAGGTCAGCCAGTACACGACGCTGAGCGACGCCCGTGGGGCGGCGATCAGCGTCAGCGACCACGCCGCCCAGGAGCTCAACGACGTCGAGTCGCTGATGGCTGCGAATCACAGCTCGGGCACGGTCTCGGTGCACAAGGTGGGGCGGCTTTCGAAGCTCGGTGACACGGTGAGATTCACAGCGATCGCATTCGCCGTGGCGCTGCTGCTCGCCCTCGGGACCATTCTGATGATGGAGCTGATGGGGGACCCGCGGCGGGTGGAGGGTGCGGCAGCGCCGATCGGGGACGCCGACGAGGGCGTGGTGGTGGGTCAGTTCGGGAGCCCGCTGGGTCATGGATCGGAGCTCGAGCGCACCCGGGTCGGCGTGCGGTCGGAGGCGTGATCAGGCAGTTTCCGGTAGGTCCGGGTTGGGGAGAGGCGGTCGGGTGACGACGATTCTGTACATCGCCGGTACGGGCCGGAGTGGGAGCACGGTCTTGGCCGGCGTCCTCGGTGAGGTCGATGGTGTCTTCGCGGCCGGCGAGGTGCGCTACCTCTGGCAGCGCGGGCTTCTCGAAGGGCGCCTCTGCGGTTGCGGGTTGCCGGTGCGGGAGTGTCCCGTCTGGACGGGGATCCTCGCTGCCGCGGCGGAGCGCGGGGTTTTGCCGCAAGCCGAGGCGATGGCCGGGCTGCTGCGACGCGCCGGTCGGATGCGGCATCTGCCAGGAGCCTTGATCGAGAGGCGCCTGTTGCGGCGACCGGTCTCGAGGTCCGCGGAGTTGACGGGCGCTCGTAGCGCACTCGGGAACCTCTACGCCGCCACCGCCGGGGTGACCGGGAGCCGAGTTGTGCTCGACTCCTCCAAGCTCCCCTCGTACGCGAACCTCCTGCGAGATACCCCTGGGATTGACCTCCGGGTCGTCCACCTGGTCCGGGATCCACGGGGCGCCGCGCATTCGTGGTCGAGCCGCAAGGCGCTGGCGGACGGTGCCCAGCAGTCGCACATGGAGCAGATCGGTCCCCTCAAGAGCACCCTGCTCTGGGACGTCTGGAACGTCGCGGCGGCCAGCCTTCTCGACGGCGGGGAATCCCGCTACCTGCGGCTTCGCTACGAGGACTTCGTCGCCGATCCCCCAGCTGCGGTCCGGCGCATCCTCTCCTTGGTCGGGATGGACGGCACCGCTCTTCCCTTCGACAGCGAGGGCGGCGTCACCTTCCGACCCAACCACAGCGTCGCCGGCAACCCCGACCGGCTTCGCCACGGCCCGATTCAGCTTCGGGCCGATCTCCGCTGGCGCACCTCCATGCCCGCGCGCAGCCGGCGGCTGGTCAGCGCGGTCGCGGCCCCACTCCTCCCCGTTTTCGGGTACTCGATCCGAGTGGGGAAGGAGGCCCAGCTCCGAGAGACGGTCTTCGACCGCGCCCCCGCGGGCCAGGGCGGATCGGCACGCTTTGTCCACCGGGCCCGCCGGCACTTCCATTGGGCGCGCAGCCAGGGAGTGGGGCGGCTGGTCGAGGAGGACGAGCTCAATCCGCTGACGCGAGCCCGCGTTGCACTCGAGAAGCGGCGCTGGCGGCGAGCTCACTCCCTTCCGGCGGGCCGGGCCATGCCGGTGTTCATCGTCGGGCTCCAGCGCTCGGGCACCAACATGCTGACCCGCGGCCTCGATCGTGCCCCGGAATTCGAGGTGCACAGCGAGAACGATCGAGCCGCCTTCGACCGGTTCCTGCTGCGGCCGGACCAGACCATCCAGCGGTTGGTCGCCCGCAGCCGCCACCAGTACGTCCTCTTCAAGCCGCTCTGCGATTCGCACCGGGTGGATGTTCTCCTCGAGACGGTGCGCGCCCAAACCCCGGGGCGGGCGATCTGGGCGTATCGAGAGGTCGACGGGCGCGCTCGCTCCGCGGTTTCGAAGTTCGGGCGCAACAACCTGCTGGTGCTGGCCGACATCGCCGCCGGCAGGGGGGCGTCGATGTGGCAGGCGCAGCGTCTCACCGGCGCCACCCTCGAGGTGATCTCCAGTTTCGACTACCGGACCATGACCCCCGAAACCGCCGCCGCCCTCTTCTGGTGGGTGCGCAACGGTCTGTACTTCGAGCTGGGCCTCGATGACCGCCCGGACGTGATCCTCGCGTCCTACGACAGCCTGCTCGCGGATCCCCGGACGGGCATGGGGGCCGTCTGCGCCTTCCTGGGGATGGAGTACCGCCCCGAGCTGGTGGCGCACATCGCGCCGCGCACCTCCGGCCGCGCCCCGCTGCCGATCGACGGGCGTGTCCGCCATCTCTGCGACCAGCTCCAGGAGCGGCTGGACACCACCCTGCGCGAGCAGCGCCAGTGCTGGGCAGCCTAGATGAGCGACCTCGCCGCCGGCAGCCGGCACTCCGATCACGCTGTCGTACGCCAGTCTGGTCTGACGGGAATCGCCGCCGGGATCAGCGTGCTCTTTGGTCTGCTTCTCGACATCAGCATCGCGGCTCGCTTCGGCGCCGGCGCCGCCACCGACTCCTTCTTCGTGTCGGCGCGCATCCCTCTCGGCCTCACCGCCATGGTCATGGTGGTCGCCAACCAGGCTCTGGTGCCCGCTTTCCGGACCTCGCTCACCAACCGGGGCGAGGACGCCACCCACCGCCTCATTTCACTCATTGTGGGGGTGGTCCTGGTGGCCGGCGCGGCCATGCTGCTCGCGGTCTGGCTCCTCGCCGATCCTCTGATGCGCATCACCGCGCCCGGGATCTCGGCGACTGAGGCGTCGGCAGCGGCGTCGATGGCGCCCGTGGTCTTTGCCATCGTGCCCCTGGTGGCGGTGTCCGAGGTAATGCGAGCCTATCTCAACTCGCGCTACCGGTTCGTGGTGCCTGCGCTGATGAGTGGAATACTCACCGCAGTCGCTGCCTGCGTGGTCATTGTGGGACCGTTCCTCGGCTGGCGTCATGACATCCACATGGTTGCCTTCGCATACCTCGCCGGGGCAGTTCTCCAGGTCATCTTCATGACCGTGATCGCGACGTTGCGGGGGATGCGCCTGCGGCCGTCGATTCAGCTCCGCGATCCGCATCTGCGCAGCATCGGCAGGCTGGTCGTCCGGCCGACGACTGGAGCCGGGCTCAATCCCGTCGCCCGGCTTGCCGAGCAGATCCTGGTCTCCTTCCTCCCGGCCGGATCGATCACCATTCTCAACTACGGCTACCGTTTGATATCGGCGATCGGGGGCACCGTTTTCTTCCGATCCGTGATCGTGGCCCTGATACCCCGGCTCACAGAGGCTCACAACCACGACGATCAGATGACGGTGCGGCACATGACCGGGGTCGGAATGCGCATCATGCTGGCGATCAGCCTGCCGCTCACCGCCTTCATGGCGGCGCTCTCCCAGCCCGGGGCGATCGCAGTGTTCCATCGCGGGAGCCTGACCAGGGCCAGCGCCGAGCTGCTCGGCGTGCTGCTGGCTGTGTATTCCATCAGCCTGGTCGGGTCCGCCGTCCAGCGCGCTCTCCTGGCGCCGTTCATGGCCCGCCTCGACACGCGCACCGTGCTGCGCAACACCATCTATGGCATCGCCGCCAACCTGGTCCTGCTGCCATTGCTGACGCTGCCCTTCGGCTTCGGCAATCAACACGCGATCCTGGGCGTTGCCCTCGCGTATTCCCTGGCTCAGTTCGTCAACGTCGGCCACGCCTGGTACCGGCTCCATCGGACCATCGGCTGGCGGCCGGTGGGGCTTGCCGCCTTCTCCGCCAAGGTCGCCGTGGCGTCGCTGATCAGCGGGGCCGCGATGGTTGGTGCCGGTGCGCTGCTCGGGCTGGATCAGATCACCGATCGGGTGATCCTGATCTTCCTGACCATCGGCGTCGCTCTGCTGGGTGGGGTGATCCTGGCTGCCGCGCTCTTCGTCCTGACGGGCGGCGACCTGGTGGCGACCTTGAGATCGCTCCGTTCGTTGCGCCGTGCGCGCCCCGGCCGGGGGAACGCGCGGACGGCGGGCGCTCCCGCCGAGACCGGCGCTGCGACCGTCGAAGAGACCGAGACGAGCGGCGCCTCGGCCTCCCTCGCCGAACCCGCGTCCACGAGGGGATCGTCCTGATGGCAATTTTGGCAGCCCAGGTGCCCACGGGCGGCGCGGTGACTCCAGCGCCGAACCGCAGGATGCTCCTGATGGTGCTGTGCGCCGTCGCCGTCGTGGCGGTTTCCGTCGACGCCGGAGTGGAGGCTGCGCTGGGTGGCAACAAGCTGCTGCTCATCGTGCCCATCGGTGGGTTCGCCGGCATCGGGCTGGTGGCGCTCGGCGTCGTCAACTTCGAGAACTTCGTGCTCTTCACCATCGCACTCCGGTCCAGCCTGGACATCACCAAGCCGTCCAGTGGCAACACCGGCGCGGCGGGGGTCAGCACGGGGGCTTCGACCTCGGGCCTGGACCCGGCAGGAGCGCTGGCGATCATCTTCCTGCTGATGGCCTTCTTCTGGTTTCTGACCCGGCACCGCGAGGGTCGGAAGTCGCCCCCCGCCTCAATTCACCGGGTCGCCCTCATCATCTTCTGCATCGCGGGCTTCGTCAGCGTCATCGACTCCTCGGACATGGTCTTCAGCATCCTCAACGCCACCAAGGTGGCTGCCGTGATGGCGATGCTCGCGGTCCTGGAGGTGATGCTGGTGGACCAGGCCGCGATCCGGCGCATGATCGGCGCCATCTACCTCTCCGCGGTAGTGCCCGTCGGTTACACGATGTTCCTGGTCATCACCCATCACTCTCAGTTCACGAGCGGCGGCTTTGCCCGCTTCGAGGGGACGTTCGCCCAGCCCAACCCCTTCGCCATCTATCTGACCATGCTGATCGTGATGGGGGTGGCGCTCTTCCCCCACCTCACGCGGCGCAACAAGTTCCTGATGACGGCGCTGCTGCTCTGCTCTGTGGTCGCCCTCTACTCGACCTTCACCCGCAGTGCCTGGATCGCGGCGGCAGTGGCGGTGCTGGTGGTGGCCTTCATGCTCCGGCGGCGCCTCCTGATCGGAGGTTTGATCCTCGGAGCCGTCGTCTCCCTGGTGGCGGTGCCCACCATCGTCGAGCGCTTTGCGGACCTCGGCGCTGCATCGAGCCCCAACGGATACGCGACTAACTCGCTGGTCTGGCGCTTCGACTACTGGGATCAGGTCCTGCCCCTCGCCGCCAAGGATCCGATCACCGGGATCGGGCTCGGGATGAGCTCCTTCGAGACCAGTCAGGCCAAGGAGCCGCACAACGACCCGCTCCGCGCCTACGTCGAGACCGGGATCGTGGGCCTTCTCGCCTACTTCCTGCTGCTGATCAGCATGGGCATGGTGGCGCGTCAGGCGATGCGGTTCACCCGGCGACGGCGAGGGAGTTACGAGCGATCCATCGCCGTCGGATTCGCCTGCTGCGTCATGGCCTTTGTCGTGTTGAGCCTGGTGTCCAACGTCATCACCCAGGTGGTCGTGCTCTGGTACTACGTCGCCTTCGCCGCGGCGGCGTATGCCGTGACCCGGTACCGGGAGAACGCAGTGCTGCTCGGCCTACCTCTGCCTCCCGAGGAGGATGACGCGGTGTCGCCGGCATGACGGGGTGTGACCTGCTCGCGGCCCTCCGGCCCGCGACCTGAGGGGCGGCGCCATGCGAATCCTGCACGTCAACAAGTTCCTCTACCGCCGGGGCGGCGCCGAGGCGTACATGGAGGACCTGGCGGACCTCCAGGTCGCCGCCGGTCACCGGGTCGCCTTCTTCGGGATGGCCCATCCGGAGAACACGCACCTCGAGTACGCAAGGTTCTTTCCGGCGCAGGTGGAGATGGAGCCGCCGCCGCCCGACCTGGGGGGCCGGCTTCGCGGCGTCGGCCGGATGCTGTACTCCACCTCGGCCAGCCGGGGGATGGAGGGGGTGCTGGCGGATTTCCGGCCGGACGTGGTTCACCTCCACAACATCTACCACCAGCTCTCCCCATCGGTCCTGCGTCCTGTGGCCCGGCGGCGGCTGGCGGCGGTGATGACGCTTCATGACTACAAGCTGGCCTGCCCGAGCTACCAGTTCCTCGATCATGGCCGGATCTGCGAGGCCTGCCTGGGGGGTCACTTCCAGCATGCCGTGCTGCGCCGCTGCAAGGACGGATCGCTGGGGGCGAGCGCGGCCCTGGCCGGCGAGCTCTTCCTGCACACCGTGACCCGTGCCTACGACCCGGTGCGGGTCTTCGTCTGCCCCAGCCGCTTCCTGGCCGGCAAGATGCGCCAGGCCGGGGTCTACCCATCCCGGCTGCGGCACGTCCCGCACTTCATCGACACCGAGGGAATGGCGGTCAAGTCGATGCCAGGCGGACCGGCTCTGGTGGCCGGGCGGCTGTCTCCCGAGAAGGGGGTGGACGTCGCCATCAGGGCGATCGCCTTGGTGCCCGAAGGACGGCTCGAGGTTGCCGGCACGGGCCCGGAGGAGGAGCGCCTTCGTCGTCTGGCCGAGGCCATCGCGCCCGGGCGGGTCCGCTTTCACGGCCTGCTCGGGAAGAAGGACGTCCACGAGCTGATGCTGGCGGCGTCCGTGGTGGTGCTCCCGTCGCGCTGGTACGAGAACCAGCCGATGGTGGTGCTCGAGGCGCTGGCACGGGGCGTTCCGGTGGTGGGTTCGGATCTCGGAGGCCTGCCCGAGCTGGTGGATCCGGGGGTGACGGGAGCCCTGGTGCCGGGGGGCGCCCCCGAGGCCCTGGCGGAGGCACTGCGGCCCTTCCTCGCCGACCCCGGTCACGGCTGGGCGATGCGCGATCGCGCCATCGCTCGCGTGAGGTCGGATTTCAGCCCTCAGCGTCACCTGGAGAGCCTCGATGGGCTCTACGCCCAGGCGCGGCCGCCCCGGGCGAGGGCCGCGGCATGAGGCCGGCGCGCATCGCCTTCATCGGCCAGCGTGGCATCCCCGCCACCGTAGGTGGCATCGAACACCATGTCGAGGAGATCGGCGCGCGCCTGGCTGAACGGGGGCATGAGGTCACCGTGTACACCCGGGGTAACTACACCCGAGAACGTCTCGCCGAGCACCGCGGCATGCGGGTGCGGTACGTGCCCACCGTCCCCACCAAACGGCTGGAGGCGCTGGTTCACAGCGGGCTCTCCACGGTCCACGCCATGCTGCCCGGAGAAGCGGCACCCGACATCCTCCACTACCACGCGCTGGGACCGTCCGTCTTCACCCCGCTCCCGCGGGCGCTCTCCAGCCGCCGGATCGTGGTGACCATTCACGGCCTGGACTACGACCGCGAGAAGTGGGGGCTCGGGGCGCGCACCAGCCTGCGCACGGCGGCATGGATCAGCGCTCACGCTCCCCACGCCACCATCACCGTCTCCCGCAACCTGGCCGAGCACTACCTCGAGCGGTACGGCCGCATCGCTCATCACATCCCCAACGGCGTCGCCCCACCGGTGGCCCGGCCACCGCGACTGATGACCGAGCGCTGGGGCCTGGCCGGAGGTGACTACATCCTCTTCCTCGGACGCCTGGTCCCCGAGAAGGCACCTGACCTGCTGCTGCGCGCCTTTCAGCGCGTCGAAACCGGGCACCGCCTCGTGCTTGCAGGCGGCTCCAGCTTCACCGACGGCTACGTCCAGAGGCTCGAGGCGCTGGCCGCGGCGGATCCGAGGATCATCATGGCAGGGGCGGTGCACGGGGAGCTGCGCGACGAGCTCTACACCAACGCGGCCGCCTTCGTGCTCCCCTCCAACCTCGAAGGGCTCCCGCTCACGCTCCTCGAGGCCGCCTCGTACCGTCTCCCGGTCGTTGCCAGCGACATCCCTCCCCATCTTGAGGTGTTGCAGGCCGACGCTCCGGGCGGCCGGCTCTTCCCGCGAGGCGACGAGCGTGGCCTCAGCCGGACCCTCACCTCCGTGCTCCGGGACCTCCCCCTGGAACGGGGGGGAGCCCGCCTGATCGGTGACCGCGTCGTCCTCCAGTACGACTGGGACGCGGCCACCGATGCCACCGAGGAGCTTTACGCGAGCCTCCTCGCCGCGAGGTGGCCGTCCTCGCCACGAGGTGGCGCTCCTCCGTTGCGGCGGCGCGACCCCGCGTCGAGCGCCTCGCCGCGCCTGACGTGACGCGGTCGCCGGTTCACGATCTCTCAGCGCGGCGTCCGGGTTCCGGCCCCATGAGGGGTGCTACGGTCGAGACGGATCATGAGGAGGGTGAGGGTGCTGGCGTCGTGCGGACAGGCCGCTCCGCACACTCCATCGGCCACCCCGACGCCGACGACTCCGACCCCCAGCGTGTCGCCCCGACCGGGGCCCGTCCCCGCCGCCGGCCTGAAGGCGGTGGTCCACGGGCTGGTCGACCGTACTGGACCACCCCCTGCCGCCTTTGTCGGGACCGTCACGAACTTCGTGGTCGATGCTGATTGGAGTGAGCTCCAGCCGACTCCCGACGGGCCACTCGCCTCTGACAATGTCATCGACCAGGCCATAGTGGCCGCGGACAGCCTCGCTGCGGAGAACATCGATGCCGGCACCTCAGATGGATCGGTGGACCTCAAGATCAGGCTGATGGCCGGTGTCTACGCACCGGACTGGGCCAAACAGCTCGACGGCGGACCGGTGACCCTGGTCAACCCGCAGGATGGGGACACTGGCACCATAGGGCGCTTCTGGACGAGCGCCTTCGGCCAGGCGTATGACAACCTCTGGAGCCGGCTGGCGGCAGCCTATGACGGCGTGCCGGTGGTGCATGAGATCACCGTCGCGCGCTGCATGACGTTCACCGATGAGCCGTTCCTGCGGGACGCCAGTGACCCCAGCAATGCCCAGGCGCTCCTGGCGGCCGGTTTCTCCCTGGCCGCGGACCAGCAGTGTGAGGAGCAGGAGATCGCCCTGGGCACGACCTGGCGCCACACTCCGGTGGGGGTCGCCTTCAACCCCTACCAGGCCATCCAGACGGACGGATCGACGTCGACGGACGAGTCCTTCACCGAGAGCATGATGCAGTACTGCCGCTCCCAACTCGGGTCTCAGTGTGTGCTCGAGAACAACTCGATCCGCACGCCGCCGCTGGCCGGAGCCTACTCGGCGATGTATCTCTCCATGGAGTTGCTGGGCGCGCCGATGACATTCCAGACCGCGACCGAGGACAAGATCGGCAACTTGCAGACGACACTCAGCTGGGCCGCGGGGCTCGGGGCCGACGCCGTCGAGTTGCCCCAGCAGTACGTCGACCAGGCGCCCGCCTCCCTGCAGGCCGCGGCCTCCCAGCTCCAGACCAACCCGGCGAGCTGACGGCCCCGGTGGGCCTCGGCGCTGAGATCCACCGGGTGCTCGGTGCCGGCGCTACATCTGCGCCGGGCAGGGATCACTGCGGGTTGGCACTCAGAGCCTGGTTGTCGGAGGCCAGTTGGCCCGCGCTGAGAATCGATGCATATCCGGCGGGCAGCTCGACATCATTGGCCCCCTCGCAGACCGCCCACTGGATGGTGGACTGGAGATTGCCCACCAGTCCCGCCTGTGCCGTCTGAAAGTAGATGCCGGGTCCGGTCGCCTGCATGGCGCCGTACATGTCGTCGTACTGCGTGCCCAGGCTGGCGGTGCGGATCGAGTTGTTGCCCAGGGTGCAGCGGTTGCCGAGCGTGCTCCGGCAGTACGCCATCAACGTCTGAGTGAAGCCCTCGTCGATCCCGGTCGACCCGTCGGCCGAGATGGTTTGATACGGATTGAGGGCGATGCTGGAGTGGGTGTGCACCCACACCTGCTGGTCGGCGATGGCGTCCTCCTGGCAGGTCTCGTCGGCGGCCTCGGTGTAACCGGCGGCGAGCAGGTTGGACACCGTGGCCGCGTCGGACGTCTCCAGGATGAGCGGCTCGTCGAAGACGGTCATGCATCCGGCGATGGTCACGTCCTCGATCTCCGGGTCGTTGTCGTACTCGGCGGCGAGGAGGGTCTGGAGGTTGGCGTAGGCCTGCTCCACCGGGGCGGTCCAGAAGCGCGGCACATTGCCGCCCGTTCCCGACTGATCGTTGTACACGTCGACCGAGCCGCCGCTCATCGCCTCGACCCAGCCGGGGGAATCGATGCCGGCCATGATCCGGATCCGGAGGTGCATGTTCGCGTATGCCGGATTGCTCTGGATGAGCGCGACGGCCTGGTCGATGGGGTTGTCAGCCGCGATTACTGAGCCCGACGTGGGCTGGAGCTCGGCCCAGGTGACATTGACCACCCACCCGGCCAGGTCGGGAGCCAGCGAGACGGATGGCGCCCCATTCCGGTCTAGGAGGCCGGAGAGCTCCGGCTTCAGCCCCGAGGGGCTCGGAGGCTGGCAGGACCCACCCCCGACGCCGATGCAGACTCCTCCGCTGGTTCCAGTGGGAGGGGTGGTGGGGGCGGGCGTCGGGGTCGGTGGGGAGGTGGGGGCCGACGCGGGCGTGGTGGTGGGGGAGGGGGAAGGCCTCGTGACGGGGGAGGGCAAAGTCTTCGTCGAGGGGGATGTCGAAGCGTTCATGGATGGAGAGGGTGTGGTGGGGCGTGCCGACGGCGCGGTGGCGGCGCTCTTGCTCGTAGCGGTCGCCTCTCCGTGGATTGCTGCACCGGACCTCGATGAGGCGAGGCCGAGAGGGGGCCCGGCAGCGGTCGCGAGCCCCGCCATGGCGAGCAGGCAGCCAGAAGCAAGCAGTTTCCTGAGCATTCGTCGAGTTCCTGTATCTCGACGAGCGACGCGCCGGGCCTGGCCGCCGCGACCCGCCTCGAGAGGCCATCCGCGTGGTGAAGGCCGCTGTCCGCGCTAGTCCCGATATCCCTGTCCGAGGTGTACGCCCGTTGGTGTTGGGGGGGCTCGGCTCACTCTAGGTGGGCCACACCTGGCCTCCCGCCATGTCGGGATGCGGCTACGGGCTCGTAACGCTCGCAACACCTCGCGATGGGAATATGGGCAACCGCAACCGGGGCGTTACTGGCAGTAACTGCCATGCGTAACCGCGTGAGAGGTGCCATCGGTCCTGCGGCGGCTGCCGAAGCGCCCGCTCGGCTGAGGAGTCGAGCGGCCAGTCTCTGATTCGCCCAGCGGTCAGGCGGCTTCGGAGCCGAGCGCGCGGAGGGTGGCGAGGATGACCTCGCGCAACTCGGGCCGGCATACCACCTGGTCGGGGAGCCACGGGTTCGCCTGGTTGTAGCGGAGTGGCGAGCCGTCGATCCGCGTGGCGCTCAGGCCCGCCGCCAAAGCGACGCCGACGGGTGCCGCGGAATCCCACTCGTATTGGCCGCCGAGGTGGACGTAGGCGTCAGCCTCACCCAGCACCACCGCCATGGTCTTGGCGCCGGCGGAGCCCATGTAGACGATCTCGGCATCGAGGTGCTCCGCGATGGCGATCGCCTGGGGGGGCGTGTGCGAGCGGCTGACCATCAGGCGCAGACGCCGGCGTACGGAAACCGGGCGAGACGGCGGGTCTGCCGTGCTGATCACCACGCCGCGCGCCGGGAGGCTCACCGCTGCGGCCACGGGAACTCCGCCCACCACGAGGGCGACGTGGACGGCCCAATCGGACCGTCCGGGCTCGCCGAACTCGCGGGTGCCGTCGAGCGGGTCGATGATCCAGACCCGTGACGCTCCGACGCGCGATGGGTCGTCGGCCCCCTCTTCGGAGAGCACCGCGTCATCAGGACGGAGCCGGGCCAACGCTGCGGTGAGCAGGAGATGAGAGAGACGGTCACCCTGGTCGCGCAAACTCGATGGGGTGAGATCGCCGGCGCGTGCCCGCAGGGCCATCAGGGTCTGACCCGCCTCATCGGCGAGGAAGCCTGCCAGCTCGTGGTCCGAGACCACGGTTTCGTCGAGCTGTCCGGCATGGGCCTGCCCGGACCCGCGCCCCGCCGGTCGGCCGCCGCTCCCGTCCCCCATCTACGCACCCCCCGTCTCATACCAACCGTGACCGCATCGGGTCCGGCTCCTGGTGGCCATCTCGCGACCACAGCAAACGATAGCTTGCCCCGCTTTCGTACGCACCCCCCAAAGTGAGTGTTGTTGTGAGGCTGCGCCGCCCCTATCGTCAAGGCGACGAGGTGGGTCTTTGTGGCCGTGTCCGGCCTAAAGGGGAGCGCCAGTGCGCGGATCGAGGCAGAGGGTTCTTGCCATAGCTGTCCTGGCACTCCTGGCGACGGTCGGCGAGGGCGCAGGCTCGGTAGCGGCCAAGGCGCCCCCACCCACCGGTTGCGTGGGCACCTCCACGGGCTGCACGGCCACCGGCAACAACGTCGGGCTGGTCGGTCCCAATAAGAAGGGGCTTCCGAACATCAATGATCCCGTCCCCGCGGACGCCGGCCTGTACGCCTGGGGGATGGCAACCGAGCCCGACGGCTCGATCCTCACCGGCGACTACTGGAACTACCGGATCGTCCACTACCAGGACGACCAGACCGCGACCAGCGCGCCGGCCGCGGCGAACCCGTACGTCTTCTCGCAGACCACCCTCGGCTTCGGGGCCGACACCACGCAGGCCCCCTTCGGCATCTGCGTCGACAACAGTGGCGGTGCCTTTGAGGGCTACGTCTACGAGACTGAGGGCAGCCTCTACGATGTGAACCAATACAGCCCGAGCGGCAGCTGGGTGACCAGTTGGGGCACCACTGACGCCGCCCGTCCGGCCCCCTTCCAATACCCCTCCGAGTGCACCGTGGGCCCCAATGGCTACGTCTACATCTCCAACCAGTGGGGCACGCCCACCAAGGCCCTGCAGGGGGTGGTCATCCTCGACCCGGTGCGCTATGCGGCGGCCGCTGCCGATGGATCCACCACATCGGGAAGCCCCGACGTCTCGGCGGCCGACCTCAACCTCAGCAGCACCGACGTCGGAGCCTACTTCTACGGGCCGAACATCCCCGACGGTGACACGATCGTCAGTGTCACCTCGCCCACCCAGGCGGTGCTGGCGCAGGCGGCGACCGCCTCGGCATCGAGCAGCGCCTTCATCGTCGGACTGACCATCGAGTCCCCGCCCGCGCCCAACGCTTTCATCCAGCCTCGGGGACTCGCCTTCGACAGCGCCGGCAACCTCTGGGTCGCCGACCAGGGCCACAGCCGCATCGATGTGTTCTACGCCAACAGCAGTGGCCAGGTGAACATGGACTCGCCGCCCACCGACACCAAGAAGACGGGTGACAACGGCATGGAGATCGCGCCTCCGCTGTGCAGCCCGACCCTGCCCAACTGCACCAATACGACGCTGACGTTCGACATGCGCGGACTGGCCATCGACCCCAAGAGCGGTCTGGCCTTCGTCGCCAACGGTCAGGGCTGCGTGGTCCAGGAGTTCAACGCCAATCCTGCCGACATCGGCTCGACGTCCGATCCCTACGGCAGCTTCCAGTTCAACTTCAATGGCGTTCCGTCGGGCGGCACCGACTGCGGCACGGGGGCGGGGCAATTCGAGGATGGGGCCCGTGGCATCGCCGTGGACGGCCAGGGCGACGTCTGGGTGGGCGACCTCGGAGACTTTCGCGCTCAGGTCTTCAGCGAGCAGGGTGCCCCGCTCTGGGTCGTCCCCGGCACCCCTGAGCCCCCGCCGGCAGGAGGCTTCAACGGGCCGCGCGGGGTCGCCTTCGACGCCTCGGGAGACCTGTACGTCACCGACACCTACAACTACCGCATCGAGGAGTTCAGCCCCACCGCCACGAGCAACGGCGGTGACACCTACGCGCTCGACCAGGTATGGGGGACGCGTGGCGACGGTCCGGGCGACTTCAACTACGCCCGTCTCATGTGCTGGGACCCCCAGACGCCGCTCGAGACCGGGGCTTCGGGGGCGCTGATCGTCGCCAACACCGATTCGGACATGGCCGTGGGCTGGAACCCCACCGCAGCCACGCCCGTGGTGGCCCAGACCCCCACCGGGCCCTGGGAGACGGCCGGCGGGACCCCTCCGGTGGGCACGCTGGACGATCCCTACGGGGTGGCCTGCGACCCGTCGACGGGTGACGTCTACGTCGCCAACAGCAACGGCGGCAACATCGTCGTCTTCAACGCCTCGGGCACGGAGCTCGGGATCATGGGGACGCTGACCAAGGGCAAGCTCGGCTTCACCCAGGGCATCTGGGTCGACAGCGACGGATCCCTGTGGGCCGACTCGGGCACCAACGACACCGTCTACCACTTCGCATCCTGGGCCGCTGGAGGAGCCGAGCTGGGCTCCGTGAACGTGGACGCCTCTCTCGGCGTCGCCTCCGGCGCCGCCGGCACCTACGGGATCGCCGGGGACGCCGGTTACGTGTACATCGCGCTCCCCAGCCTCAATGAGGTGGGGCAGTTCGTCCGCGAGGGTGCCGCCACCGCGAGTGGCTTGTGCGCGACCGCCCTCTGTCTCGTGGGCACCTTCGGCAGCCGCGGTACTGGCGTGGGCAAGCTGGCGACACCACAGGGCCTGGCCCTCGGTCCGGACGGCGACCTCTACGTGGTCGAGGAGAGCAACGACCGGGTGAGCCAGTGGGTGGTCCCCTGATCGGCGCCCATTTGGGACTTCCTAGGCCCCCCCAAGACTGAGTGTTTCCGCGGGGCCCGGTCGCACCTACCATCTTGCGTAGAAGCGGCCTTCAGGCCGTTCCGGTCGGGAGGGGCGGGTGACGATCGGGCACCTCAGGATCATGGCGGCGGCGGGCGCCGCCAGCCTGGCCGGTATTGGCGGGACCGCCGGGCTGGTCAATGGCGCGGCTCCCCCTCCGCCGACCGGATGCCTGCCGACCGCCTGCACACCGGGGACGACCATCGGACTGACCAGCAGCAAGGGCCAGCCGGTGGCGGCCGCCGCCGGGCTCTACGCCTGGGGGATGGCCACCGAGCCGGACGGATCCGTCCTGGTTGGCGATTACTGGAACTACCGGATCGTCCACTACCAGGACGACGAGACGTCGACGGCCCCGCCGGCCGAGGCGACCCCCTACGTCTACAGTCAGACCACCGAGGGATACGGGCCCGATGCCAGCGAGGCCCCGTTCGGCATCTGCGTCGACAGGAGCGGGGGCCCGTTCGAGGGCTACACCTACGAGACCGAGGGGAGTCTCTACGACGTCAACCAGTACGGCCCGAGCGGCAACTGGGTGACCAGCTGGGGCACCACCCAGGCGGTCAACCCGGCACCCTTCCAGTACCCGTCTCAGTGCACCGTGGGCCCCAACGGGCTGGTCTACATCTCCAACCAGTGGGCCACCCCCAACGCGAGCCTCGCCGGCATCGTCATTCTCGACCCGGTCCGCTACCACCCGACCAGCTCCGACGGCTCGACCACCTCGGGGAGTGAGGTGATCTCTGCGTCCGACCTGGACCTCACCTCCGCCGACCTGGGCGCTTACGTCTACGGGACGGGCATCCCCGCCGGCACCACCATCACCTCTGTCACCTCCGCGACGCAGGCGGTGCTGTCAGCTGCGGCGACGGCCACGGCGACCAACGCCGCCTTGATCGTTGGGCTGACCATCGAGTCGCCGCCCAAACCCAACGCCTTCATCCAGCCGCGCGGGCTGGCCTTCGACAGCGCTGGCAACCTCTGGGTGGACGACGAGGGCCACAAGCGTATCGACATCTTCTATGCGACCAGCGGCCTGAATCTGGACGCCAAGGCTCAGAAGACGATCGCGGCCCCCGCCTGCAGCCCCAGCGTGTCCAGCTGCACCAGCACCACCTTCGACATGCGCGGGCTGGCCATCGACACCACCAGCGACCTCGCCTTCACGGCCAACGGGCAGGGCTGTGTCGTCCAGGAGTTCAACGCGACCCCCGGGAGTTCCAGCTTTGGGAACTTCATCACCAACTTCAACGGCGTGCCCGCCGGCGGCAGTGACTGCGGTACCGGCAACGGCCAGTTCGAGGATGGCGCTCGCGGCATCGCCGTCGACGGCGAGGGCGACGTCTGGGTGGGCGACCTGGGTGACGTTCGGGCCCAGGTCTTCACGGAGAGCGGCCAGTTCCTCTGGGCTGTCCCCATCCCGCCCGCGCCGGCCCCGACCGGCGGCTTCAACGGGCCGCGCGGCGTCGCCTTCGACGGTACCGGCAACATGTATGTCAGCGACATGTACAACGAGCGCATCGAGGAGTTCACCCCCAACGGCAGCGGGGGCTACACCTTCGACCAGTCGTGGGGGATGCGCGGTGACGGGCCCGGCCAGTTCAACTATCCGCGGCTGATGTGCTGGGATCCCGACACACCCCTGTTAAGCGGGGGGACCACCGGCGCCCTGATCGTCGCCGACACCGACTCCGACATGATCGTGGCCTGGAACCCCTCTGCCAACCCACCCGCGGTGGTCTGGTCGTCGAGCACCGGGACCCCGCCGGTCGGGACCCTGTCCGATCCTTACGGCGTCGCCTGCGACCCGTCAACCGGGGACGTCTACGCCACCAACAGCAATGGCAATGACCTGGCTGTCTTCAGCAGCGCGGGCACGCAGCTCGGGACCATGGCGGCCAGCACCGGCAAGCTCGGGTTCACCCAGGGGATCTGGGTGGACAGCGACGGCTCTGTCTGGGTCGACAACGCCTCGAGTGGCGACATCTATCACTTCGCCTCATGGGCCGCCGGCGGAGCCGAGCTCGGCACTCCCATCGCTGTGAACAAGCTGATCCCCACCGCCGGGGTCTACGGCATCGCTGGGGACTCGGGATATCTGTATGTCGCGCTTGCCACCGCGAACCAGGTGGCCGAGTTCACCCGCTCCGGCACCCTGGTGGGGACCTTCGGGGGCGCCGGCAGCAAGATCACCCAAACGCGCACGCCGCAGGGCATCACATTCGGGCCGGGTGGTGACCTCTACCTGGTGGACGAGGGGAGCAATCGGGTCGCCCAGTGGGTGGTGCCCTGATCGCGGGGCGATCGCACGTGGGAGTCGTTGATTCGCACAGGGACGTGGCTTTAGAATAGGTGGAGTTGCTGCGCAGAGGGCCTGATTGCTGTGCGGCATAGCGGGGGGGAGATGCCGGGAATTCGACGCCGTCTGGTGGTGTCGCTGGTGATCGCTGGAGCGGTTGTGGTGTCGGCCACGCCGCTCGCCGTCGGGGCGGCGGCGCCGCCCCCAACCGGATGCAAGCCGGCCGCGTGCACTCCCGGCACCACGGTGGGCCTGACCAACAGCAAGGGCCAGCCGATCGCCGGGGCTGCGGATGTCTATCCCTGGGGGATCGCGGAGGAGGCCAACGGCTCGATCCTGGTCGGTGACTACTGGAACTTCCGGATCGTCAACTTCAACTCCGACGGGACCGAGGCGACCCCGTTCATCTTCACCAAGAGCAAGCAGGGCTTCGGCAACGACACCAACCAGGAGCCCTTCGGCATCTGCGTGGACAATAGCGGTGGGCCCTTCCAGGGCTACGTGTACATGACCGAGGGGAGCCTGTACAACGTGGTCCAGTACGACCCCAACGGCAACTGGGTGACCAGCTGGGGTACCACCAACGCCGTCCACTCGGTGAACTTCGACTACCCCTCGCAGTGCGTCGTGGGTCCCAACGGCCTCGTCTACATCGCCAATCAATTCGGTGGCCCGGCTGACCAGGGTCTGGCCGTGCTCAACCCCCAGACCAATCAGGTGACCTTCGAGTCGCCCCCGGCTCCGAATGCCTTCATCCAGACCAGGAGCCTTGCCTTCGACAGCGCCGGCAACCTGTGGGTCGCCGACCAGGGACACCATCGGATCGACATCTTCTACGCGAGCAAGGGCCTGAACCTGACGGCCCCGCCTCAGAAGACCATCACCCCCCCGGGGGGCGTCACCACCACCTTCGACATGCGCGGCCTGGCCATCGACCCCACCACCGGGGTGGCCTTCGTCGCCAACGGTCAGGGCTGCCTGGTCCAGTCCTTCAACGCCAACCCGAGCAGCGGGAGCTACGGTGCCTTCGTCACCGACTTCAACGGCGCCGGCAGCACGGGCACCGATTGCGGCACTGGCAACGGCCAGTTCGAGGACGGCGCCCGCGACATCGCCGTCGACGGCAACGGCAACGTCTGGGTGGGCGACCTGGGTGACTTCCGAGCTGAGGTCTTCAGCCAGAGCGGCGTCTATCAGTTGTCGGTCCCCAACCCACCCGCTCCACCCCCCAATGGCGGTTTCGACGGCCCCCGTGGGGTAGCCTTCGACAGCGCCGGTGACATGTACGTGAGCGACACCTACAACGAGCGGGTCGAGGAGTTTACGCCAAGCGGAGGCGGGGGCTTCAGCTTCGCCCGGGCCTGGGGGATGCGGGGTGAGACGGCCGGCACCTTCAACTACCCGCGTCTGATGTGCATCGACCCTTCGACCGGCGACCTGGTGGTGGCGAACACCGACTCGAACATGGTCGTCGCCTGGAACGTGAGCCCCAGCACCCCGAAGGTCGATTGGTACTCCACCGGGGGGGGTCTCGCTGATCCGTACGGCGTCGCCTGCGCTCCCAACGGTACGGTCTACGTGGCCAACAGCAACGGCAAGGACGTGGTCGCCTTCAGCAGCGCCGGTACCGAGCTGGGCAGCATGGGCAGCGCCGACAATCTCGGGTTCACGCGCGGGATCTGGGTGGACACCGACGGCTCGGTGTGGGTGGATACCGACGCCACCGGCACCGTCTACCACTTCGCCGCGTTCTCGGCCGGAGGCGCGGAGCTCGGCCACTTCAACGTCAACAATTCGATCCCGACCGCTGGGGTGTTCGCCATCGCCGGCGACTCCGGCTACCTGTACGTGGCACTCTCCTCGGTCAACGAGGTCGCCCAGTACACCCGTGCCGGGACCCTGGTGGGGACCTTCGGTGGCGTCGGGACCACGGTGGGCAAGATGGACACCCCCCAGGGGCTCGCCCTCGGTCCCGCCGGCAAGCTCTACGTGGTCGAGGAGAACACCGACCGAGTCAGCCAGTGGTCGGTGCCCTGACCCTGGGCTGAGGTCGGGAAGGCGCCGCCGTCCCCGAGGACGCTCCCGGTGGCCGCGCTGCGGCGGGAACGGCGCACTTCCGGGGTGGGTCTTCTCCGTCCTCTCTGTCAGGTGTTGCCCTGGATGCTGCTCCGCTGATCGCGCTTGTTACCGAGACGTCATGAGAGTCGGCGCCTCGTCACGTCGAGACCACCGGGGTGTTACAGGGTCGCAGCAGAGTGCGAAGCCAGAGGGACCCAGGGCAGACACACCACCGGAGGACGCAGATGCGCCACGCACCCCTCTCCCTCACCCTCGCGTCCGGCACGGCCATGGCTCTTGCCGTCGTCCTCGGAGCCGCGGGCACCCCCGCCCTGGCGGCCTGCCCCCCCACCTCCACACCGGGAACAGTCGGGCTCTGGGCCGCGGACTGGGGCAACGCAGCGGCGACCCGGACCACCGCGGGGTGGGAGGACGCCGCCCAGAACGACAGCGTCCTCATCGGTCAGGTCGGTGTCTACAAGAAGTGGATCCCGCAGCTGCGCGCCTGGAACCCCGACCTCAGCATTCTCGCGTACAACCTCGGGCCCTACCTCCAGAAGGGGAGTGCCAACTTCACCACCATCCTCGCTCAGGATCCCTCGTGGTTCGCCCACGACGCCAGCGGCAACCTGATCAACCTGAAGGGGTTCCCGGGCAACTACCTCATGGAGATGAGCAACGCCGGGTACCGGGCGTGGCACGCTCAGCAGCTCGCCGCAACCGTCACCGAGGACGGCTTTGACGGGGCGATGGACGACTCGATGGGGCCGGCCCCGCTCGGCAAGAACTACGCGAGCGGCGTGCCCATCGATCCGGCCACCGGCCAGGCCTACACCGACACTGAGTACCTGGCCAACTCGGTCCTGATGCTGGATGCCGACAAGGCGGCGCTCGGCAGCGAGTACCTTGCCTTCAACGGCCTGATCAACGGGCCCACCTACATCCGTGACAGCGACATCCTGGCGACATCGACCGCCAACGCGGGGGTCAGCGAGCTCTTCCTCCGCTCTCCAACGTCCTCGGTGACCGCCTATCCGCCGGCGACCACCGTCCAGGACTCGCTGCAGATGATGGCGAGCATGGCCGCCAGCGGCAAGGCCTTCCTCGGCTGGACCAAGGTCTGGTCCGCCGGGACGTCCGGGCAGATCGCTCAATGGGAGCAGTTCGACCTCGGCGTGTACCTGCTCGGCCAGCAGCCGGGCTCCTACCTCGACTTCATGCCCTCGAAGAGCGCCGACAACACCGGCTGCTCGTACTCCAACCTCGAGGACCAGTTGGGCGCGCCGCTCGGCCCGTATCAGGTCTCCGGCTCGGTGTACAGCCGCCCCTTCCAGGACGGGTCGGTGACGGTCAACCTCTCCAGCGACACGGCCACGATTGAGGTCGGTTGACGGCTGGGGCGGTCACACCGGCCGGGATCAGGTGACCGTGATGCTGCCGGTGTCCGTGCTGGTGTTGAGCGAAACCGAGCCGTGCTGGAACTTCCGGCTGAGTGTCGAACCCTGGGTCGTGTAGGCGCCGACCGGCGCACCAAGCTGATCCTTCAGGTTCGAGTACGAGACGGCGGTGTTGTCCGCGTCCTTCGACGGCATGAAGTCCCAGTACGAGGTGGACTGCTTGCCGAGGAGGTAAGCGGCGAGGCCGTAGTCCTCCCACTTGGCGACCTGGCTGCTGCTGGAGCTGCACCAGATCTTGGTCCAGCCGAGCAGCGCCTTGCCGTGCGCGGACATGCTCGCCACCATCTGCAGCGTTGCGTCCAGGGCGCTCGTCGCGGGGAAGGAGTTGATGGGCGCCATCGGCTGACGGAGAAAGAGCTCGCTGATGCCGGCGTTGGCATTGGACGAGGCCAGGATGTCAGTTTCGCTCTGGTACATCGTGCCGCTGATGAGACCGTTGAAGGCCAGGTACTTGCCACCGAGGGCGGCCTTGTCGGCGTTCAGCATCAGCACTGAGTTGTTCAGATACTCGGTATCCGTGTAGGCCTGGCCGGTGGCGGTGTCGATCGGGACTCCGCTCGCGTAGCCGGTGCTGAGGGCGGCCGTCCCCATGGAATCGTCCATGGCGCCGTCGAAGCCGTACTCGACGACCGTCGCCTCGAGCTGCTGGGCGTGCCAGGCTCGGTAGCCCGCGTTGCCCATGTCCATAAGGTAGTTGTCGGGGAACATGTGGAGGTTGATGAGGTTGCCGCGAGCGTCGTGGGCGAACCAGGAGGGATCCTGCTGCTGGATGGTGGTGAAATCAGCACTTCCCTTCTGGAGGTATGGTCCCAGGTTGTAAACGAGGACCATCACCTTGGAATTCCAGCCGTGCAGCTTGGAGATCCAGGGCGCGTAGGCCCTGGCATCCCCGATGAGGATGCTGTCGTTCTGCGCCGCGGCCTCCCAGCCGGCGGAGCTTCGCGACGAGGCCGCGCCCCCCCAATCGGCTGCCCAGAGCCCGATGCTGCTGGAGGTCGATGTCGGTGACGATGTGCCGGCAGTGACGGACACCGCATCCGACGCCGAGAGGGCGGGGATGGCCGGCGAGGCTGTGCTCGCCTCGACCGCGGCCGCGCTCATGGCCAGCGAGGGCTCCCCGGTGGCGACCGCGGATACGCTCCGGTTGGCGCCGAGCGCTGTGCCCGTCACGGCGGCGAGGTCGGCCGTCGGTACGGCAGTCCGCCCGACTGACGGCGCCGATGCCAGGGACACAGCGCTGGCAACCGCACTGAAAGCGATCAGCGCGACCGCCGTGAAGGCGCTCTTGAGCGATCGAGACTTCATTGACCATCTCCCCGTGGTCGCCTGTGATGAGGCTCGGGGGCACTATACGTAACCTGTACCGTGTATGGCGAGCGGGGCTAACCGTTCAATCCCGTGCCCCGTCCCGTGCGCGGCAGAACCGTCGCACGGGGAGCGGAGCGTCCCGTGCGTCCGTGCGCGATCACCCGCAGATCACGCCGCCGGCGCGAACACCTCGATCCGGTCGTTGGCGTAATCGTTCACGTAGATCCTTCCGGCGTTGTCGACCGCGATGCCCATGGGCTGGTCGAGGTCGCCGTTCGCCGTGCCCCTCACTCCGAAGTTGCCGAGCAGCGCGCCGGTGGACGGGGCGAACTCGCTGACCCGGTTGTTCATGACGTCGGTCACATAGAGGATGCTGCCGTCCGGCGAGAGGGCCGTATCGAACGGTTGCTTGAGCGTTCCCTTGCCGATCGTCCTCAGCAGCTTCCCGGAGGAGCTGAAGACGTCAACCACCCCTTGGTTGACCGAGGCTGCATAGATGGTGCCCGTGGAATCAGCGGTCACGCCGGTGCAACCGTTGAACCCGGCCGGGTTGCCCACTGTCGTCCCGCAGGCGACCGGGAACCCCGGCAACTCAATGCCTGATTGGGTGAGCACCTGAAGGCGAGCGTTGGCGCTGTCCGGAACGTAGACGTCGTCGCTCGGGCCGCCTACGAAGATGCCCTTGGCATAGAAGAACTTGCCGGGAGAGCAGGAGACGCAGGAACCGACTTGGACCTGCCCTCCGAACTCCGTGTCGGAGCTGACCGGAGCACTGGTCGGGGAGGCGCAACCGAGCGGGCCGTTGCCGTTGCCGGTGGGCGTGTAAGCCTTGATGTATGCCGATCGCGTGTCGTTCACCCAGAGGTCACCCGTCACCGGGTCGACCGCGACCCCACGCGGGTAGTCCATGGCACAGTAGCTCGCCAGAACCGGCTGACGGCTGCCCCACATCTGGACAAACGCACCCGGCGTGGTGCCGGTGGGGCCCTGGAACTCCTGGATCCGCTGGTTGAAGCTGTCGCTGACATAGACGCTGCTGCCGTCGGGCGACACCGCCACCCCGACCGCGTCGTTCAGCCCGCCCGCGGGCGGCGGAATCGCCGGATTGGGGATCTGCTGCAGGAATCCGCCGGGGTGGCTCTTGTTGAAGAGGGGGTTGTAGGCGTCGATGGCGAAACAGGTGTAGTCGCTGACGTAGACAATCCCGGTGGGCCCGACGGCGGTGTCGCGTGGCCCGTCCAGCTGGCCGCCGCCGCCGCAGTCGGTTCCGGGCGTGCCGACGATGCCCTCGAACTTGCCGAAGCTACCCGAAGCGATGCTGTAGGCCTCGACGTCCTGGTTGCCCGCGTCGGCGAGGTAGACCAGATTGTTGGCCCGGTCGACGGTGAGCCCGCGGGTGTTGCCGCTGGTCCGGGGCTTGGTGGTGAAGGAGCTTTCGAACCCCCCGGAGGGGCTGAACTCCTGGATGCAGTGGTTGCTGACGTCGTTGACGTAGACGTTGCCGGCGCTGTCCACATCGATGCCACGGATCAGACCAAAGTCAGCACTGTTGCAGTTGTTGCCGTCCGTGCCGAATGAGCCCAGGAAGTTGTCGTTCTTGTCGAACCTCAGCACCTCGTTGGCGCCTTGTGCGCTGAGGCCGGTGGACTGGACGACGTAAACGTCTTCATTGGTCGGGCTCAGGGCGATCCACGGCGCGTAGTAGGCGTGTTCGGCCGCGAAGCTCACCGTGTCGAGCAGGGCGCCCGTGGGGCTGTATCTCAGGTAGCCCAGCAGGGCGTCGACCACGAAGTCCCCGGTCGCGGGATCGACGGCCACGCCGTACGGCTGCTGGCCCCCGAGCGCCGCCCTCGAGCTGTAGACGCCGTCAGGCGCCCCGGCGGTGGTGAAGCGCCGCACCTGGTAGTTGTTGTAGTCGCTGGTCAGAATCGTGCCAGTGGTCGGGTCGTACGCCATCCCCCAGGGGTAAACGAAAGCGGTGCCCGGCTGCCCGATGGTCATGTCATAGGTGGGGGCCGCGAAAGCGGCCTGGCTGTCGATGACACCTGCGCCCGAGGCCCCCGCAAGCGCGATCACGCCGAGGCCGAGCCCGATAGCACGCCCCTGCCGGCTGGGGTGACGGGTCATGGGGTGAAGACCTCCACACGGTCGTTGCCGTAGTCCACGACGTAGACCTCGCCGGCGCTGTCGACGGCGATTCCGAGCGGCCGGCTGAAGTCGCCGTTGCTGGAGCCCTTGGCCCCGAAGCTGCCCAGGTAGGTGCCGGTTCCGCCGGCGCCAATGCTGAACTCGCTCACGCGGTTCTTGGTCGAGTCGGTGACGTAGAGCGTGGAGCCGCTGATCGCGACCCCGAAGGGCTCACCCAGCGTGCCCGTCCCAATGGTCGTAACCAGCGTCCCGGTCGGGGTGAGGACGTCCACCAGACCTTGGTTGATCGAAGCTGCGTAGATATAACCGTTGGCGGGGTCGAACGTCGCGGTCGTGCATCCGTTGAAGACACTCGGAGACCCGGCCAGGACCCCGCAGGGGAACTGGGCTTCGACCGTGCCCGTCTGGCTGAGCACGTCGAAGTACCCATATCCGCTATCCGGGACGTAGAGGGTGCCATCGGGGCCGACCGCGATCCCGTCCGAGTAGAAGAGGTACCAGGGGGGAACCTGGCCTCCGAAGTCGGTGTCGAAGCTGACCGCGGCGGTGGTCGGGGTGACCCCGGACACGGTGTACTCCTTGACGTAGCCCGAGCGGGTGTCGCTCACCCAGACGTTGCCGTTGTTGGGGTCGATGGCCACCCCGCGGGGGTAGTCCAGGGCAAACGGCGCGCTGAGCACCGGGAGGCGCTCGCCCCACAGCTGGACAAAGGCGCCTGCCGTGGTGCCGGCTGTCAGGGGGCCGTCGAACTCCTGAATGCGCTGGTTGAAGCTGTCGGTCACGTAGACGGTGCCGTTGATGGGCGAGACGGCGACCCCGACGGGCATGTTGAATCCGCCGGGCGGCGGCGCCGAGCCGGTAATCGCGTATTGGAAGGCGCCCGGACTGGTCGTGGCGAAGAGCGGGTTGTAGGTGTCGATGCTCCAGCAGGTGTAGTCGCTGACGAACACCGTCCCGCCGGGACCGGCGACCGCGTCGCGCGGACCGTCGAGTTCGCCGCCACCGCCGCAGGAGTTGCCCACGCTGCTGCCAGGAGTGCCGATGTAGCCTTCGAAGGTGCCGAAGCTGCCCGAGGCGATGCTGAAGGCCTCGACCTCCTGCTTCGCGGCGTCGGCGACGTAGAGCACGCCGTCGGTCCGGTCGATCCCGATGCCCCGGGTGTTGGCGCTCAGCTCCGTCTTGTTGCCGAAGGAGGAGAGAAAGGTGCCGGTGCTCGTGAACTCCTGGATGCAGTGGTTGGCCACGTCGTTGACGTAGACGTTGCCCGCGCTGTCGACGTCGATGCCGCGGATCAGGCCAAACTGCCCACTGGAGCACTTCTTGCCGTTGGTCCCGAACTCGCCGAGAGGATTGCCGCTACCGTCAAAGATGAGCACGACGTTGGGCTGGGTCGATGCCAGGCCCGTTGATTGGACCAGGTAGACGTCACCCGCGGCATTGATGGCGATGAAGGGCGCGTACCACGCCGCAGGCACAGAAACGGTCTCCAGGAGGATGCCGTTGGGGGCGAACTCCATGTATCCGTATCCGTCGAAAGCGAAGGTGACCACGAAGTCGCCGTTGGTGGGGTTCACCGCGATCCCGGACGGCTGCTCCGAGAACTGGCCGCTTCTCGTCCCCTTGGAGCTGTAGGTGGCCAGCCAGGTCCCGTTGGCGGCGAAGCGCTTGATGTCGTAGTTGTTGTAATCGTCAACCAGCAGCGTGCCGGCGTATTCGGTGGCGCCCTGGGTGAAGGTGGTGGGATCCCAGGCCTCGCCGAAGGGATAGACGAAGGCGCTGCCCGGGCCCCCGATGGTGGTGTCATAGACGGGCTTCTGAAACGCCGCGGATACCGGGGTACCCGAGGCCAGCGCAGTCAAGAGGGTCGTGCCCGCGAGCAGCCCCGATCCGGCGATGATCCGCAGCCGCGACCAGCGTCGGACCACGGCCCCGTGAAGCCTCGTCACTTCCATGGTTCGATCTCCTATCAGGATGCCATGAGGACGAGCACCCGGTTGTTCCAGATGTCGCTGAGGTAGGCCGTGCCATAGGACCCGAAGGTGATCGCGAAGGGGTAGATGGTGCCGCCCGGGACGCCGATCTGGACCCCGCTGGCGCTGAAGTTCAGCACGCCCGTCGCGCTCATGGAGACGATCCGGTTGTTGCCCGTGTCCGAGACCCAGATGTTGCCGTCGGGGGCCACCGTGACTCCCCACGGAACGCTGAACGCCTTCGTGGAGCCGGTGCCGGTGGTGATGTGGAACGCGGTCCAGACTCCGGACGGGGACATGCTCTGGATGCGGTTGTTGAGGGTGTCGGCGACCCAGAGGGTCCCGTTGGGGGCGAAGGCGATCCCGGTCGGTTGGTTGAGCTGACCTGCCAGCGCATTGGAGCCGCTGCCGGCGGTGCCGTAGGAGGCCAGCCACGTCAGGCCGCCGCTGGAGGTGACGGCGAACTCCTGGATCCGGTTGTTGCCGCTGTCGCTCACGTAGAGGTTGCCGTTGGGGGCGAAGGCCAGGCCCTGCGGGAAGCTGAAGTTCCCGTTCGCGCTGCCGTTCTTGCCGTCTATGGCGAGGGTCGCGCCGGTGGGACTGAACACCTCCACCTGGTTGCTCTCGCGGTTGGAGATGAAGATGTTGCCGGTGCCCGGCTGAATGGCGATGCCCCAGGCGAAGTTGAGAGCGTCGTCAGTGCCGGGGTTGCCGCGCGCGCCGAAGCTCTGAATGCCCTGGATTGCGCCGTTGGACCCCAGGGTGCCGTACTCGACTCGCTGGTTCCAGTAGTCGACGACGTAGATCTCACCGTTGGCGGCGACCTGGATCCCGCGGGGGGCGTTGACCCCCGGCAGCGCCGGCGCCGTCGGGGTGCTGTTCCAGGTCGAGGCGTAGCTGGTCGAGCCCGGGGTGAAGCTGAACTCGTGGAGGTTGTAGCCCCACTCGTCGCTGACCATGAGGTGGTTGTCCGCGGTGACGGTCAGCCCGCGGAGGCCAACAAAGGTTCCGCTCCCGGTTCCGGAGGAGATGGTGTAGTCGAAGCTCGCTCCGGTGTAGTGGCCGGCGCTCTGGGTCAGGCCGAAGACCTCCACCCGATCCCCGCCGGAGTCGGTGACGAAGGCCATCGTGCCATCGGCGCTGACGGCCACGCCGCGCGGGTCGTCGGTGAACTGCCCGTTGCCGGTACCCAGGCTGCCGAACGAGGTCTCGGGCGCGGAGTTGCCGGCGATGTCGTTGAGGCTGTAGACGACGCACTCGTGGTCGCGGGCGTTCATGACCAGGACGTCGCTGTCGGGTGCCACGGCGACCTGGCGCGGCTCGTTCAAGGTGCCGGAGCCGAACGAGGTCAGGAAGGTGTAGGTGGGGACCGCTCCGCTGCCGATCGAGAACTGCTCGACCGAGCCGGCGCCGTTGGTCACGTACACCAGCCGGTTCACGGAGTCGATCGCCACGCCGTAGGCCTGGTTGAACTGGCCGTTGCCCGATCCCTTGCTGCCGAACTGGGTGAGGTACCGGAAGCCGGAGGTGGCCGAGAAGGAGAAGACCACGACGCGGTTGTTGGCGGTGTCGGCGACGTAGACGTCGTCGGTCACGGGGTCGTAGCCCACGGCGCGGGCATCGCTGAACTGGACCGGCAGGCTACCCGGCGGGCTGCCCGCCAGGGGATCGTTGCCCTGCATGCCGCCGATCTGCCAGTCGATCGTCTGGCTGACGCGATTGACGGCGAGTAGTCGGTAGTTGCCGGCATCGAGCGCGAAGTAGTAGCAGCCCGAGGCGGCTGACGTGCAGCTCTGCCCGCTCGTCGAATTTGAGGTCACGTCCACCGGGTACATGTCGGCCAGGCCCGGCCCGATGAGCGTGCTCGCATAGGTGGGCGAGCTCAGCGGCCCGGTGATGGGGGTCGGGGTCGGCGTGGACGTGGGTGGGGGTGTGGGTGTGGGTGTCGCTGTGGCGGTGGGGGTCGGTG
>JBEKGP010000025.1:0-31721 GCA_050012735.1 Candidatus Dormibacteria bacterium
GGCCGGCGGTCCGCGTAGTGGGCCAGCATGTCGGCGGGGTACTCGCCGCGGAGCAGCGGGTCGAGGAAGAGCCGGTTGAGGTTGCCATCGACCAGGCGAGCCGCGGCCAGGTCATCCTCGTGGTCGCTGGCCGGCCGGGTCGGCTGGAGGTTGAGATCGATCCCCACCTGGGCGCCGGGAACAGCCGCCCGGATGGCCTGGACGGCCCAGCCGTGGGCGAGCAGCAGGTGGTGGCTCGCGGCCGCGGCCAGCCCGACGTCCTGAAGCCCGGGGGCATGCTCGCCCTGGGCGTACCCGAGCCACGCCGAGCACCAGGGCTCGTTGTGGGTGACCCACATCTCCACCTCCCCCCCGAGGGCCCCGGCGACCAAGGCGGCGTAGTCGGCGAAGCGCCCCGCCGTGTCCCGCGCCGGCCAGCCACCGGCGTCCTGGAGGGGCTGGGGAAGATCCCAGTGGAAGAGGGTGGCCACCGGGGTGATCCGCCGCCGGCGCAGCCCGTCGACCAGGCGGCGGTAGAAGTCGAGCCCCAGCTGATTGGCCGGACCGCTGCCGGTGGGCTGGACCCGTGACCAGGCGATCGAGAAGCAGAATGCGGGGGCGTCCAGCTCGGCCGCGAGGTCGAGGTCCTGGTCGAGGCGCCTGTAGAAGTCGGAGGTGACGTCCGCGGTGTCGCCGTGACGGGTGGTGCCCGGGGTATGGCTGAAGGTGTCCCAGATCGAGGTGCCCCGGCCGCCGGCATGGACCGATCCCTCCACCTGGTGGGCGGAGGTCTTGGTCCCGAAGAGAAAGCCCTCGGGAAAACTGCGGGGTTGCGGTTCGGCGGGCACGCTGCACATCTCCGAGAGAGGAAGGGCGGTCGCGGCATTGTCCTCCGTGAGCGGCACCGGTCGATGCCCCCGGCCGGCGGCTCGGACGTGATGGGCTCGGGAGCGGCGTACGGACGTGTGCTATGGTCGCCGCCGCGGCAAGGAACGGAGCAGGAGCGCCCTGGTGGTGAACCCGGTAAGCAGGCGGCTGGCGGAGAGCGACTACGGCTACTTCGACCCTGCCGTAGCCGAGTTCGTGATCACCCGGCCCGACACCCCCACCCCCTGGATCAACTACCTGGGCGAGGGTCACTACGGCGGGATCGTCTCCAACACCGGCGGCGGATTCTCCTTTGATCGCGACCCGCGCAACCGGCGGGTGAGCCGCTACCGCTACAACGCGGTCCCCGCCGACCAGCCGGGACGCTATGTCTACGTCCGGCGCCAGGACACGGGGGAGTTCTGGGGCGCGACCTGGCAGCCGGTGCGCGGCGCGCTTGACGAGTACGAGTGCCGTCACGGGGCCGGCTACACCCGGATCACCACCCTGCGCAGCGGGGTTCGGGCGGAGACCCTCTACTTCGTGCCGCCGGGCGGGCCGGACGATCCCTGTCCAGTCGAGCTCTGGGAGCTGCGGCTGACCAACACGGGTGACCGGCCGGTGGTGCTGCGGACCTTCAGCTACGTGGAGCTGAGCTTCGCCGACGCCATGGGCGACCTCCACAACCTGGATTGGACCGGTCACGTGGTGAGCGCCCGGTATGACCCGGCGCTGCACACCATCCTGGCGACGACGCGCTTCCGCCCCACCACCACCTTCTTCGCCTCGGACCGGTCGCCGGTCGGGTACGACTGCAGCCGGGAGGCCTTCGTGGGCCGCTACCGGGGGCTGGAGAGCCCTGCCGCCGTCGAGGCGGGCTCCCCCACCGGCAGCGTCTCGCCCCGGGGCAACGCGGTCGGCTCGCTCGGCCACGAGGTCGCGCTCGAGCCCGGCGAGAGCGCGCGGATCGTTTACATCCTGGGGATCACCGACAGGCCGGAGGCCATCCCGGCCGCGGTGGCGCGCTGGTCGGACGCCGCCGCGGTGAGCCGCGCCTTCGCGGCGCTGCGGGCGGACTGGGAGATGTACCTGGGCAGCTTCACGGTGCACACCCCCGACCCGGACACCGACGCGACGCTCAATCTCTGGAACCCCCTTCAGTGCCGCACCACGCTGTACTGGTCGCGTTTCGTCTCCGGATACGAGACGGGCCTGGGACGCGGCATCGGGACGCGCGACAGCGCCCAGGACACCCTGGCCACCTCGCACGTCGAGCCGGACCTCGCCGAGGCTCGCCTGGAGCAGCTCTGGCAGCTCCAGTTCGCCGACGGGCACACGTGGCACCAGTATTTCCCGCTCACCGGCGAGGGCGGCCCGGGCCTCGCCGCCGAGCATCCCGAGTGGCCGCAGTGGTTCAGCGACGACCACCTCTGGCTGGTCATCGCCACCTGCGCCTACCTGCGCGAGACCGGTGACTGCGACATGCTCCACCGGCTGGTGCCGTACCAGCCCGAGCCGGACGGCCTGCTCCCGGACGGCGTGGACGACACGGTCTGGGGCCACATCACGGCGGCGATCGACTTCGTCCTGGCTCACCGCGGGCCCCACGGGCTGCCCCGTCCCGGGTACGCCGACTGGGACGACACCATGAACGTCGACCACGGCTCGGGGCTGGCGGAGAGCGTCTGGTGCGCGATGCAGTTCTGCCGTGCCACACTCGACCTCGCTGCGCTGTGCGATCACCTCCATCGCTCCGAGGAGGCGACCCGTTTCCGCCGCCTCCACGCCGAGATGGCGGCCGCGGTCGACGCCTCCGCCTGGGACGGGGCCTGGTACGGGCGGGCATTCGACGACGAGGGCCGGCCGATCGGGGTGGCCTCCGAGGTGCACCACCGGATCAACCTCATCCCCCAGAGCTGGTCGGTGATCGGCGAGGTCACCTCTCCCGAGCGCGCCGAGATCGCCGTGCGGTCGGCGCACGACCTCCTTGACACCCCCTACGGCCTGAGCACGCTCTGGCCTCCGTACGACGGCGGCGATCCCCGGGTCAACGGCACCGCCACCTACCCGCCCGGGGCCAAGGAAAACGGCGGCATCTTCTGCCACGCGGCCGCCTGGTCGATCATCGCGGCCGCTCAGCTCGGCGACGGGGATCGCGCCTACGCGTACTACCGCCAGCTGCTGCCGCTCGCCCGGGCCGACGCCGAGCTGGCCGCGGTCGAGCCCTACGTGTACTGCCAGAACGTCTGCGGTCCAGCGCATCCCCAGTACGGCCTGGGGAGGAACGCCTGGCTGACCGGGGGGGCAGCCTGGGCCTACGTCGCCGCCACCCAGTGGATCCTCGGCATCCGCCCCACCCACCGCGGGCTCAAGGTTGCGCCCGTGCTCCCCTCCGCCTGGCCCGGATACACCGCGCGGCGCCTCTTCCGCGACACCTGGTACGAGATCACGGTCCGCCGTGAGGGGCCGGGCCACGAGGTGGCTCTCACCGTGGACGGTGTGGCGGTGGACGGCGATGTGGTGCCCCGACCTCCGCTCGGGACCGAGCGCGTGGTCGTGGAGATCGTGCTCTCGTAACCCCGGAGCGGCGGCCGCGGCTCACCTGCGCGCGGGCGGCGCCTGTTCTAGTGGCGCGACTCAGCCCCAGGGATCGCCACCTCCACCACTGCGAGCCCGTCAATGCCGGAGAAGTCGCCCGGGTTGCACGTGTAGACGGGGAGCCCATTGGCCAGCGCCGTGGCGGCGATCAGGGCGTCGTAGGCACGCGCCGCGGTGGTGCGGCCCGACCGGCGCACCGAGGCCGCAACCTGGCCGAAGCTGTGCGCCGCCGCCCGGTCAAAGGGAAGCGGATCGAAGTCCGCCTCGGCCTGCTGGAGGTGCGCCTGGCGGGCCGCCCGCTCTCCCTCGTCGCGCGCCACCAGGGGCCCAACCGAGAGCTCGGCCAAGGTGACGGCGGTGATCAACGGCTCGTCGGGGAGGCCGGCCACCTCCGTGAGGCGTCCAAGCTCGATCAGGGTCGAGGTGTCGAGCACACCGCGGGTGTGGGCCCAGGCGCCGGCGCTCATAGCCGCGGGTCGAGGAACGCGTCGATATCGGCCCGCAGCAAGGCGGGATCGACCCGGGGCAGCCGGCGCCAGCGCTCCAGGAGCGCCGTCCCCGAGAGAGCCGGCCGGGTCATTGGTGCGAGCTGGGCAACCGGCTTCCCCCCGCGCGTGATGGTCACCTGCTCGCCACTGGCGACCCTGTCGACCACGTCTCCGCCGTGGTTGCGGAGGTCGCGGATGCTGACGCTCGCCATAGCGGCACTGTATCACGCGTGATACTTAAAGCCCGACGGAGTCGCGGTGCTCGGCTACAGCCCCTCGGGCGGCTCCGCGCCGCCCAGCAACCGCCGCGTCTCGGCGACATCCAGCTTCATCTGGGCGATGAGCGCGGCCTCGTCCGGGTACCACCTCTCCTCACGGAGCCGGTGGACGAAGGCCAGGCGCAGCCGCTCGCCGTAGAGGTCTCCCTCGTAGTCGAGCACGTGGGTCTCGACGGTGAGGCGGTCACCGCCGAAGGTCGGCCGGTAGCCAATGCTCGACGCGGCGGGGAGCCACGCCCCCCGGGCGCGGACCCAGGTGCTGTAGATGCCCATCTCGGGCAGGCATTTGCCGGGCTCCACCCCCACGTTGGCGGTGGGGAAGCCGAGCCTCCACCCCACCCGGTCCCCGTGCTCCACGGTGCCATCCAGGAAGTAGGGGTGGCCGAGCAGGTGCGCGGCGGCCTCGACATCCCCGGACACCAGTGCCGAGCGCACCCGCGTGGAGGAGATGGTCACCCCGCCGTCGGTGACCGGGTCCACGGTCTCCACCGTGAAACCGTGCTCGGCCCCGAAGCCGCGGAGGAAGGCGGTATCGCCGCGGCGCGCGCGCCCCAGGGCGAAGCCGGCGCCGACCACCAGGTGGCGGAGGTCGAAGCGGTCAAGCAGCCGCTCGCAGAAGCTCTCCGGGCTCCACTGGCTCACCTCGCGGGTGAAGTTGACCACCACCACACGGTCGATGCCCGCGGCGATGAGCCGCTCGCGCTTCTCGTCGAGGGTGGTCAGCTCGGGCGGGACGTTGCCGGGATCGAGCACGGCGCTGGGGTGAGGCTCGAAGGTGACCGCGACGGCGATACCGCCGATCTCGCGGGCCACCGCCACGGTGCGCGCCAGCAGCCGCTCGTGGCCGCGATGGACCCCGTCGAAGACCCCGATGGTGCAGGCCGCGGGAGGCGGCGACGGTCCGCGCTCCGGGCCGAGGGAGTGCTCCAGGGTCATCGACATCGGTTCATCCCCCGCATCTCAGCTCCGGTCAGCCGGCCATGACCTTCGTGGGCTGGAAGCGGAAGCCGGTGACCTCGCCGATGGCGACCAGATCGCCCGAGGGGGAATGCGCCCGGGTCTCCCCCTGGGGAAGGCCGGCGGCGACCCGGGGCAGGAAGACGGCCTGCCCGTTGCGCACCAGGGCCACCGCCGGCGGTCCGAGGAAGACCTGAGGCAGGAAGCTGACCGCCACCCAGGGAGGGAGGAGCGCCGTGGTGGGGTCGTCCATTCCGGCGAGCTCCTCGATGGTGTGGGCGTCGGCGATCTCCAGAGAGCCGTACCGGGTGCGCTCCAGCCAGCTGAGCAGACCCCCGACCCCCAGCGCGTCGCCGAGGTCGCTGGCCAGGACCCGCATGAAGGTCCCCTTTCCGCACTCGACCTCGAGATCCGCCTCGGCCACGGCGCCGGGCCGGAAGTCGGTCAGCTCGGCGCTCACGATCAGAGCGGTGCGAGGCTGGCGCTCGACCTGCTCCCCGCGCCGGGCCAGATCGTAGAGGTGCTCGCCCTCGTGCCGGACCGCGGAGTGCATCGGCGGGATCTGCGAGATCTCCCCGACGAAGGGCAGGAGTGCCGTCCGCACCTGGTCGGCGTCCAGCCCTCCGGCGTCGCCGCCGGGGGTGACGGTGCCCTCGGTGTCGAGCGTCTCGGAGCGCTCCCCGAGCCGGACGGTGCAGCGGTAGGTCTTGGTCTGGCGGTGGAAGTGATCGATGAGCCGGGTGGCGCCGCCCAGGCAGATGGGGAGCAGCCCCTGCGCCATCGGGTCGAGGGTGCCGGCGTGGCCGACCCGCCGCTCACCGTAGATCCGGCGTACCTGGCGGATGCAGTCGAAAGAGGTCTGGCCCATCTGCTTGTTGAGGGCCAGGACGGCGCTGATCGCGCCCCGGCGGGGCGGTGCCGCGGGGGAGGCTTCCACGGCTACCCGGTGGGGCCCAGCAGGGCCCGCGCGACGTCCAGAACCCGCTTGCGCGCCGTCTCCAACGGATCGCGCAGCTCGGCGCCCGCGGCGCGCCGGTGACCACCGCCGCCGAAGGGGGTGCACACCTGGGTGGCGTCGATGTCGTCGCGACTGCGGACCGAGATCTTGGTCAGATGGGGGCCCGCCTGCTTGAAGAGGACGGCGATCTTCATCGGTCCCACGGTCTGGAGCTGGTCGATCACCCCCTCCGCCTCCTGCAGGGTGGTCCCGGTCTCCTCCAGCATGGCGGAGGTGATCTCCGACCAGATCAGGCGGCCGTCGCTCTCGGTCTTGCTGCGGGCCACGGCCATGCCCTCGAGACGGAGCTGGGCGACGGTGCGCGACTTGTAGCTCTTGAGCGCTATCCAGCCGGCGTTCGCGCCCAGCCCCACGAGGTCGGCGCCGAGCCGGAGGGCGGCCTCGGTGGTGTTCTCGTGGCGGAAGCCCCCGGTGTCGGTGAGGAGGGCGGCGTAGAGGTTGGTGGCCGTCTCCGGTGAGATGGGACAGCCCATCGCCTGGAGCAGACGGTAGACGACCTGGCCGGTGGCGCTCGCCGCGATGTCGACGAGGTTGATCTCCCCGAAGCCGTCATTGCTCGCGTGATGGTCGACGTTGATCACGTGGGGGACGCTCTCCACCAGGGCGGCCCGGTCCCCGAAGCGGTGGACGGTGGCGCAATCGAAGGTGAAGAGGAGGTCGAGAGGGGGTGGCTCGTCAACGATCGTTTCGTACCCGGGGAGGTAGGCGAGGGCGTGGGGAAGCGGCCTGGGCACCACCGGGTGCACGCTCTTGCCCATCTCGCGGAGCGCCTCGGCGAAGGCGAGGGCCGAACCCAGGCTGTCGGCGTCGGCGTCCTTGTGGGCAAGGCAGCCGATATCGTGCGCCTCGTCGATGAGACGCTGAATGTCGCTCGCGGCGTCGGCGACCTCTCGAAATCGGCGCGCGTCCACGGTCACGAGGGCTCCGCGCCGGGGGTGGCATCAGCGGCGGCATCGGTGGCGGTGGTGGGCCCCAGCTCGCGCAGCAGGCTGCTCATCCTCACCGAGTAGGCGATCGACTCGTCGAGCTGGAACTGGAGGTGCGGCGAGCTCTTCAGGTTCTCGAGCCGGTGGCCGAGCTGGGCGCGGAGGTAGCCCTCGGCATGGCGCATGGCGTCCACCACGGCCCTGCGCTCGGCATCCTCCCCGACCGCCGAGATCATCACGGTGGCCGTGCGCAGGTCCGGAGCGATGCGCACCTGCGACACCGAGGCGAGATGCACCCGCGGGTCCTTCATCTCGGTGAGCATCAGAGAGGAGAGCTCCTGACGGAGCTGTTCGGCGATCCGCTCGGGTCGCGGCGGGCGCGACGACGGGCTGAGCACCGGCTGGAATCGGGATGCGGCCGGATCGCCGGGGCGACCTCTGCTCTTGGCGTGAGGCATGAACGCCGGCACGGTCAGATGTTCTGCTGCTCGGTGACGTGCGCCTCGAGGACGTCGCCCTCAGCGAAGTCGGCGAAGCCGTCGAGGGTGATACCGCACTCATAGCCGCGGGCAACCTCGCGCACATCGTCCCTGAACCGCTTGAGGGCGTCGATCTTGCCGCTGCCGACCTCCCGGCCGTCGCGGCGCACGGTGCAGGTGGCGGCGCGGGTGATCTTGCCGTCCACCACCTGGCAGCCGGCGATCGCCGGGCGACCGTCGACGGTGAAGACCTTGCGGACCTCGGCGCGGCCCTGGTAGACCTCGATGAAGGAGGGCTCGTACATCCCCCGGATCGACTTCACGATGTCGTCGGTGACCTGGTAGACGACGTCGTAGAAGCGGACGTCGACGCCGAGCTCCTCGGCCGCGGCCTTGGCGCGGTCGTCGGGGTGCACGTTGAAGCCGATGACGATGGCCCCGGACACGGCGGCGAGGTTGACGTCCGCCTCCCCCACCGCACCGACTCCCTCACCGACGATCTTGATGGTGACGTTGGGATCCTCGAGCTTGGTCACCTGGCTGCGGAGAGCCTCCAGCGAGCCGTTGGCCTCGGCCTTGAGGACGAGGGTCATGGTCTTGGTCTCGCCCTGCACGGCGGCGAAGTCCGAGAGGGTGATCCGGCGGACCGGCTGGGCGACCTTTGCCCGCTGCTCATTGGTGCGCAGCTCGGCCAGCGCCCGCGCCGCCTTCTCGGTCTCCATGACCTGGAGCACGTCGCCGGCGGTGGCGACGTCGGTGAGGCCACTGATCAGGACCGGCTTGCTGGGGCCAGCATCCTTGACCCGGTGACCCGCGTCATCGGTGAGCGCCCTGATCTTGCCGTAGACCCGGCCGACCACCACGTTGTCGCCGATCCGGAGGGTGCCGTTCTGGACCAGGACGGTGGCCACCGGGCCTCTCCCCCGCTCCAGCTCCGAGTCGATCACGGTGCCGACCGCCAGCCGGTCGGGGTTGGCCCGGGGCGGGCTGACCACATCGCTCACCAGCAGGATGGTGTCGAGGAGGTCCTCGATGCCCTGGCCGGTGACCGCGCTGGTCTGCACCACGGGCACCTCGCCGCCGTAGCTCTCGGGGACGACCTGGCGCTCGGCGAGCTGCTGGAGGACGCGGTCGGGGTTGGCTCCGTCCTTGTCCGACTTGTTGAGGGCGACCACCAGGGGCACCCCGGCGCTCCGGATGTGGTGGATCGCCTCCTCGGTCTGGGGCATCACGCCGTCGTCGGCGGCGACCACCAGGATGGCGATGTCGGTGACGTCCGCTCCGCGAGCACGCATGGCGCTGAAGGCCTCATGGCCCGGGGTGTCGATGAAGGTGATCAGCCGGCCCTGGCGCTCCACCTGATAGGCGCCGATCCGCTGGGTGATCCCTCCCGCCTCGCCCACGGCCACGCTGGTGGCCCGGATCCGGTCGAGGATCGAGGTCTTGCCGTGGTCGACGTGCCCAAGGACGGCGACCACCGGCGGGCGGGGCACGAGCTTGGCCGGGTCCTCGCCGGAGAGGTCGAGGAGGGGGTGGCGCGGCCGCAGCGTGGTACCGGTGGCGGCCGGAGCCGCCGCCTCCTTGGCGAGGGCCTCCTCCGACTCCGCCTCGAAGCCGAAGTTGTCGGCGGCCAGGGCGGCCGTGTCGAAGTCGACCGACTGGTTGAGGGCGGCCATGACCCCGTTCTGCATCAGGTAGGTGATCACCTGGGCACCGGGCACGCCGAGCCGCTCGGCCAGCTCTTTGACGGTGATGCTGGCCGGCAGTCTGATCTTCTTCATGGTGGCGACGGTGACTCCTCCTCGGCGAGCTCGCTGAGCTGATGGCCCAGTGTCTCCGGGTCGATGACATTCTCCCCCACCCGCAGGGATCGGCTCAGACCGCGGCGCCGCTGGGCGGCCCGCAGGCAGTCCATGCCCGAATCACGACAGAGATAGGCACCGCGTCCGGGCGCGCGGGCGGGGATGTCCAGGATAACCGCTCCCGATGCCCCTGCGACCAGACGGACCAGTTCAGAGCGTGGGCGCCGGCGCCGGCACCCCACACAGGTGCGCAGCGGGGCTCTCTCTGCCGCGTTCGCCTCGTCCGCACCCTCAGGCGGGCTCACGACGGATCCTCCGCGGTCGCCTCCGCAGCCGGCTCCGTAGCGGTGATGTCGATGCGCCACCCCGTCAGGCGGGCGGCGAGACGTGCGTTCTCTCCTCCCCGGCCGATGGCGAGGGAGAGCTTGGTGGGGTCGACGGTCACGTGGGCGGTCCGGCTCTCCACGTCCAGCTCGACCCCCACCACCGGCGCCGGGATCAGCGCGTTGGCCACGTAGCGGGCGGGATCGGGGTCGAAGCGGACCACCTGCAGCTGCTCAGCGCCGAGCTGAGAGGTGATGGCGCGATGCCGGATGCCGTGAGGCCCGATGCAGGCCCCCTGGGGGTCGATGTCGGGATCGATCGCCTCCACCGCCACCTTGGTGCGGCGGCCGGCCTCGCGGGCGATGGCCCGGATGGTGATCTGCCCGCGTCCCAGCTCGGGCACCTCCTGCTCGAGGAGCAGCCGGACCAGCTGGGGATGGGAACGGGAGGCGACCACCACAGCGTCCCGGGCCCGCCGGCGGCCCTCGAGGATGACCACCTTGAGGTGCTGGCGTGGAGCCAGCTCCTCGCCCATCGCCTGCTCCTCGGGGGGCAGGACCACCGTCGTCTCCCCGGCCCGGAGGTACCAGCTGCCGCCCGCCGGGCTCTCGACGATGGCATCGATCAGCTCGCCGCGGTGGGTGGTGGCCTCGCTGATGACCCGATCCGCCCCGGCGTTGCGGACCCGGTCCAGGACCGCGCCACGGACGGCCTGGGCGGCCTGGCGGGCGGCGTCGCCGGTGAGCGGCGCCATCACCGTCTCCCCGCCCGCGGGGTCGGGGCGGAGCACGTCGTGGACGCCCTGGCGGAAATCCACCCGGGCGGTGAGCCCAGGGTCGTCGACGACCAGCCGCCGGTAGGTGTCGACGATGGCCCGCCCGACGATCTCGGTCAGCTCGTCCTCGCTGATGCCGGCGCTGGCGGCTAGCTCGGCGACCGCCTCCAGGATCTCGCCATCACCGGGACGGGCGGCGGGGGGGCGGCCTCGACCCGGCATCAGATGTCCACCGCGGTGCGCGCCGAGAGGATGTCGGCCGCCTCGATGGTGAGGGGCTGGGGCCGGCCTCGCCCGGTGCGCGCCTCGATCTCCACGGTGGGGCCGCCGGCCGCGATCAGCCGGCCCTCCACGACGCGCTCGGCGTCACCGCTCCGGACCCGGAGGTGCACGCGCCGGCCGAGAGCGGCTCGCCACTCCTCGTCCGTGCGGATCGGACGCTCCGCCCCCGGGGAGGAGACCTCCAGCGAATAGCGGGTCTCGATCGGATCGTAGGCGTCGAGGATGGCACTGGCGGTGAGCGACGCCCGCTCGCAGTCGTCGAGGCCGACACCGCCCGGTCGGTCGACCACCAGGCGGAGCACGCTCCCCGGGCCGCTGCCCTTCCACTGCACCTCGACCAGCTCGACCCCGGACTGCTGGAGAGCGGGTCGGAGCAGGTCGGCGAGGGCGGCGAGGTCGGGACGGCTCATCGACACGGGTGGGACGATCGTATCTGGTGGGGCCACCCCGCGAGCGTGACGGGGGCGGAGGTGCCGCTCGTCAGCTGGCGCGTGCCGGTCGTGCCACGACGCCGCGCTGGGCACGCCCGGCGGTCTTCTCCGGGCGCGCCTTGTTCCAGGCGACCAGGAGGGTCGAGGCGTTGAAGATCGAGCTGTAGGTGCCGGTGATGATGCCGATCAGGAGGGCCAGCACGAAGCCCTGGATCGACGCCCCACCGAAGAGCACGAGTGCGAGCAGCACGAAGACGACCGTCAGCGAGGTGTTGAGCGAGCGGGCCATGGTCTGCACCGTCGAGAGGTTGACGATCTGGTCGAAGGTGAAGCGCGGCCCGACCCGCAGGTTCTCCCGGATCCTGTCGAACACCACGATGGTGTCGTGGATGGAGAAGGCCACGCCGGTCAGCACGGCGGTGATGAAGTAGTTGTCGACCTGGCCCAGCGAAGTGAAGTGACCGAGGATCGCCCAGATCCCGGCGAGCACGAAGATGTCGTGGAGAAGCTTGAAGAAGGTGCAAGCCGCGAACCGCCAGCGGTTGACCTGGCGCTGCTTGCCGAACTGGTAGGCCAGGTAGAAGGCGATCATCAGCGACGATGCGAGCACCAGGAGGACGGCCTGGCTCACCGCGCTGCTGGCGATGGTCTGACCGACGGTGTTGACGCTCTCAGTGCCCGGCGCGAAGTGGTAGGCGGCGTCCAGGGCGTTGTAGATGGTCTCTACCTCGCCGGTGGGGAGGGTCTGGATCAGGTAGGTGTCGTAGCCCTTGATCTTCCCGAAGCTCTGGACTGTCGGTTGCAGGCCGGGCACGGCCTTGTTGACGGTGCTCACCAGCTGGGCCGAGGTCACCGGGGTCATGTAGCCCGCTTGGATCTGGTCGCCACCCGCGAAGTCGATGCCCAGCCGGAACCCCCAGCCGATGATGGCGACGATGCCGGGGATGATGATGGCGAGCGAGGCGAGGAAGAACCAGTTGCGGTTGCGGACGATGTCGAAGCGACCGGTCCGGTGCTGCTCCTGGTACTCGGGGTGGATCTCCGTGTAGAGGCTGGGATTTCTCCCGACCCTCCAGCGCAGCATCACACCGAGCAGCGACTGGGTGATCAGAACGGCGCTGAAGAAGCTGATGGCGACACCGATGCCCAGGGTGATGGCGAACCCCTTGACGATGTCCGAGCCGAAGACGGCCAGGATGACGCAGACGATCTCGGTCGAGATGTTGCTGTCGCGGATGGCCGGGAAGGCACGCCGGAAGCCCAGCTCGATGGCGGCGCCCACCGAACGCCCATGGCGCAGCTCGTCGCGCGTACGTTCGAATATCAGCACGTTCGCGTCGACGGCCATGCCGACCGATAACACGAAACCGGCCAGCCCGGCCAGGCTCACCGTGACCCCGAGGATCTTGTAGGCGGCCAGGTTCATGATGCTGTAGAGAATCAGGGCGATGCTCGCCAGGACGCCCGGGAAGCGGTAGTAGCCGATCATGAAGAGGATCACGACCAGCAGGCCGACGGCGCCGGCGAGAAGGGTGGCGGTCACCGTCTGAGACCCGAGGGTCGCGCCCACCGTGTCGTGCTCGACCACGCCGATCTCAGCGGGGAGGGCACCGGAGTTGATCTGTGACTGCAGGGACTGGGCCTCGGCCAGGCTCAGCCCGGTGATCTCGGTGCTGGTGCTGGAGGCTCCCTCCACGACCGGTGCGCTGATCACCTGGGTGTCCAGGAAGATCGCGACCATGGAGGGTGCCGGGCAGGCAGCGCCGCTGGAGCAGCCGTTGTCGGCGTAGACCGTGTAGGCCGCGCTGGTGATCTTGTTCCACTCATTGCCACCGGCCGAGTTGAAGGTGATGTCGACGGCCGGGTTGCCGCTCGAGTCGGTGCCCAACGCGGAGCTGACGATGTCCGCGGCCGGCAGGTTGTTGTCGATCTTCCAGTGGTACCCCGACGGATAGAACTGGGCGTTGGCCAGTTGCGAGGACTGGAAGAGGTCGTCCTGGTCCACGCAGAACCCGTCCGTAGGGTTCTGGATGCAGTAGTCGGAGTTCTTGGCAGCGGCGGTCGGCGGGGCCCCGGATGCCGCGGAGGCGAAGTGGATCAGGGCCGTGGTGCCGAGGATGCTGTCAGCCTTGGCCAGCGAGACCCCGGGCAGCTCGATCGAGATCTGGTCGCTGCCGACCGGCTGGACGCTGGCCTCCGAGACACCGAGGGAGTTGACCCGGTTCTGCAGCACCGGGATGGTGTCCGTCTGGGCCTGGGCGATCGAGATCCCGTTCCGAGGCCCGGAGCGGCAGGTCGGGTCGGCGTCCACCGGCTGGTCGGGCCCTTGGCAGATGGCGATGGTCAGCTCCGAGCCGCCGACGATGTCCAGGCCCTTGTGGAGCGTGATGTCGTAGCCGAGCACGTTCAAGTTGAAGACGTCGACCACCAGGGCGACGATCAACACGACGAAGATCGTCGCCACCTTCCACTTGGTCACCCGCAGCCAGTTCACGACGGCGAAGTGTAGCCGAGCGGGTCATCGCTCTCGGTGTCGAGTTCCCGGAAGAGGGCGCTGGGCGGGGTGTCGAGTTCCCGGGCGGGGGCGCCGGGCGGGGTATCGGCTTCCCGGAAGGGGGTGCTGAGCCAGACCTCGCGTGGGGGAAAGGGGGCGCCGCTCATCCCTCAGGTCGCCCTCTCACGCCCCGAAAAGGACCTCCTGGCCCCCTCCTCCCGCCCCCGGGGCGCCCGCCGGGGGCGTGCGTCCCAGATGGCGGTAGGCGGCCGCGGTGGCCAGCCGGCCGCGTGGGGTCCGGACCACCAGCCCGAGCCGGATCAGGTAGGGCTCGACGACGTCCTCGATGGTCTCGGGCTCCTCCTGGACCGACACCGCGATGGTCTGGACCCCCGACGGATGCCCGGAGAGGGCACCGCAGAGCGTCTCGATCACCCGCCGGTCCATCTCGTCGAGACCCAGGTCGTCGACGCCGAGGATGGCGAGGGCGGCCGCGGCCACCTCCTCGTCGATGCTGCCGCCGGCGCGCACCTGGGCGTAGTCGCGGGCGCGCCGGAGCAGCCGGTTGGCGACCCGAGGCGTCCCACGGGCGCGCCCGGCCAGCAGGCTGGCCCCCGCCAGAGTGATCTCCACCCCGAGCAGCCGCGCCGACCGGAGGATGATCGCGGTCAGCTCTTCGGCCCCGTAGTAGTCGAGCCGGAAGGTCACCCCGAAGCGGTCGCGCAGCGGGCCGCCGAGGGCCCCGGCCCGCGTCGTCGCCCCGATCACGGTGAACGGCTTGAGGCTCAATCGGAGCGTCTGAGCCCCGGCCCCCTTGCCCGCCACGAAGTCGAACGCGAGGTCCTCCATGGCCGGGTAGAGAGCCTCCTCCACGGCCCGGTTGAGGCGGTGGATCTCGTCGATGAAGAAGACGTCGCGCTCCTCGAGGGCGGTGAGGATGGAGGCCAGCATCCCCTGGTGCTCCAGCGCCGGCCCGCTGGTGAGCCGGGCCTGGACGCCCATCTCGGCGGCGATGATCTGAGCCAGGGTGGTCTTGCCGAGACCAGGGGGGCCGTAGAGGAGGACGTGGTCGACCGGCTCGGAGCGGGCGCTGGCCGCCTCGATGAGGATGCGCACCTGCTCGCGGATCGTCGGCTGGCCCACGAAGTCCTCGAGCCGGCGCGGGCGCAGGACGGAATCGGCCGCCCGCTCCTCGTCGAGCTCGCCGGGGCTGACCACGCGGTCGTCGGTCACGTCGCGACCCCCACATCCAGGAGCCGGAGCGCCCGGCCGACCAGAGCGGTGACGTCGCCGTCCGCCTCCCCCTCCGCCGCGAGCGCGGCCCGCACCGCCGGGCGCGCTTCCGACTCGCGGTAGCCGAGCCCGACCAGGCCGGCCACGGCAGCCTCCACCGCCTGGGCTGCGGCCGTCGGGGCCGCCGGCTCCAGGGTGAGGGCGAGGTCGCCGAGTCGGTCGCTCAGCTCCAGCACTACGCGCTCCGCCGTGCGACGTCCCACGCCCGGCACGGTCGCCACCAGGGCGACGTCGCCGTCACGGATAGCCCTCACCATGGTGGGCAGCTCGGCCCGGCCGAGGATGGAGAGCGCGGCCTTCGGCCCGATGCGCTCGACCCCGATGAGGAGGCGGAAGAGGCGCAGCTCGTCCCGCCCCAGGAAGCCATAGAGGCGGATGGCGTCGTCGCTCACTGACGTGTGGATGTGGAGGATTACCTCGCGATCGCCCATCTCGTGGAGGGCGGCCAGGGTGCGGAGGTGGCAGTGGACCTGGTAGCCGACGCCGCCCGTCTCCAGGACCACATGGTCGGCGTCGGCGACGACGACCTGGCCGCGCAGCCGGGCGATCATCGGCGCCCGGCCGGAGCGGTGGTGCCCGCACTGGGCCGCGGCGCGGGTCGGGAGGCCGTGACACCGCCGGCCCGCTCTCGGGCGGCGGCGATGGCGAGCTCCAGCGCCGGGCTCACCCGGGATGCCGGCGCCGGTGCGGCGCGGGGCTGGAGCCCGGCTCGGTGGTGGTGGCAGATGGCCGCGGCGCAGGCGTCGGCGGTGTCATCGGGTCCGAGGATCTGGTCGACGCCGAGCATCGCCTCGCACATCCGGAGCACCTGGCGTTTGGTCGCCCCACCGTAGCCGGCGACGGATTCCTTGATCTCGTTCGGCGTGTACTCCGCGATCGGGATCCCGGCCGCAGCCAGCGTGCAGAGGATCACGCCGCGTGCCTGGCTGACCCGCATGGCGGTCTGCCGGTTGGTCGAGAAGAAGAGCCGCTCCACCGCCGCCACATCGGGATGGAGGGACCCGGCTGATTGAGCCAGCAGGCGGGAGAGCTCCAGGAGACGGGGACCGTCGGCCTCCTCGGCGCCGGTCTCGATGCACTCGGCGTGGAGCAGCCTCAGGGAGCCCTGATGCCCCTCCACCAGGGCGACGCCGGTTCGCCCCAGGCCAGGGTCTACGCCGAGAACCCGCACGTCAGCTCAGGGCCCTGGGCGCCGATGCCCGCGTCAGAGGCCCCGCCCTTTCGTCGTCACGCACCCCAGTGCGCTCCTCCTCGGGCCACCCCTTCCTTGGCCTCGGGGCCCAGACCGGCCCCCTTGCGGGGGCCTGCCCCGAGCTGTTCACCGAAGCCCCGGGCACCGCATCAGGAAGTCACCGACTCGAGGACTTCGTCGGGGATCTCCGCGTTGGCGTAGACCTGTTGGACGTCCTCAAGGTCCTCGAGGCCGTCGAGCAGGCGCAGGACCTGCCGGGCCTGGGGGGCGTCGAGAGTGACCGAGGTGTCCGGGTTCATGGTCACCTCGGCCGCCTCCACCGTGTAGCCCGCCTCCTCCACCTGCCGCCTCGCCCCCTCGAAGAGGTGGGGCGCCAGCGACACCTGGACCGACGAGCCGTCAACCTCGATGTCCCCGTCGGCGCCCACGTCGAGCAGGTCGAGCAGCTCGAGGGCGATCTCCTCGGGGTCGCGTTCGCCGGCCTCGATCCGGATGATCCCCTGGTTGGAGAACATCCAGGCGACGCTGTTGGCCTCCCCCAGCGACCCGCCGGAGCGGGTGAAGAGGTTGCGGATGGCGGCCACGGTGCGATTCCGGTTGTCGGTGAGGACGTCCAGCATCACGGCCACGCCGTGGGGCCCGTAACCCTCGTAGCGAACCTCCTCCAGCTTCACCCCGTCCTTGCCGCCGGCGCCTCGCTGGATCGCCCGCTCGATGTTGTCCGCGGGCATGTTGACCTCGCGCGCCTTCTGGATGGCGAGGCGAAGCCGGAAGTTTCCAACGGGGTCGTCCCCGCCCTCGCGCGCCGACACGGATAGCTCCGCGGCCACCTTGGTGAAGGCCTGACCACGCTTGGCGTCGACGATCGCCTTCTTATGCTTGATCCCAGCCCACTTGCTGTGACCGGACATGCTGCCTCCGGGGACGAACGGACGTTCATATTCTAGGCTCTGCCCCACCGCTCAGTCTACGAGGCGGCGCAGGCGACGGGGATGAGGAGAGATTCGGTGCGATCGCACCAACTTATCGTCACTCGCCTCATGGTTGACAGATCGGTCCGAGGGGGTACCCTTGAACCAGAAGCCAGCGCGATCCAGACGGAGGTAAGGCTTCGATGCGTGGCGTATACGAGCTCCTGAGGCACACTCGGGCCGAGAGGTAAGGCCCGGTGCGGGCCCTCCTCACCTCACCCGGCGTGCGCCGCCGTGAGACCGCCCGGGGGCGGTCCGGCAGGCAGTTGGATTGCGAGAGCGATGCGGGAGAGCAGGTGTCGAGGCGAGACGCCCCGGGCATGTCACCTGGCACCGGACGGTGCCGTACAAGGCCCGGCTGTTCCGCCGGGCTGCCGAACATCGGCAAATGAAATCGAGGGGCCGGCACCGCCGGCCCCTCTCCTTTCCCCACTCGGCAGGCCGCGTGGGGGCCCCTTCCCCCTTCTCACAGGGGCTCGCCGTGCCCCACGCGGCAGGTCGCGCGGGGGTCCCTCCCCTGCTCACATGGGCTCGCCGCCCCTCGCCGGCCCGGCTCAGCCGGGCTCGGCTCACCCCGCCATGAAGTCCGCTGTGCGCGCTCACGGGGCTGGCTCGGCTCACCCCGCCCATGGATGCGGCTGTCAGAGGATGGGGCGGGAGACCGCCGGATGGCCCGCCCAGGCGAAGCGGAACGGGCGGTCGGCGGCCCGGGTGATGCCCACCCGCGGCGCTCTCGCGAGAGGCGCCACCGTCTCCCTCTCCAGAATGCGCACGCGCGAGCCGGGGGCGCAGAGGTCGAGGCCGTTGTCGGCCAGGGCGAGGCCCAGGCCCGCGCCGAGGTTGCCGGGGCCGCTCAGGAGGTCCGAGGTTGCCGGCTGCCGCCCACCGCGGACGCGCCGGGCGCGGACCACCTCCTCCCCCACCTCGACAGCCGCGGCACGGAGCAGGACGGCACCCGCGACGCCCTCCGGCTCGCAAACGACGTTGGCGCAGAAGTGCATCCCGTAGGAGAGGTAGACGTAGAGGTGGCCGGGCGGGCCGAACATGATCGCCGCCCGCGGGGTGGGCCCTCGGTGGGCGTGGGAGGCGGGGTCCTCCTCTCCCAGGTAGGCCTCCACCTCGACGATCACGGCGCGGACCTCCCGGGGCGTGCCCGGGTCGCACAGCAGCCTCGACCCGATCAGCGCAGTGGCGACCTCGAGGGTTGACCCGGCGAAGAATCCGCGAGCGAGCGCCGGAGCGGCCTGCGAACTTGCGGGTGCGGCCATGACCCTGGAGCCCATCGGCCCCATGGTAGGTGGGACCGCGAGTGCTCAGCTCGCCTGGTCCAGCCGGTCGATGCGGTAGCCGACGCCGAACACGGTGGTGATGCGGAAGGGGAGCCGATCGAAGCGCTCGAACTTCTCCCTGAGCCAGCGCACGTGAACGTCCACGGTCTTGTGATCGCCGTAGAACTTGCTGCCCCAAATCCGCTGGATGATGACCTGGCGCGATTGCACCTTGCCCGCGTTGAGAAGCAGCAGCGAGAGAAGGTCGAACTCCTTGGGTGCGAGGTGCAGCTCCTCACCGTCGACGTGCACCGTGCGGGCGCCGCGGTCGATCCGGAAGTTGTCCAGCTCCTCGATCTCGCGCGCGTCGACACGCTCCTTGCCGGACATCTCCGCGCGCCGCAGCGTGGCGGAAACACGCGCCAGCAGCTCGTTGAGCGAGAACGGCTTGGTGACGTAGTCGTCCGCGCCCACGTGCAGACCTACGACCTTGTCCAGCTCGCTGCCCTTGGCGGTGAGCATGATGATGGGCACCGTCATCTCCTGACGGAGGATGCGGCACACCTCGAGCCCCGACAGCTCGGGAAGCATCAGGTCCAGAAGGATGAGGTCCGGTCGTTGCCGTCGCGCCGCCGAGAGCGCCTCGGTTCCGGTGCTCGCCTCGCTGATGACGAAGCCTTCCTGGCTCAGGTTGTAGCGGAGCGTCTGACGGATCGAGTCCTCATCCTCGACGATCAGCACGTGCTTGGCGGGCGCGGTCATCACACGGACTCCGCAGCCGGCGGGTACGACGTGGTGAGAGCGATCGCGCAACTCATCGGCGTCGTCATTATGCAGCGGTGGTGGGCGGCGGGGTCGAGCGGCACCGTGCACCACGCCGAAACGTTATCGGGACATTAACGCTGCGTCTCGTTGACCGTCAGAGATTATCGGAAGATTAAGCGACGGTTGTCGGATCACTAACGCGCGGCGACGGTGTGCCGCTGCCGGCGCTGGCACCCTCGGAGATGGATAACATCTCATTACTTGGCCACCGATCGCGTCCATCCCCACACCGGGATGACTCCCGTGAAACGCACCACGGCATCTCCGTCAGCGCACCAGACGCTCATCCTGCTGCGCTCGGTTGGCGAGCAGCTCGAGGGCGGTCATGGGCTGATCGCCGTGGACAAGAGCGGACGGATCCTGCTGGCGACTCAGGAGGCCTGCCGTCTCCTCGATCTCTCCGGCGAAGGCGAGGGGCACACGCTCGCCGAGCTGGGCGCGGACTTCCGCCTGCTGCGCGTGATCACCGCCTGCCGCGATGCCGAGGCCGCGGTGGAGCGCGAGATCGCAAGCGCACGCGAGGTGATCATGGTGCGCGCCTTCCCGGTCCAGAGCCAGACCATCGCGGTGATCGTGCTGGTGCGCGACGAGACCCGGCTGCGCCGGCTGGAACGGGTGCGCCGCGACTTCGTCACCAACGTCTCCCACGAGCTGCGCACACCGATCACCGCAATCCGGTTGCTGGTGGAGACCCTCCAGAAGGGCGCGCTCGAGCAGCCGGAGGTCGCCGCTGGCTTCGTCCACCGCATCGCGCTGGAGATCGGGCACATGGCGCAGATGGTCGAGGAGCTCCTGGAGCTGAGCACCATCGAGTCGGGGCGCCAGACCATGAAGATGGAGCCGGTGCCGGTGGTCGAGCTGATTCGCACCGTCGATCGGCTGCTGCCACTCGCCGAGGAGCGGCTGATCCAGGTCACGGTCGATGTGGACCCCGCCACCCCTCCACTGCTCGGGGACTCGCGCCGGCTCGGCCAGGTGCTGCGCAACCTGGTTCACAACGCCATCAAGTTCACTCCGCCAGAGGGCCGGATCACGGTCAGCGCCCGGCCTCTCCTCGAGCAGAGCCGCGTCGAGCTGCTGGTGCGCGACACCGGGATCGGCATCCGTCCCGAGGACCTTCCGAGGATCTTTGAACGCTTCTGGAAGGCCGACAGCTCACGCCAGCGAGACGGCGAGGGATCGGGGCTCGGGCTGGCCATCGCCCGCCATGTGGTGGAGGCCCACGGCGGCTCGATCCGTGTGGTGTCCGAGCCGCGCCGGGGGGCCACCTTCATCGTCGAGCTGCCCGCCGCGCCCCGCCACGCCGCCGAGGTGGAGCCGGTTGAGCAGTGAGAAGGGGCCGGTCGACGCCGACCCCGGAGATGCGGAGCCGAGGCCTTCACCGGTTCTTAATCCGGATGCAACCCGGCCACAATCCCCGAATTCCTACTCTCGATCCGTGGTCACCGATTCCATGCAGCTAGCAGGGACCAACGTCGCCACCAGAGAGGAGGTCTCGGCGGGCGTCGCGATCGAGGGTCTCACCGTCAAGTTTCGCGGCACCCCCCTCATCGACGGCATCAGCACCCTCTTCGAGCCCCACAAGGTCACCGCCATCGTTGGCCCCACCGGCTGCGGCAAGACCACCCTGCTGCGCTCCATCAACCGGATGCACGACCACGTCGTGGGTATGCAGGTGAGCGGATCGGTGGTCGTCGAAGGGGTCGACATCTACGGCGCGGACGTCAACGTCCGCGAGGTGCGGCGCCGGGTGGGGATGCTCTTCCAGCGGCCCAACCCCTTCCCGCGCAGCATCGCGGAGAACGTGGGCCTCGCTCCGCGGGCTCACGGGCTGGTCGATCGCGGCAACGTGCGCGAGCTGGTCCGGGAGAATCTCACCATGGTCGGCCTCTGGGACGCGGTGAGCAACCGGCTGCACGGCTCGCCTTTTGGCCTCTCCGGGGGTCAGCAGCAGCTGCTCTGCCTGGCTCGGACACTGGCCCTCTCCCCTGATGTGATCCTGCTCGACGAGCCCACCTCGGCGCTCGATCCGGACACCACGGATCACATCGAATCGCTCATGAAGAAGCTCTCGGAGCAGATGACCGTCCTCATCGTCACCCACAATCTCGCCCAGGCGAGCCGCATCAGCGACAACGTGCTCTTCCTCATGAAGGGCAGTGTCGTCGAGGCGACGTCGGCGAGAACCTTTTTCCATGACCCGGCGGACGAGAGGAGCCGGGCCTACGTCAGCGGTCGGATCGGATGAGCTCGCACCCGCGGCCCTCATCACCGTCATCACATTCAATCCTGGAAGGGGAGGTCTCATGAACGTTCGTCGACACGCGTCCATCGGGTTTGCGGTGGTCACCGGGGCGCTTCTCGCAAGTGCCTGCGGCTCCACGAGCACCGTGACCGCGCCGCCCACCAGCGCGGCGGCCAGCGCGAGCAGCACTCCCACCGCGGCGGCCGTGCAGACGGGCAACCCCGCGGCGGCGCAGACGCTGTCCGAGGCCGGGTCGAGCCTGCTCTACCCGTACCTCCAAAAGCTGGCTCCCGGCGTCAACGCCGCGTTTCCCAACATCACCCTCACCCCCGCCGCCGGCGGCTCGGGCACGGGCCAATCTGAAGCGCTCAGCGGCACCATCGACCTGGGTGGCTCCGACGCCTACCTGAGCGCGGCTCAGGTCACGGCCAACCCCGGTGCCCTCAACATCCCGATCGCGGTGTCCGCGCAGGCGATCAACTACAACCTCACCGGAATCACCAACCTCAAGCTGAGTGGCAGCGTGATCGCCCAGATCTACGAGGGCAGCATCACCACCTGGAACAACTCGGCGATCGTCGCCCTCAACCCGGGCGTAACGCTGCCCTCCACCCCCATCATCCCGATCCGGCGGTCCGACTCCTCGGGTGACACCTTCATCTTCACCTCCTTCCTGAGCGCCACCAACCCCACCTGGTCGAGCGGCCCCAGCTTCGGGACCACGGTGAGCTGGCCAACCGTGACCAGTGAGCTGACCGCCTCCGGCAACCCCGCCATGGTCGACACCTTGCACAGCACTCCTGGCGGCATCGCCTACGTCGGCGTGAGCGTCGAGGGAGCCGCCCTGGTGGACGGCCTCGGTGAGGTCGACCTGGAGAACGCCTCGGGCAGCTACGTGCAGCCGGATACGACCACGATCACCGCCGCGGTGACCGCCGGTGCCACCAACGTTCCGGCCAGTCTCGCGGCTCCTCTGATCTACGAGACGGGCGCACAGGCCTACCCGATCGTGAATTTCGAGTACCTGATCATCAACCCGTCGAAGATCACCTCCTCGGACACGGCTCTCGCCGTCCGCACCTTCATCGAGTGGGCCATCTCCTCAACCGGGGGTGCCACCACGGACAACCTGAACGCGGTCGGCTTCGTCCCCCTCCCCACCACCGTGATCCCGCTGGTCAACACAGCGGTCGCGCAGATCGCCGGCTAACATGATCTTGGTCCGTCGCCGGGCCGGTGGACTGCCCACCGGCCCGGCCCGGGTCGCCCGGGCCCGGACGCACGAGCTGACCACCGGAGACCGGATGCTCCAGTGGGTGTCCGGCATCGCGGCCACCATCCCGCTGGCGGGGCTGCTCTTCATCACCGTCATCCTGGTGGTCTGGGCGATCCCCGCCATCGTCTACAGCGGCTTCACCGTCCTCACCAACGACAGGTTCTTCATCGGCAACTTCTACAGCACCAACTTCTCGTCCGTCAACGGAGTCATCGCCCCGTTCCACGCCAGCTACGGGGCACTCACCTTCATCATCGGAACCCTGTCCAGCTCGCTGATCGCGCTGGTGCTGGCGGTACCGATCTCGGTGGGCGGGGTGCTGATGCTCTCGGAGTGGATCCCGAGGCAGCTGGAGGGACCGCTCTCCACCTTTCTCGAGCTTCTCGCCGGGATCCCCAGCGTAGTCTTCGGTTTCTGGGGGCTCACGGTCTTCGGGCCGTTCCTGGGCGTGCACGTCTTCCCGGCGCTCTCCCACCTGGGGGTGGTCCTGCCCTTCTTCAAGGGATCGTGGGCCTACAACGGTCAGGGGCTGCTCACCGCCTCACTGGTGCTCACCCTGATGATCATCCCGATCATCGCCTCCACGACCCGGCAGCTCGTCAAGCGGGTACCAGTCCTGGCCAGTGAGGGTGCACTGGCCCTGGGGATGACCAAGTACGAGGTTGTCCGCGTGGTCACCATCCCCTACGTGCGCACCGGCATCATCGCCTCGGCCCTGCTCGGCTGGGGGCGCGCACTGGGCGAGACGATCGCCGTGCTGCTGATCATCGGGATGGCCAACAATCCACCGGCCAACATCTACGGCACCACCTCGACCCTCGCCTCCACGATCGCCGCCGATCTCGACAGCGCGCTGAGCGACGGCACCGGCATGGCGCTGCGCGCCATGGCGATGCTGGGCCTGCTCCTCCTGATCATGAGCCTGATCACCAACCTTACCGGCCGGCTGGTCGTCCGCCGCATCAGCTCCGACGCTCTCCCGGTGGGCCGTGGAGTCTAGGGCCCCCCGTCTCCGCCACGTCCGGGGGATCGTGTTCTGGATCCTGTGCGGTATCGCACTGCTGCTGATCATCACTCCTGCGCTGGCCATCGTCATCAGCGTGCTGGTCAAGGCCGCCCCGGCCCTCAAATGGAGCTTGCTCACCAACACCACCCAGAACGTCCAGGCCCCGGGCTTGCAGAACGCGATCCTCGGCACGTTGGTGCTGAGCCTCGGCGTGGTGGTGGTGGCCGGGCCCATCGGCATCCTCGGGGGCATCTACCTCGCCGAGTTCGCACCCAAGCGGCTCGGCGGCACCCTGCGCTTTTTCTCCGAGGTGCTCGCGGGCGTGCCCTCGATCGTCATCGGCCTGGTCGCCTACACCGCTCTCGTGGTCGCGCTGCACTGGGGTTTCTCGGTGCTGAGCGCCATCATCGCGCTCTCGCTGCTGACCCTCCCCTACATCGTCAAGACCACCGAGGTCTCCTTTGCCCAGGTGCCGCGCAGCCTGCGCGAGGCCGCCATCGCCCTGGGGCTCTCCCGGATCACCACCATCCGCAAGGTGCTGCTCCCCCCGGCACTGCCCGGGATCATCTCCGGGATGGTGATCGCGCTGGCGATCTCCACGGGCGAGACCGCTCCCCTCCTCTACACCGCGAGCTTCAGCAACACCAACCCCACCGCCGGCCTCTTCCACAACCCGATCGGGTACCTCACCTACGTCACCTACTACTACGTGCAGCTGCCCGGGGCCCAGAACCAGGCCCTAGCCAGCGCGGCGGCCGGAGTGACCATCCTGCTGGTCCTCCTGCTCATCTTCGGAGGGCGGGCGATCACCGCCCGCCAGCGCAAGATGGTGGCCCGGCTGGACGTTTGATTCGCCGCGGGGCTGACACTGGGGCGCCCCTGAGCGATTCCACAGGCAAACCCCAGGTTCAGGGCGCACCCTGCTGGCATGCGAGCAACTTCCGGGCGCGCCAGCCTTCCCCTGATCCTTCTGGCGTCGCTGACCGCGTCGGCGTGTGGCCTGGTCACCACGGCGACGCCGGCCGCGAGCTCATCCGATTCGGCCTCGGCGAGCGCGTCGGCCAGGGCCACGACCACCGCTGTCCCGACCGCGGCGGCGGAGTGCGTATCGCCTTCGTCTGCAGCCTCGTCGTCCACGTCCTCGTCCTCCTCCGCAGCCTCCGGGCCGGGTGGGCCCGGGTCGGGCACCGCGGTGGTGGGGACGGGCGGCTGCTCCCAGAGCGGAGGATCCGCAGCCAAGTCGGCGGAGACCATCAGTGCAGCGGCTGCCGACGAGTCCGGCGTCCTCGTCAACGAGGACGGGAAGCTCACCCTCAGCGGCGTGGCGGTGGCGACGACCGGCTCCAGCTCGTCGTCCGATGACAGCAGCTTCTACGGCCTGGACGCGGGGGTGATCGCGCTCAATGGGTCGACGGTCACCGAGACCGGGGGCTCGGTCACCACCTCTGGGGCCGGCGCCAACGCCATCTTCTCTTACGGATCCGGCTCCTCCGTGGCGGCGACCGGTGTGGTCGTCTCCGCCAGTGGCCAGTACGCCCACGGCGTGATGGCATCCGGTGCCGGCTCCCTGACGGCGGACAACCTGACCGTCACGACCGCCGGTGCGAACGGAGCCGCAGTCGCGACCGATCGCGGAGGCGGAACCATCACCGTCCTGGGCGGCACGTACCGCACCTCGGGGACGAGCTCACCGGGGATCTACTCGACGGGCACCATCACGGCGAGTGGCGCGACCTTCGACGCGACCGGCGCCGAGGCTGCCGTGATCGAGGGGTCCAACTCCGTCACGGTCACCGACAGCCACCTGACCGGGAGCGTCAACCGCGGCGTGATGATCTATCAGAGCATGTCGGGGGATGCTCAGGGGGCAGCGGGCGTCTTCAGCGAAACCGGCGGGTCGCTGGCCGCCCTCTCCGGTCCGCTCTTCTATGTCACCAACACCACGGCCACCATCGACCTCTCCTGCGCGTCCCTGGACGGCTCATCGGGAGTGCTGCTCGACGCGGCGGCCGGTCAGTGGGGGTCGAGCGATTCCAACGGTGCCAGGCAACCCTCGACGCCGTCGATCAAACCCTCTCCGGCTCGGTTGACGTCGACGCCATCAGCACCGCCGCGCTTGACCTGAGCGACGGATCCACGCTCACCGGCGCCATCAACGCCGCGGCGTCGGCCAGAAGCGTGTCGCTCAGCCTGGACGGCTCCAGCCGGTGGACGGTCACCGGGACCTCGCACCTCACGGTGATCAGCGACTCCGCCGGCATCAGCGGGTCCGCCGTCACCAACATCGTGGGTGACGGCCACACCGTCTACTACACGTCGAGTGCCAACCCGTCGCTGGACGGCAGGACCTACGCGCTGGCGGATGGTGGGACGCTCACCCCTGCATAGCCTGCACGGCTCCCGAGGCGAAGGCGGCTGACGAGACCCCGTGTGCTTCGGGAGAGCCTGCCGCCGCCCAGGGCACGATCAGCCCAGCTCCTCGATCCGGCCGGTCTCCAGGAAGATCAGGTCCTCGGCCAGATTGGTGACCCGGTCGCCGATCCTCTCGAAGTTCTGGGCCACCATGATCAGCTTGGTGCCCCGGAAGACCGTGTCGCCATCCTCGGTCATGAGCTGGATGAGGTCGTCGACGATGCGGTGGTGGATACGGTTCACGCGGTCGTCGCGGGCGGCGATGGCGCGGGCCCGGTCGACGTCGCGGGCGATCAGGGCGCTGAGGATGTCACGCACCTGCGCCTGGCACGCCTCGGAGAGCTGAGGGAGGTCGATGTGGGTGGAGAGGGGCGGCAGGTTGGCGAGCTCACGGCCACTCTTGGCGATGCTGGCGCAGTGATCGCCCATCCGCTCCAGCTCGCTGGCCATGTGGAGAAGGCCAAGCGCCTCGCGCAGCTGGGGCGGCTCCGCGGGGTGGGGCAGCGCCTCGAAGGCGAGCGTGCGCACCTCGACGAGGAGGGCGTTGATCCGGGCGTCGTCGCGGATGACCGCGGCACATAGGTCGACATCGCGCTCGACCAGGGCGGTGGTGGCGCGGGTCATGGCTCGATCGACCTCGTCCCCCATGGTCAGGACGAGATCGCGCAGGCGCTGCAGGTGCGCGTCGAAGCCGGCCGCTGCTGAGGCCCGGGCAGATCGGGTGTCGACGGTGTCACTCACGCTGCGAGCCAGCTTAGGCCATGCGCCCGCACGGCGGAACTAGTGGCGAACCGCGGCCCCGCATCGGTTGCGCAGGGCGAGGGCGACATCGTCCTGCGACGCCTGCGCCTCCTCGCTGGTGAGGGTTCGCTCGGGGCTGCGGAAGGTGAGCCGGAAGGTCCATCCCTTGCGTCCCTCCCCCATCTGCGCCCCACGGAACTCGTCGCACAGCTCGACCGCCTCGAGGAGGGGCCGTCCGGCTTCCCGCACCGCAGCCAGGGCGTCACCCGCCCGCTCGGAGATGGGGACGGTGACCGAGAGATCGTGCATGACAGCCGGGAACCGGGGAACGGGCCGGTACTGAGCGAGGCTGCGGTCCTGGCCGGTGAAGGTCTCGAGATTCAGCTCGGCGACGGCGATGCGTCCGCGCAGCTCGAATCGCTCGGCGGTGCCGGCGTCCAGCTCCCCAACCACACCGACCCGACGGGAGCCGGCATGGATCCAGGCGGCGCGTCCGGTGCGAAGGCCGGGGATCTCGGCCGGCTCGACGGTCACCGGTTGCCCGCTCAGGTCGCGGATCAGCCGCTCCAGGAGCGACTGCGAATGGCGCAGGGCCACGGCGGACGCCGCGGCGTCCCCCTCCACGTGGGTCACCAGACCGAGGAGGAGCGGTTCGGCGGGGAGCGGGGGGAGCTTGAGGTCCTCGCCGTCGGGCGTCGAGCCGGGGGCGAGGCCGTCGCGCTCTCCCTCCCAGAAGGCGCATCCCAGCTCGAAGACCGCGGCACCGGAGACACCACGGCTCTGGTTCAGCGCCAGCACCTGACAGAGACCGGGGAGCAGGCTCACCCGCAGGTGGGTCATCTCGTCGCTCAGGGGGTTGAGCAGGCGCATCGGCGGGCGCTGCTCGCCGAGACCGGGCAGCCAGCCGGCGGCCTCGGGCCGGACGAAGACGTAGGGGAGCACCTCGTCGAATCCCGCCCCCACGCAGACGTCGCGCACCCGATCATCCACGGGGGCCTCGGAGGCCAGCTGGCGGACCACGGTGCGGTGACCGGGCAGGGTGCTCGGCAGACGTGCGTAGCCAAGGCCGCGGCCCACCTCCTCGGCGATGTCCTCCGGGATGCGGACGTCACGCCGGAAGTACGGAGGATGGACGGTGAGCCGGTCTCCCTCCTGCTCCACCGCGAAGCCGAGGTGGGCCAGGGCGCTGGACGCCTCGTGGACGTCGACGGGATAGCCGAGCAGACCTGCGAGCCACTTGCCGGTGACCTTGACGGGCTTCAGGGGTGCCAGTGGCGAGGGATGTTCGTCGATCGGGTCCCTCAGCACGTGACCCCCCGCAATCGAGGCGATCAGCGCCGCGGCCCTCCCGAGGGCGAGCGGGGCGAGATCGTCGGGCAACCCCTTGTCGTAGAGAGCTGAGGCGTCGGTCCGGATGGCGTGGCGGCGGGAGGTCGCCCGGATCGCGCTCGGCTCCCAGTTGGCTGCCTCCAGGAGCACCGCCCGGGTGCTGTCGCCGATGGCCGTCGAGGCACCGCCGATGACCCCGGCGAGACTGATCGGGACACCGCCGGTGGCGATGATCATGTCCGCGGGGTCGAGGGCGCGAGTGGTCCCGTCCAGGCACTCGAGACTCTCGCCGGTGCCGGCTCGCCTCACCGTCAGGGTGACCGGGCGACCCCCGCCATCCAGGGCGGCGACACGCTCGAGGTCGAAGGCATGAAGGGGATGGCCGAGCTCATGGGTCACGTAGTTGGTGACGTCCACCAGCCCGCTGATGGGGCGGAGCCCGATGGCACGCAGCCGCCGTTTGAGCCAATCCGGGGACTCCCCCGCCGCCACCCCCTCGATGACCACAGCGGTGAAGCGGCGGCAGCCGACCGGGTCCTCGATGCGCACGCGGGCGCGCTGGCTCGACGCGGATGCGGAGAGGAGCCCCTCCGGGACGGTCGTGGAGGGTTCGCGGAGCGGTTCGCCGAGGGCGGCGGCCAGCTCGCGCGCGATCCCGACGTGGCAGAGGCAATCGGGCCGGTTGGTGGTCACCTCGACGTCGAAAACGACGTCCAGGGGGACGACCTCGTGGAGGGGCTGGCCCGGCCTGCCGCGCTCCAGGATGAGCAGCCCGGCGGCGTCCTCGCCGATCCCCATCTCGACGGCCGAGAGAAGCATCCCCGGAGAGCTGTACTTGCCGCCGAACATCGACCGGACTCCGAGCGGCTCGGGGAAGCCCGGGAGCACCGTGCCCGGTGGCGCGTACGGAACCAGGTCCCCGATCTTCACGTTGGGTGCACCGGTGACCAGGCGGACCGTCCCGCCGTCGCCGACCTCGATGTCGGCGAGGCGGACGCCGCGAGTCGACTCGGGGATCGCGGCCAGATCCAGAACCCGGGCCACGATGGTGCCGTCGGCCACCCGCTCGACACGGTCGACCTCGGTGCCAGTGTCGACCAGGAGGCGGACCAGCTCATCGACGGGAGCGTCGAGATCCGCGTACTCCCGGAGCCACTCCAGGGAGATCTTCATCCCTGACCCACCAGCCGGACGTCGTTCTCGTAGAGGACGCGCACGTCGTCAATTCCGTAGGCGAGCTGGGCGGCCCGCTCGATGCCGAAGCCGAAGGCGAAGCCGGTGTAGCGCTCGGGATCGACGCCCCCGTTGCGAAGCACGTCCGGGTGGACCATGCCGCTGCCGAGGACCTCGATCCAGCCGCTGTGCTTGCAGAGCCGGCAGCCCTTTCCCTCGCAGACCATGCAAGAGACGTCCAGCTCCAGCGAGGGCTCGGTGAAGGAGAAGTTGTGAGGCCGCAGCCGGATGGCGCGCTCGGCTCCGAAGATGGAGCGGGCGAAGAACTCGAGGGTGCCCTTGAGATCGCCCGCGGTCACCCCCTCGTCCACCAGCAGCCCCTCCACCTGGTGGAAGACCGGCGAGTGGGTGGGGTCGTTGTCGCGGCGGAAGACCTTGCCCGGAACGATCACCCGGAGGGGAGCGCCGAGGGCCACCAGGGCGCGGATCTGCACCGGCGACGTCTGGGTGCGGAGCAGCCGGGAGTCGTCGATGTAGAAGGTGTCCTGGGTGTCGCGGGACGGGTGTCCCGGCGGCATGTTGACGAGCGTGAAGTTGTAGCGGTCGTACTCCACCTCGGGGCCGCTCAGGGTGAGGTATCCGAGCTGGGTGAAGACCCGGCGGATCTCCCGGGTCATCCGGGTCACCGGGTGGAGGTGACCGCGCCGGAGCGGCGGGGCCGGCCAGGTCAGGTCGAGGGCCTCGGCGGCGACCGCCACCTCCCGCTGCTCCCACTCCAGCTCGGCGCGGCGGTCCTCCACATCCTCCTCGAGACGGCGGCACGCCTCGTTCACGGAGAGGCCGTACTGGCGCTTGGCGTCGGGGTCGGCGATGGTGCCGATCCGGCGCCTCATCAGGGTCAGCTCGCCGTCGCCACGGCCGAGGAACCGGGCCCGTGCCTCGTCGAGGGAAGCCAGGTCAACGGCGGCGCGCACCGCTTCCAGCCCGCGCCGCAGCACCTCGTGCAGGTCGTCGGCGACCACGCCCTCAGTCAGCGTCTCTCTCCGCTGGTCGCACGGGCCGCCGTCAGGCGGCGGAGAGCGCGCCCTTGGCCACCCCAACCAGACGGTTGAAGGCGTCGGTGTCGGTGACGGCGAGGTCGGCCAGCTGCTTGCGGTCGATGTCGATGCCGGCCGACTTCAGACCGTGCATCAGCTGGTTGTAGGGCAGCCCGTTCTGGCGGGCGGCCGCGTTGATCCGGGCGATCCAGAGGCCGCGCATGTCGCCCTTCCGCTGCTTGCGGTCGCGATATGCGTACGCCAGAGAGTGCATCACCGCCTCGTTGGCGGACTTGTGCAGCCGGTGGCGGCTCCCCTGCATCCCCTCGGCGCGTTCGAGCACCCGCTTGTGACGAGCGCGCTGGGTTACTCCCCGTTTGACCCTGGCCATGACGGGACCTCCTTACAGATACGGGGCGTTGTGATGGATCTGGCGCAGGTCGGCATGCGACACCGCCGCCTCGCCCGCGAAAAGCCGCTTCCGCTTCTGGCTCTTCTTCTCCAGGATGTGCGACTGACTGGCGTGACGCCGCATCACCTTGCCGGTGGGGGTCACGCGGAAGCGCTTCTTTGTACCCCTATGGTTGCGAATCTTGGGCATCTGGCTGGCTCCCTTCAACGGCCGGCTCATCACTCACCGCGACGGCTTCCGCCGCGACGGCTTCGTAGTCCCGGTCGTCCTCCACTCGGGTGGTCTCAGGTTTGACCGGCTTCTTGTGGGCCGGGCTCAGGATCATGGTCATGTTGCGGCCCTCGACGAGGGCGTTGCGCTCGATGGCCGCCAGGTTGCGCAGCTCCTCGGCCATCCGGTCGAGCAGCTTGCGTCCGTACTCCTGGTGGACCAGCTCGCGCCCCCGGAAGACGATGGTCAGCTTGACCTTGTCCCCGTCCTCCAGGAAGTGCTTGACGTAGCCGAACTTGGTCTGGAAGTCGTGCTCCGAGATCTTCGGCCGGAGTTTCATCTCCTTGACGGTGATGACGTTGTGCTCGCGCCGGCTCTCCTTCTCCCGCTTGAGCGCCTCGAACTTGAACCGCCCGTAGTCCATCAGCCGGCACACCGGGGGCTGCGCCTGAGGCGCCACCTCGACGAGGTCAAGCTCGCGCTCGAGGGCGAGCTGCTTTGCCCGCTCGATGGCAACGATGCCGAAGGCCTCTTGGGTGGTGTCGTCGAAGAGTCGGACCATGGGCAACCGGATCTGGTCGTTGACCCGCAGCTCTCGGAATGCGATGGGGTGGGACCTCCCGAAAAACCGGC
>JBEKGP010000026.1:0-30776 GCA_050012735.1 Candidatus Dormibacteria bacterium
ACTCCTCGGAGCCGAAGTAGATGGTGGCGCCCACCGCGACCGCCCCCAGGTCCCACGCCTGCTGCACGGTGCCGTACATCACCTGGTCGAACTTGTTGGGGTAGGTCAGCAGCTCGTTGTGGTTGAGCTTGACGATGAAGGGGATCTTGTGCGCCCACTTCCGCGACACCGAACCGAGAACGCCGAAGGTGGAGGCCACCGCGTTGCAACCGCCCTCCACGGCGAGCTCGACGATCTTCTCGCCGTCGAAGTAGATCGGGTTGGGCGCGAACGAGGCGCCCGCGGAGTGCTCGATGCCCTGATCCACGGGGAGGATTGAGACGTAGCCCGTCCCGCTCAGGCGGCCGTGACCGAAGAGCGACTGGAGGCTGCGCAGGACGCGTGGATTGCGGTCGCTGATCGACCAGACGCGATCGACGAAGTCGGGGCCGGGCAGGTGGAGCTGGTCGCTGGCGACCGTCTGGCAGCGGTGCTGCAGCAGGTCCTGTGCGTCCTCGCCGAGGATCTCTTCTACGTTGCTCAGGGGGGGTGCTGTCGCCGTTGCCATGGTGTCCTCCGGGAAAGGGCTGCGGGCGAATTCTCCCTTATCGGGCCCGAGCCGTGGTTTCCGACCAGAATGGCGCGTTCGGAGCGACCTGGAGGAGGCTCGATTCTCGTGCCCCGCGGTCATGTACCGTAGGCGCGATGGACCTGCTCCGCATCACCGGCGGTGGCCGGCTCACCGGGGAGGTCGCGATCTCCGGCAGCAAGAACGCGGCCCTTCCGGTCATGGCCGCTGCTCTCCTCACCGACGAGCCGCTGGAGTTGTCCAACGTCCCGGACATCGAGGACATCGGGGCCATGGCGGCCATGCTCGGCCATCTCGGGGTCGCCGTGGAGAAGGTCGCCGACGGCCGCTGGCGGCTTGACGCCGGGCGGGTCGAGGCGACCGCCGTGGGAGCCGACCTGACCCGGCGGCTGCGAGGCTCCTTCCTTCTTCTGGGGGCGCTCGTCGGCCGGACCGGCCAGGCGGAGATCGCCAAGCCGGGCGGGGACGACATCGGGATGCGCCGGGTCGAGCAGCACCTGGAGGGGCTGCGGCTGATGGGAGCGGAGGTGGCCGAGACCGCCACCAGCTTCGTCGCCCGGGCAAAGCGGCTCCGGGGCGCCCGCATCTATCTCGACATGCCCACCGTCACCGGCACGGAGAACCTGATGATGGCCGCGGTCCTGGCCGACGGCATCACCGTGATCAGCAACGCAGCCCGCGAGCCCCACGTCTACGACCTGGCCCGCTGTCTGGTCGGGATGGGAGCCCGGATCAGCGGCGCCGGCAGCGAGCTGATCGTCATCGAGGGCCAGAGCACCCTGCTGCACGGCACCCACCATCGGGTGACCACCGACTACATCGAGGCCGGCACCTACATGACCGCGGCGGCCGCGACCGGCGGCGATGTCGCCGTCCACGGGATGCGTCCCAGCGACCTCCGTTCGCTGAGCAACAAGCTGCACGCCGCGGGCTGCACCGTGGTCGAGGGAGGCAACCACGTGCGGGTGACCGGTGGCAAGCTGTGCGCCGTCGATGTCACCACCTGGCCCCACCCCGGATTCGCCACCGATCTCCAGCCCCAGTTCGGGGCTCTGATGACCCAGGCGAAGGGGATCAGCATCATCAGCGAGGCCCTCTACGAGAACCGCTTCCGCCACGTCGCGGAGCTGGCCAAGATGGGCGCTCGCATCGCCGTCGAAGGGCGGAGCGCGATCATCACCGGCCCGACCGCCCTGCACGGGACCGCCGTCTCGATCCCCGACATCCGGAGCGGGGCGGCGCTGGTCATCGCCGCACTCTGCGCTGACGGTACGACGGAGCTGGAGAACGTCTTTCACCTCGACCGCGGCTACGACAGCCTGGAGGCCAAGCTCCGGTCGCTGGGAGTGACCCTCGAACGGGTCCGTCCCGGGCCGGGGGAGTCCTCGGCCCGCGACCTCTCGGGCGTCATCGGAGATTGATCGGAGGACCGCTGGGGATGCTCGGCAAGAGGCTGGGGATCGATCTGGGTGCCGGCACTGTGCGGGCGGTGGTGCGGGGGGAGGGGCTGACGATCACCGAACCGTCGGTGGTGGCGCGGCATCGGCGCCGTGGCTATTGCGCGGCCGGCATGGCAGCCGCCGAGCTGGCCGGCGACCCCGACATGGAGCTGATCCGTCCCGTGGGCGCGGGGGCGATCGCCGACCTGGAAGCCGTCGGAGCTCTCCTCCATCAGCTCGTCAACCGCGCCGCCGGGAGGCAGCGCATCTTCCGCCCGGACGTGGTCATCGCGATCTGCCCGGCGATGGGGGGTGACGACCGCCTGGTCATCCTCGACATCTGCGCGCGGATCGGCACCCGCACCGCCTACCTGATCGACTCGCCGATCGCCGCGGCGATCGGCGCGGGGCATGTGCCGAGTGGTAGCCGTGGCTACCTGATCGTCGACATCGGGGCGGCCACCATCGACGCGGCCAGCCTGGCCTCCGAGGGGACCATCGCCACCCGCACCCTCACGAGCGCAGGGGACGCCCTGCGCGACGCGGTGGCCCGCCGCATCGAGGAGACGCACGGCGCGGTCATCGACACCGCGGCGGCGGAGGACATCGTGGCGTCCCTGGCGTGCGTCGGCCCCCACGAGGAGCGCCGGATGCCGGTCCGGGCCGGGGTGGGGGAGGGGTCGGTCACCCTCAGCATCGCCTCCGTCGAGATCGCCGACCTGGTGGACGCCCACGCCCGCCAGATCGGTCACGCGATCGCGGAGGTGCTCGACGAGACGCCGATCCCGCTCCGCCAGGGCATCCTCGAGGAGGGGATCGCCCTTTGCGGGGGTGGAGCCCGGCTGGAGGGGCTGGACCGCTACCTCGGCATCCAGACCGGGATCGCGGTCCGGGTGTGCCCCGATGCGCCGACCTGCGTCATCCGGGGCACCCAGGCGGCCGTCGAGAACCTGGACGTGCTCCGCCGCTCCTTCATGTACATCCGCTGAAGCGCGTCCCCATCCGCTGAGCCGCGTCCCGGGTCAGAGCGACGTCTCGATCGCCGCCAGGACATCCTCCACGCGGATCTGCTCCATCATCCCGCTCGGCCCGCGCACGAGATGGTGGCCGCGTCGCTGGGGCAGCGCCTGGACCAGCCGGTGCTCGGTGCCGTAGGGGCCCCGCCGGTGCCCGTCGGTCGGGCCGAAGAGGCCGATGGTCGGGGTCCCGACCGCGGCGGCGAGGTGGAGGAACGGCGAGTCCCCGCAGATGACCAGATCGCAGAGCTGGAACAGCGCGGCCGTCCCCAGGACGTCGAGCTGGCCGGTGAGGTCGGCGTGAGGGGCGGCGATGTCCGTGGCCGCCGTCGTCGCGGCCTCCTCGTCCTCCGCCGCCCCCACGAAGACGATCCCGGCCCCATGGCGGGTGGCGAGCTGGTTGGCGAGGTGGGCCCAGCGCTCGGGGCCCCAGCCGGCGGTCTGGGAGACGGCGGCGCGCAGGTCGGCGTGGCCGGTGCCCGGGGCGAGGGCGACCAGCAGCCTGCCATCGGCGACGGCGGTGCTGTGGAGCTGGACCAGGGCCTCCTGGGAGGCCGCTGGACCGGGGTCGAGCAGGGGCTCATGGCGCTCGGCCGTGATGCCCAGGAGGTGGGCGATGCGGAGCCACGTCGCCGCCTGGTTCTCCCCCCGCCGCGGCGTCACGTGGTCGCTCAGCAGAGCGGTGGTCAGCCCGCCACCGGCGCCGAGCCGGAGGGCGAATCCCGCCAGGTAGACGAGGATGCGGGGCCTCGCCCCGGTGCCGCAGATGACCGCGACGTCGAAGCGCATGCGCCGCAGTAATGCCCATGCGGCCAGCCCCCGGATCGGCGAGGCGGAGGGGTCCAGGCCCCGGAGGGTGATCACCTCGCCCGGGCCCGCCAGGGCGCGCGCGACCTGCGCCGCGGCGGGCGCGCACGCGAGCGTGATCTCCGCCGCCGGGGACCCGGCGGCGAGCGTTCGCAGCAGCGGCGAGGCCTGCAGGGTCTCCACCTGGCGGCCCCACACCAGCACCAGAACTCTCATTGCACGACGTAACCGTAGCAATGATGGAAGGGGGAATTGCGGAACCCGTACGCCGCCAGCAGCGTGGGGTGCGAACATAGGCCTCAAATGGGTTCCCTGGCGGGACGCGATCTGATCTCAATCGCCGATCTCTCCGCAGCCGAGATCAGCGAGGTCCTGGACGTGGCCTCGGCGCTGAAGGCCGGCGCGGACCCCGGCCGTCCCCTTGCCGGCCGCAACCTGGCCATGATCTTTCAAAGGCCGAGCAATCGCACCAGGGTTTCCTTCGAGGTGGCCGTGCGGCACCTCGGCGGGCACCCCATCCCGCTCTTCAACAGCGAGATCCAGATCGGCGAGCGGGAGTCGACGGCGGACATCAGCCGCATCCTCGACCGTTACGTCGACGGCATCGTGGCCCGGCTCAGCCACCACCGGGACCTGGTCACCATGGCGCGCTCAGCCCGCGGTCCGGTGGTCAACGCCATGACCGACCGCGAGCATCCCTGCCAGGTGCTCGCCGACTGCCTGACGGTCCGGGAGCTGGTCGGCCACCTGGCCGGCGCCCGGGTCTGCTATGTGGGCGATGGCAACAATGTCTGCACCTCCTGGATCTATGCGGCCGCCCTGCTCGGGATCGACCTGCGCGTGGTCGGCCCGGAGGGCTACGAGCCGCACCCCGAGGTGCTGGAGCGTGCCCAGGTGCTCGCCGGCGTCCGTTCGCCGGTCCGCCTCTCCCATGAGGCGGCCACGAGCCTGGAGGACGCCGAGATCATCTACACCGACGTCTGGACCAGCATGGGGCAGGAGGCGGAGCAGCAGCAGCGCCGCGACGACTTTGCCCGTCTGCAGGTCAACGACGGCCTGATCGCCCTGGCTCCACCAACCGCGAAGGTCATGCACTGCCTGCCCGCCCACCGCGGTGAGGAGATCACGGACTCGGTCCTCGACGGTCCCCAGTCGGTCGTCTTCGACCAGGCCGAGAACCGGCTCTGGGCGCAGGAGGCGCTGCTCAGCCTGATCTTCAGCGGTGAGCTCCCAATGGCCGCGCGGCCGGCCGGGGCGGCGTGATTCCCTCATGACCGAATTCATCCACAGCGCCCTGGTCTTCCTCGGCGCGGTCGGCATCCGTGACGTCGTCGACATCGTCATCGTCGCGTTCCTGCTGTACCAGCTCTTCAAGCTGATCCGGGGTACGCAGGCGGTGCAGCTGCTGGTCGGGCTGGCGGTGCTGCTCCTGATCGGGCTGCTCGCCCAGGTCTTCCAGCTCCGCCTCCTCCAGTTCATCTTCGCCAACGCGGGGACGGCGATCCTGATCGGCGTGATCGTCCTCTTCCAGCCCGAGCTGCGCCGGGCGCTGGACCAGGTCGGGCGTCTGGGCACGGTCCGCTTCATCCTTGGGCGCCACACCACCCAGCCGGTGGCGCGGATGGTGGAGGAGGTGATCCGTGCCGCGGCCAGCCTCAGTGAGGGGCGGACCGGGGCGCTGATCGTCTTCGAGCGCGAGACGGGCCTGGAGAACGTCGCGGTGAGCGGGGTGCGGGTCAACGGCGATGTGACCGCCGAGATCCTCACCACCATCTTCTTCATTGGCTCGCCGCTCCACGACGGGGCGGTCATCATCCGCGACACCCGGCTGATCGCCGCCGGCTGCGTGCTCCCCCTCGCCGAGGCGCTCCCCGGGGTGGGCCGGATGGGCACGCGGCACCGCGCCGCCCTCGGGCTCACCCTGCAGTCCGACGCCGTGATCCTGATCGTCAGCGAGGAGACCGGGCTGATCAGCCTCGCCTACGGCGGCAAGCTCTACCGTGGCTTGGACCACGACAAGCTCCAGGAGATGCTGACCACGCTGGTGCTCCGACCGGTGACCCGCCAGACCGGCACCGGCATCCGGCCCCTGGTTCGGAGCGGGGCGGCCCTGCGGGCGTTGGGCCGGCGCAACCCCTGATGTCCGGTTTCGTCACGCGTAACTGGCGTCTCAAGCTGCTCGCCCTGGTGCTGGCCATCTTCAGCTGGGCCGGGGTCGTCCTGGCGACCAATCCCCCGGGCACCCGTGCCGTGTCGCTCGCGGTGCCGCAGCCTCCGTCCCCGGAAGTCAGCCTGCCCGCCGGCTACCTGCTCACCCAGCCGATCCCCAACCTCACGGTGGACATCACCGGGACCGAGGACCACCTCAACGCCTTCAGCAAGTCGAGCCTCCAGGTCACCGTCGACTATGCCGCGGTCAAGGCGGTCGGGGACCAGGTCCCGGCGACCGTCCGGCTGCCGGTCAGGATCACCAACTCCGACCCCAACATCGACCTCGACGACCCGCCGGCATCGATCGAGGCGCAGGTCGACAGCTCGGGGTCGGCCAGTGAGCCCGTCCAGGTGGTGGTGAGCCATGCGCCGCCCCCGGGCTACCAGGACAGCGCCAGCGTGGCGACCCCGGCCACGGTGACGGCCACCGGGCCGGAGCACGAGCTGGTCGGCATCGTCATCAAGACCACGCCGATCGACCTCTCCAACCAGCGGGCAAACTTCGACGCGTCCAACATCGACATCTACCCCTACAGCGCTCAGGGCAGGTACCTCTCCGACGTGAACCTCAGCCCGGCCGCGGTCAACGTGGCCATCACCGTGGTGGGGGTGGACGCCAGCCGGACCAGCTCGGTCGTGCTCGGTGCCATCACCGGCACGGCCAGCGGCGCCTTCATCTCCGCGATCACCTACAGCCCGATGACGGTGGTCCTCCAGGGCTCGCAGGACATCATCAACGGGGCCTCGCTGGCAACCGTGACCACCGGCGGCATCGACGTCGCCGGCCAGACCGGGACGGTCACCTACAAGGTGCCGATCGAGACGCCGACCGGGATCAGCGCCAGCCCCGCCACGGCGGCGGTGACGATCACGGTCTCCCTGCTCCCCACCCCGACCCCTGCCGCCGCCTCCCCGACGGCCAGCTCGGGCGCCCCCACATGAGGCGTAACCGCGGCGCGGCGGCGCCCGTTGGCCCTGGGAGGTGGCGGCCGAACCTGGAGGGAGATTTTGTGAGTGGAGCCTGCCGCTGATGTGCGGCATCATCGGCTACGTGGGGGCGCGCCCGGCCACTCCCGTGCTCCTCGACAGCCTCCAGCGGCTCGAGTACCGCGGCTACGACTCCGCGGGAATCGCGGTCCTCGACGGGGCCAATGGCGGGCGCCACACGGTGGTCAAGAGCGACCGCAAGGTGGCCGACCTGGTCGCCCGCTGCGAGCGCGACGGCATCCCGGAGGGGACTATCGGCATCGGGCACACGCGCTGGGCCACCCACGGCCGCCCCACGGTGGTCAACGCCCACCCCCACCACGACTGCAAGGAGCGCATCCAGCTCATCCACAACGGGATCATCGAGAACTACCGTGAGCTCCGCGCCGAGCTGGTCGCCCGCGGGCACCGGCTCAGCAGCGAGACCGACACCGAGGTGCTGGCCCACCTGATCGAGGAGCTGTTCACCGGGGACCTCGCCGAGGCGACCCGGGCTGCGCTCCGCCGTGTGGAGGGCGCCTACGCGCTGGTGGTGATCTCCGCCGACCAGCCCGACACCATCGTCGGCGCCCGCCGCAACGCCCCGCTGGTGGCGGCTTTCGGCGAGGGTGAGGCATTCCTGAGCAGCGACATCACCGCGCTGATCCCCTACATCCGCAGGGTCACTCTGATCGGGGAGGACGAGGTGGTCGCCTGCACACGCCAGGGACTGGTGATCACCGCGCTCGACGGCACCCCGGTCACCCCGCGGACCATCGACGTCGACTGGAATGTCGAGCAGGCCCAGAAGGGTGGCTACCCGCACTTCATGCTCAAGGAGATGAACGAGCAGCCCGAGGCGGTGGAGAACGCCCTTCGCGGCCGCGTCGACGCTCAGGGAGAGGTCAGCCTGGTGGGCCTGCTCGACGCGGTGTCGATCCCGGATCTGGACGAGGTTCGCGTCATCGGCATGGGCTCCGCCTGGATCGCCGGGCTCTACACGGCCACCGTCATCCAGCAGCTGGCGCGGCTGCGCGCCGGCGTGGAAAATGCCAGCGAGTTCCGCTACGGCGACCCCATCATCGACGGGCGCAGCCTCGTGGTGGCCATCTCCCAATCCGGCGAGACGGCCGATACCCTGGCGGCGGTCCGCGAGGCCAAGCGCCGCGGCGCCCGGGTGGTGGCCGTGACCAACGTCGTCGGCAGCGCCCTCTCGCAGGAGGCCGACGCCGTGCTCTTCATGCAGTCCGGACCGGAGATCTGCGTGCTCGCCACCAAGACGCTGATCGCCCAGATGGTCTGCGGTCTGCTCATCGCGCTCGCGATCGCCAGGGCGCGCGGAGCGCTCTCCGCGGAGCGGCATCGCGAGATCGTCTCCGAGCTCCTCGAGGTGCCCCAGCGGATCCGCACCTGCCTGGAGCTGGAACCGCAGCTCGCCGAGATGGCCCAGCGCTACGCCCACGTCCGCAACACCATCTTCATCGCTCGTGGGATCAACATCGCGACCGCCCTCGAGGGCGCGCTGAAGCTCAAAGAGGTCTCCTACATACACGCCGAGGGCTACGCCGCCGGTGAGCTCAAGCACGGGCCGATCGCCCTGCTCGACTCCGAGGTGCCGGTGGTGGCGGTGGCCACCCGCTCCGCCACCCTCACCAAGACGCTCAGCAGCATCGCGGAGGTGCGCGCCCGGGACGCTCCGGTGATTGCCCTGGTGACCGAGGGCGACACCACCGTGGATGCTGAGCTGGCCCGTGACATGGTGCGCGTACCAGAGTGCAGCGAGATCATCTCGCCACTCATCAACGTCGTGCCGCTGCAGCTGTTCGCGTATCACGTGGCCGTCGAGCGCGGCTGTGACGTGGATCAGCCGCGCAACCTCGCCAAGTCGGTGACGGTCGAGTAGATGCACCGGCTGGTCGTCGGCGTCGACGTCACCTCGATCGACCGCATCGCGGCCGCGATGCGGCGCCATCCCCGCTTCGCGGAGAAGATCTTCACCGAGGCGGAGCGTCGCCGTGCCGGGTCGAGGCCGGAGCGCTTCGCAAGCCGTTGGGCGGCCAAGGAGGCGGTGATGAAGTGGTACGGCGGAGCCGGCCTGCGCATCCCCCCCTACCACGCCATCGAGGTGGTCAACCGGCGGGGTGGTGCCCCCGAGGTCCGGGTCCACGGCCAGCCCACCGGGATCGCGATCAGCATGACCCACGACGCCGGGGTGGCGATCGCCGTGGTGGCGGCGCCGCTGGACGGTCCGGGCGGTCCGCCGGCGCTGCCTCCGCCCGAGGCACTGCGGTTGCCGGCTCGCCCCGCCATGGCTCACAAGGGGACCTTCGGCACGGTGGTCGTCGTCGGCGGCGCGGTGGGCACGGCAGGCGCCGCCGTGCTGGCCGGGCGGGGGGCCGCCCGGGCCGGGGCCGGCCTGGTGCGCGTCTGCGTCCCGGCCGGGGTCCACCCCATGGTGGCGACGCTCTGCCTGGAGCTGATGGCGCACCCCCTCGGGGAGCCCGGCGCCTCCGGGCTCGACGCCGCCGGGGCGGTGGAGCTCCGCCAGGTCCACCTCCCGGTGGCGGACGCCGCGGTGATCGGCCCCGGCCTCGGACGCGCCCCGGCCACCGAGGCGGCCTTCCTGGACGTGCTGGCAACGCTCACCGTCCCCGCCGTGGTCGACGCCGACGGGCTCAATATCGCCGCCGCCGCCGGGTTCGACTGGCGGAGCTGCGCGGCGCCGCTGGTGCTGACCCCGCACCCGGCCGAGATGGCACGCCTGGCCGGACTGACCACGGCCGAGGTCCAGGCCGACCGGGCCGGGCTGGCCGCCAGGTTCGCCGCCGAGCACGGCGTGACGCTGGTCCTCAAGGGGGCGGAGACGGTGGTCGCTGCCCCGGACGGTCGCCTCCACGTCGACCGGCACCAGACCGTGGCCCTCGCCACCGGCGGGACCGGCGACGTCCTGAGCGGTGTCTGCGGAGCCATGCTCGCCGCCGGCCTGGACGGCTTCGACGCCGCCGTGGCGGCGGTCACCATCCACGCCGAGGCCGGCTGCCTGGTCGAGGTGGAGCGGGGGAGGGCGGGCGCCCTGGCCGGTGACGTCGTCGAGATGCTCCCCACCGCCCAGGAGCGGCTCCGGCGTGCTCTGGAGCGTCGCGAGGCGCACCGATGATGCAAGGCGGGCGCGGATGAGCGCGTCTGCCGCCGTCCGGCAGCAGTGCACGCGATGGGCGGAGGTCGACACCGCCGCCATCCGGCACAACCTCGGGGTGATCCGCGAGGTGGTGGGTGGCGGTGTGGCGGTCATGGCCATGGTCAAGGCCGGCGGCTACGGCCACGGGGACGCGCTCGCCGCGGCCGCCGCCCTGGACGGCGGTGCCTCATGGCTCGGTGTCTCCTCGGCGGAGGAGGCCCTCCGCCTCCGGGCCGAGGGCTTCGCCTGCCCCATGCTCATCGTCGGCGCGACCTCTCCGGCGCATCTCGCCGGGCTGGTCGATGCCGGTGTCGACCTCGCGGTCTGGGACCCGGACCAGGTCGCCGCCGCCGCGGCGACTGCCGGCGCCAAGCCGGCCCGCCTTCACCTCAAGGTCGACAGCGGCATGGGCCGGCTCGGCGCCTTCCCCGCCCAGCTTCCGGAGCTGCTGGCCGCGGTCGAACGGGCCGGGGCGAGGGTCGAGCCGGTGGCGGCATTCACCCACTTCGCCGACGCCGAGGACGACCCCGAGTACACCCTCGGTCAGGACGCGGTGTTCCTCGAGGCGGCCGCCTCACTGCAGCGGCGCTGGCCGGGCCTGCTCCTCCATGCCGCCAACAGCGCGGCCGCCCTCGGGCTCCCCGCGACCCGCCACGACCTGGTCCGCTGCGGCATCGCCATCTATGGCTACGCGCCCCCGGGAGTCGAGGGGGCGGCCCGGCTCCGCCCGGCGATGTCCTTCTACGCCCGGGTGACCCAGGTCAAGACGTTGCGGGGCGGGCAGAGCGTCGGGTATGGGCGCACGTGGACTGCGGAGCGGGAAACCCGCGTGGCCGCCATCGCGGTCGGCTACGCCGATGGCGTCCAGCGGGCCCAGTCGAACCGCGGCTCAGTGCTGGTGGGCGGCCACCGCTGCCCGATCATCGGGCGCGTCAGCATGGATCAGCTGACCGTCGACGTCTCGGCCGTCGAAGGGGTGAGGGCGGGCGATGAGGCGGTGCTCTTCGGCCGCCAGGGTGGCGGATGGCTTGGCGCCGACGACGTCGCCTCCGCGGTCGGCACCATCAGCTACGAGGTGCTCTGTGCTGTGTCGGCGCGGGTGCCGCGGCTCCGGGTCGACGCCGGTGAGAGTCAGCCCGACCCCAACGGTGGAGAGCCTGCTGCCGGGGTCCCGGTGAGGGTCAGCCCGGCCCGTAGATGAAGCCCTGGAAGTAGGTCGCGCTGTCGGGGAGCACCCGGTAGTCGACCTGATCCCAGCCGCCCCAGTTCATCTCCGAGATCTCGAAGTCGCCCGCCGGTACGACGGAGACGCTGCCCACCCCGAGGTCCGGTCCCACCACCTCCACGTACGCGACGTGCCCGTACCAGGAGTTGGCGCCGCCCTCGCCCTGGTCCCAGACGGCGACCGCGCCGACCTCAGGGACCGAGCCCTCCTCGTACCCCAACTTGGAGGCGTTGTAGTACCAAGCGTTGGCGTTGCCGCCCCATGGGATGCAGCGTCGCGTGGCCACGTACCAGGTGCAGTCGCCGTAGGCGAAGCTGTCGGAGCAGCTGGTGCTGCTCGGCACGGCCGCCGACCCGCCCAGCTCGTTGTCGATCTCGTCGATCTGCTCGGCGAGCTGCTCCGACGGTCCGGAGAACTGCTCGAGGACCTGGTCTCGTTGGTAGACGATGGTCAGCAGCTGGTTGGATTGGGTCGACAGCTGGCCCTCGAGCGCTGAGGCCTGGGCAAAGTCGCTCTGGAGCTCGCCCTGCTTGGTGAGCAGATCGGCCTGATCGTGGCCGAGCGTGGTCTCCAGTCCCTGGATCTGGGCGGTGATGGTGGATGCTCCGGAGAGGCTGTCCATCGCCGCGGTGAAGTCCTTGGCGTTGAGCACCGCGGTCATCACCGTGTCGCCGGAGACGCTCTCGTAGGTGGCTCGGGTGAGCGTCGACAGGGCGCCGCGCGCCGCTGCCTCCTGCGCCTGGTCCGCGGTGATCTGCCCCTGCAGGGTGGCGAGCTCGGAGTTGAGCATGGCGAGTTGGGCCCGCTCCGAGTTGAGCGCGCTCGTGGCCTGATTGAAGGAGTCCTCGGCATTGTTGAGGGCCCCGGTGGCGGCGCTCTGCTGAGAGCTGATGGCGGCGAGCTGCTGGAGGAGCTGAGCGCGCTCCGCCTCGAGCTGGGCGGTGGTGTCGGCACGGACAGGGGTGGCGCCCGTGGATAGGCTGATGCCCACCAACAGGACGGCCATGACGGCAGGGACCACCCTCCGGATTGCCCGCAATATGTTCTCCCCTGTCATCTCCCCGGGTTCACGACCCCTTCCGGAGCCGGATCGCGAGGACCAAACTCGCGGAACTCTACGGGGCGGGAACCGTCGAGTCAACCCTACATGACAGTACCGTTATCATGAAATGTGAGTTTGCGGTTCGGCCGGCCGGTCACGCGGGTGCCGGCAGGGCTGGCTGGCTAGAGTCGCGTTGATGGATGACGCTTCCCCGCCGCCCGGGCACGGCTTCGACACCGGGGGCCCCACCCTCCAGGAGGTGGGCGAGGCGGAGCTGCTCCGGCGGCTCACCGCGGTCGCGCGGCGCCGCGGCGACGGTGACCGGCTGGTGGTGGCGAGTGGTGACGACGCCGCTGTGTGGCGCCCTCCGGGTGGGGCCGGGATCGTCATCAGCCAGGACGCCATCGTCGAGGGCGAGGACTTCCTGCGCAGCTGGATCGATCCCGAGGCGGTGGGCAGGCGCGCCCTGGCGATCGCCCTCTCCGACCTGGCGGCGATGGGGGCCCGGCCCGCTCTCTGCCTGGTGACGCTCTGCGCTCCGGGCACCAGCCGGATCGACGACCTGCTCGCCATTCAGGAGGGCATCGGTGCCGCCGCCTCCGAGGCGGGGTGCCGGGTCGCCGGGGGTGACGTCAGCGCCATCGCCGGGCCGCTCGTAATCGATGTCGTGGTGGTCGGCACGGTGGATCCGGGACGTGCTTTGCGCCGCGACCGCGGCCGCCCCGGCGATCTGCTCGTCGTCACCGGGTGCCTGGGGGGTGCGGCCGCCGGTCTGCGCCTGCTCCTGGACGGCCGGCGAGAGCTCGTCCCCCCGGCGGGAGGGCATCGCCACGCCGCGGAGGGGAACGGTCAAGGTCCGCCGGGACACGGCCATCCGTCCCATGGGCATGCTCATCCGCCGGCAGAGGACGATGCCGCCGCCGACGCGGAGGCGCGCTGGCTGGGGCGCCAGCTCCGGCCCCGAGCCCGGCTGGCGGAGGGGCAGGCCCTGGTCCGTCTCGGTGTCAACTGCGCCGGCGACCTGAGCGATGGGCTCATCGTCGACGTCGGCCGGATCACCGACGCGTCGGGCTGCGCCGCGGAGATCTGGCTGGAGAGCGTCCCCACCGAACCGGGCATCCGCACCCTGCTCGGCGCGGCGTGGGTGGATGCGGCCCTCGGCGGGGGAGAGGACTTCGAGCTGGTGGCGGCGGTGGCTGCCGAGCGGCTGGACGGGCTGCTCGCCCGCTGGCCCGGTGGCCTGGCGCCACTGCACGTCGTCGGCCGGCTCACCCCCGGCTCCGGCCTCCGCCTCCTCGACCGCCGGGAGGGGCAGGAGGTCCCCCTGCCGCCGGTGGCCTCCCGGCACTTCCGGCAGCCATGAACGGCGCCGCCCTCGCGCTCACCACCGATGGGGTACCCGGTACCGAGGCGGTGGCCGCGCGCCTGGCTGCCGCTCTGCGCGCCGGCGATCTCATCGCGCTGGACGGGCCGCTCGGAGCCGGCAAGACGGCATTTGTCCGCGGGCTCGCCTCCGGCCTCGGGGTGGATCCCCGCGTGGTGAAGAGCCCCACCTTTGTGCTCCACCACGTCTACGGGTCGCCCCCCCGGCTCCACCACCTCGATCTCTACCGGCTCGGGCCGGGCGCCGGCATCGGCCTTCTGGACCTGGACGGCCTTCTCGAGAGCGCCCCGGCGGCGGTGGAATGGGCCGGCTACGCCGACCTCCGGCCATGGCGGCCGCTGCGCCTTGCCCTCGACATCGCCGGTGACCAGCTGCGCCACATCGAGGCGCGAGATCCCGGCGACGCCCCCCCCCGGCTGGTGGCCGCCTGGCGCGCCGCGGTGGCCGGCACATGACCCGCGCCGCGGGCTCCGTGGTCAGGCACCGCCCTCCGCGCCCCGCCACCGTGACCCCCGCCGCGCGGTCGCCGCGATGAGCGTCCTCGCCATCGACACCGCCTCCCGGCACCGCCTGGTGGCGCTGCGCGCCGGCCGCGGCGGCGAGCTGGTCGCGGCCCGAACCAGCGGCGGCGGTCCCGCCCTGCCGTGGCTGGACCGCGCCCTCGTCGAGCTCGGTGTCTCCGGGCTGGAGGCCGTGGTGGTGGTCACCGGCCCCGGCTCCTACACCGGCCTGCGGGCGGGGATCGCGGTCGCCCTGGGGGTGGCCCACGCGCTCGACCTCCCCCTCCACGGGGTGAGCAGCCTCGAGGTGGTGGCGAGGTCGGCGCCGGACGGTGAGACCGAGACGCTGGCCCTCGTCGAGGCGGGCCGGGGCGGCGCCTATGCCGGCCGATTCCTCCGGCGGGAGGGCATCCTGGAGATGCGCGGAGAGGCGCGCCGCGTCAGCCTCTCGTCCATGGCCTTCGTGGAGCCTCGGCCGGTCACCCTGGACGCCCTCGACCTCCCCGGCATCGGGCCGGGCGACGCGGTGCGGGCGCTCGCCGCGGCGATTCCCGCGGCCCTGGCCCGGCCGCCGCTCAAGCTCGCCGGGCTGGCCGCCATCTATCTGGACTGAACGCGACGGTCCGGGCAGGCCGAACTGGCGCTGCGGGACTGTGGCAAATGTTGCTCGGGGCCCTCGCGTATCATCGGGGGCGATGAAGGTCGCGCCGCACCTCCTCATCGAGCGGATGCGCCATGGTGACATCCCCGCAGTCCAGGCGATAGAGCGTGAGATCTTCCTCTCGCCCTGGCCCCGGAATGCGTACGCGTCCGAGCTCTCGCAGAACCGCCAGGCCCACTACTTCGTCCTCCGCGACGGGGGGCGGGGGGACATCATCGGCTACGGCGGGCTCTGGAAGGTCTCCGACGAGGCCCACGTCACCACCATCGGCGTGCGCGCCGAGAGCCAGCACCAGGGGCTCGGCACCGGGATGTTCGCGGCGCTGGTCCAGCGCAGCTACGAGCTCGGCGCGCGCTGGATCACCCTGGAGGTGAGGGTGACCAACGGGCACGCCATCCGGCTCTACGAGCGCTTCGGCTTCAAGGCGATCGGGCGCCGGCGCGGCTACTACACCGACAACGGCGAGGACGCGGTCGTGATGTGGAGCGACTCGCTGCACGCGCCGTCCTTCAAGCGGCGCTTCGTCGACATCCTCCAGGGCATCGACATCGTGGGCATGGGGCCCCCGCCCCCCTCCGAATACCCGCGCCGGTGAGCTTGGGCCGCGCACCCCACGCGGCGGGCCGCGTGGGGACCCCGCTCCTTCTCACAGGGGCTCGCCGCCCCTCGGCGGCGCGGCAGAGCCGCGCTCGCCTCATCCCGCCACTGCACGCGGCGCGTGCTCGCTCCGCCACCGGATAGGGTGCGGAGCGTGAACCTCCTCGCCATCGAGACCTCGTGCGACGAGACGGCGGCCGCGGTGGTGCGTGACGGGCGGGAGATCCTCTCCAGCCAGGTGTCGTCCCAGATCGCCCTGCATGCTCCCTACGGCGGCGTCGTCCCCGAACTGGCGGCTCGTGCCCACCTGGAGATGCTCGCGCCCGTGGTCGACGCCGCGCTCGCCGGGGTCGAGGGCGGCTGGGAGGCCATCGACGCGGTCGCCGTCACCCGTGGCCCGGGCCTGGCCGGCTGCCTGGTCGTCGGTGCCGCCTATGCGCAGGCCGCGGCCCGGGCCCGCGGCCTCCCCATCACCGGGGTCTCCCACCTCGCCGGCCACGTCTATTCGGCCTGGCTGGCGGACGCGGAGCTGGAGCCGCCCTTCGTCGCGCTGGTGGTGAGCGGCGGCCACACCGACACCATCGAGCTCTCCCGGCACGGCGAGGCACGCCGCCTGGCGAGCACTCGCGACGACGCTGTCGGCGAGGCTTTCGACAAGGTCGCCCGGTTGCTCGGGCTCCCCTACCCGGGGGGACCGGTGGTGGAGCGGGCCGCCCTCAGCGGGGACCCCCGCGCCTTCCACCTCCCGCGCACCCGGCTGGAGGGCGCCTTCTCCTTCAGCGGGCTGAAGACGGCGGTGCGCTACGCCATCCGCGATCTGCCCGCCGAGGAGGTGGACGAGCACGGCATCCCCCGCCGTACCGAGGTCCGCGACTCGCTGGCGGCCGCCTTCCAGGAGGCCGCCGTCAGCCAGCTGGTGGACGGGCTGGAGGCGGCGGTGGAGGCGACCGGGGCGACCTCCGTCGCGGTGGTGGGCGGGGTCGCCGCCAACCAGGCGCTGGCCGAGGGGGTGGCTCGCCGCTTCGCCGGGCTCCATGTCTCGGTCCCGCCGCTCCGCCTCTGCACCGACAACGCCGCCATGATCGGCGCCGCCGGCTGGCACCGGTTGGCCGTGCATGGGCCCGATACCGACGGCTTCGACGTCGACCCCTCGCTGGCCGAGTTCGCCTGATTCGCGCCCGGGATGTCACCATCGGTTCAGCGATGGCAGAGATCCCCGCTCCCGAGGCCGGGCGCCTCAGTGAGACCGCCGGACGCTACCTGGAGGCGATCTACTACATCGCGCACGAGGGCGACGTGGTCCGGCCCGGCGGCCTCGCCGACTGGCTCGGGGTGAGCCGGCCGACGGTGACGGTCACCCTCCAGCGGCTGGCCCGCGACGGCTGGGTCGAGGTGGCCGAGGACCGGAGCATCAGCCTCACCGCCGCGGGCGAGGTGGCGGTGTCCGACCTGGTGCGGCGCCACCGCATCCTCGAGCGCTGGCTGGTCGATGTCCTCGGCCTGGATTGGGCCGCCGGGGACCGTGAGGCGTCGCTGCTCGTGCCCGGAGCTTCGAACGAGGTGGTGGACCGCCTCGACCAGCACCTCGGACACCCCCGCACCTGCCCCCACGGCAACCCGGTCCCCGGGCGGGGCACCATCCCCACCGGCCTGGTCCGCCTCGACCTGCTGCCGCCTGGGGAACCGGCGAAGGTGGTGCGGATCTCCGAGGTCGCCGAGCACGAGGCCCCCCAGGTGCTCCGCATCCTCCACGAGCTGGATGTCACGCCGGGCCGGAGCGTGACGGTGCGCAGTGTCGGGGCGTCTCTCGGCGTGGAGGTGGAGGGCACGGCGGTCACGCTGGATTGCGGGGCGGCGCGCGCGGTCTGGGTGGCGCCAGCCCGGGTGGCACCAGCCGATTAGCTTAGGCTAAGCTAACTGTTGCCCTCCGAGCCGGGGAGCACGGGCCCCGACCGGCGGTGATCGCCCCACGCAGCCCCGTTGGGAGATGCGACCCTGCATGCGGACACCTCACCTGCGCCTTCTTCTCGGGGGCTGGGTCGTGATGCTGGTGGCCGCCCTGGCGGTTGCCGTCGCGGGGTGTGGCTCCTCGACGCCGGCGTCCACCCCCTCGATCGCGAGCACCTGCCAGGCGCTGAGCGCCGTGCTAAGCGACGGCCCGGACCCAAGTGCCGACCCGGTCGGCTACGCGGAAGCGCAGGTCCTGCCGCTCCGGCAAATCCTGACCCCCGACCGGGACGTCCAGCGTGCCATGCGCGCTCTGGCGTCCGCCTATGAGCAGTACTACACGACGGGCGGCAACAGCGTGGCGCGGCAGGCCGTCAGCCAGGCCGGCACTGAGGTCGACGCTCTATGTCCCGGCGCGACGTCGTGAGGCCGCGCTTCTCCGCCCCTGGCCGCCGGGCCGCCGTCGTGATCGTGGTGATAGCGGCCGGCTGGCTGCTCTCGGCCTGCGGCGGCTCGCCCGGGCAGTCGATCACGCTCTACAACGGCCAGCACGAGCAGACCACCGACTCGCTGGTCAGCGCCTTCGAGAAGGCCACCGGGATCACCGTCAACATCCGCAGCGACGACGAGGACACCCTGGCCGACGAGATCGTCTCCGAGGGATCGCGCTCGCCCGCCGACGTCATCTACACCGAGAACTCGCCGGCTCTTGAGTACCTCCAGGGCAGGGGTCTCCTTGCGCCGGTCGAGCCCTCGACCCTCGCCGACACGCCGAGCCGGTACAACTCGCCGGCGGGCGACTGGGTAGGGATCTCGGCCCGGGTCAGCGTCCTCATCTACAATCCCGCGCTGATCTCGGAGAGTCAGCTGCCCACCTCCATCCTTCAAGTTGCCGATTCCCGCTACCAGGGAGAGCTGGCCCTCGCCCCGGGCGAGACCGACTTCCAGCCCGTCGTCACGTCGGTGGCGCGCACCTATGGGTCGGCGGAGGCGCTCAGCTGGTTGGAGGGGCTGAAGGCCAACGCTGGCAGTCACATCTACCCGGACAACGAGACCATCGCTGACGAGGTCAACCGGGGAGTGGTCGCCTTCGGGATCGTCAACCAGTACTACTGGTACCGGATGGGCTCCGAGCTCGGCGCCGCCGGCGTGCACTCCAAGATCGCCTACCTCGCCCCGCACGATCCGGGGTACGTGCTGGACGTCTCCGGCGCCGCCGTGCTGAGATCGAGCAGCCACCAGGCGGCAGCCCAGAGGTTCCTCGCCTTCCTCGTCTCCAAGCAGGGCCAGGAGACCATCGCCCACTCGGCCAGCTACGAGTACCCGATCGCCTCGGGGGTCACGACCGCGCAGCCGGAGACGCCGCTGGCGGAGCTCCAGCCCAACTCCATCACCATCCCCGAGCTGGGCGACGGGTCGACCGCCATCTCGCTCATGCAGCAGGCCGGCCTGCTGTGAGCCCGCCGGGCCGGTCGCGAGTGGAGTGCCCCGGTCCGGGGGCGAGCCTCCCGTGATCGCGACCGGGGTCGCCGCCGAGCCTCCGCTGGTCGCCGATCCCATGGTCCGGGCGCGCCGGCGCCTGCCTCCGCTCTTGCTGCTCGGGGCGAGCGCCGCGGTCGCCGTGGTGCTGCTGGCCCCGCTCCTCTTTCTCCTCATCGAGGCGAGCGGTTCGGGGACCGGTACCATCGCCCACCTGATCTGGCGCTCGCTGACCGCCACCCTGCTCTGGAACACCGTCCGGCTCATGGTGGTGGTCACCGTGCTCTGCGCCGTGATCGGCACCCTGACGGCCTGGCTGGTGGAGTGCACCGACCTCCCCGGCCGCCGTCTCTGGGCGGTGCTGCTGGTGATTCCCTTCGCCATCCCCGATTTCGTGGTCAGCTTCGGCTGGGCGTCGATCTCGACCTGGGTGCAGGGATTTCAGGGTGCGGTGCTGGTCATGACCCTGGCCGTCTATCCCCTCGTCTACCTCCCCGTGGCCGCCAGCCTGCGCGGCGCGGACCCGGGCCTGGAGGACGCGGCCCGGAGCCTCGGGCTGGGCCGGTTCCGCACCTTTCTGCGCGTGACCGTCGGGCAGGCGCGCGGCGCCATTCTCGGCGGCTGCGTCCTGGTGGCGCTGGTGATCCTGGCCGAGTACGGCGCCTTCGAGATCCTCGGCTACCAGACCTTCACCACCGAGATCTTCACCGAGTTCCAGGTCTCCTTCAACGTGCCCGCCGCCTGCGCCCTCTCGCTGGTGCTGGTCGTGCTCGGCGCCGTGATCCTTGGAGCCGAACCCGTCGCTCGGGGCAGGGGCCGGGCGGTGCGCACCGGGGCGCAGGCCCAGCGCGTGAGCCGCCGGCACCGGCTGGGCCGGGCCACGCTGCCGGTCCATGCCGCCCTCGCCCTCCTGGTCGCCCTCGCCCTCGGCGTGCCGGTCGGAGCCAGCCTGTACTGGATGCTGGCCGGCGGGGTGCCCTTCCTGACCGGGGTCTCCCTCCTCGACGCGGGCTGGCACACCGCCCTTTACAGCGGCGTCGCCGCGGCTCTCGCCACCCTGCTCGCCCTGCCCGTGGCCCTCCTCGCGGTCCGCCACTCGGGTCGGGGAGGGCGGTTGCTGGAGCGGAGCACGTACCTTGTGCTGGCCATGCCCGGCCTGGTCATCGCTCTCGCCATCAGCTACTTCGCCGAGCGCTATGCGGGAGGGTTCGGATACCAGAGCGCCGCGCTGCTGGTCGCCGCCTACGCGATCCTCTTCTTCCCGCTGGCCCTGGTCGGGGTCCGGGCGTCGGTGGCCCACGCCCCGGTGGCCCTCGAGGAGGCCGCCCGCTCCCTCGGCCGGCGTCCCGGCGAGGTCTTCCTTCGGGTGACCCTTCCCCTCATCGGCCCGGGGCTGGCTGCGGCCTTCTGCCTCGTCTTCCTCGCCTGCGCTACCGAGCTGACCGCCACCCTCGTCCTGGTGCCGACCGGTGTCCAGACCCTCGCGACCCAGTTCTGGGCGTACCAGCAGAACCTCTCGTACGCCCAGGCCGCGCCCTTCGCGCTGGTGATCATCGCCATCGCCGCCGTGCCCAGCTACGTGCTCGCCCGCTACTTCGACCGCCTGCCCGGCCGGGCGGGTGCCGGCTCGTGACGCCCGAGCCCGGCGGCCCCGTGGCTGCCGGCCGCACCGCTCCCCCCGGAGGGTCCGCCCTGGGCGTGCCCCCCGCTCCCCCTGGATCCCGGGCTGACCCCATCGCCGCCGAGGGCCTGACCACCTCCGATCTTCACAAGGCCTTCGGAGACCACCCCGTCCTCCGCGGCGTCGATCTCACCGTTCCGGACGGCGCCTTCGCGGCGGTGCTCGGGGCCTCCGGCAGTGGCAAGACGACCCTGCTGCGCATCCTCGCCGGCTTCGAGCGGCCCGATCGGGGGGCGGTGGCGATCGGCGGCGTCACCCTCGACGATGATCATCACCACGTCCGCGCCGAGCGCCGCCGCATCGGCTACGTCCCCCAGGAGGGGAGCCTCTTCCCGCATCTCACGGTGGAGGGCAACGTCGGCTTTGGGCTTCGGGTGCGGGAGGGGCGGGAGGCGGAGATCGCCGAGCTGCTCGAGCGGGTCGGGCTCTCCGGCCTGGGGCACCGCTACCCCCATCAGCTCTCCGGGGGTCAGCAGCAGCGGGTTGCCCTGGCCCGAGCCCTGGCCGTCAAACCGCGCATCGTCCTCCTCGACGAGCCCTTCGCCTCCCTGGACACCGGCCTGCGAGCGACGGTCCGGGCCGACGTCCGGGCCGCGGTCCAGCGTTCCGGCGCCACCGCCGTCCTGGTCACCCACGACCAGGACGAAGCCCTCTCCATCGCCGACCTGGTGGCCGTGATCCGGGACGGCGTCGTCGCCCAGGCGGCCTCGCCTCGCGACCTCTACGAGTCCCCCGTCGACCCCGATCTGGCCCGTTTCGTGGGGGAGGCCAACCTGATCGAGGGCACCTCGTACGGCTCGACCGCCGAGACCGCTCTCGGCTGGCTCGAGCTTCGGGATGGCCGCCGGCCGGCCCGCCAGCCGGTCACCGTGCTGGTCCGCCCGGAGCAGCTCCGGGTCACGCCGTCTCCGGGGGGAGGCCCCGGGGTGGGGGCACGGGTGGTCGAGGCCGGCTTCCACGGCCACGACGCCCTCGTCCACCTGGTCACGGAGGATGCCGCCTCCGCTCCGATGATCGCCAGGGTGGTGGGCGGCATGAGGCTCGAGACCGGTGCCCGGGTCACCATCAAGGTCGTGGGGCCGGTCCACTGCTGGCCGCGGCCCTCGGCCGGAGACACCAGCCCCGATCCGCCGGCAGGGGCACAGGAGGGCGAGCCGACCTGAGCCCGGTGGCGGCCGCGCGGCGCGACGGGGCCGTCTGCGGGCGGCCCACGGGTCGCCGGCTGCCGGCTCGCGGTCCCCCGCCCGTGCCCGCAAGTTGCGGTCCTGGCACTCGATTCGCTAGAGTGTTAGCAGTCACCCGTCCCGAGTGCTAAACGTGGAGGTCGCACCGTGGCCTTGAAGCTTCGCCCCCTGGCTGATCGCGTCGTCATCAAACCCGTCGAGCGTGAGGAAGTCACCAAGAGCGGGATCGTCCTCCCCGACACCGCCAAGGAGAAGCCCCAGGAGGGCATCATCGAGGCGGTTGGCAGTGGCAAGTACAACGAGCGCACCGGCGAGCGGATCAAGCTCGACGTTGCCGTCGGTGACCGGGTGATGTACGCGAAGTACGCCGGCAGCGAGGTCAAGATCGACGATGTCGATTACCTCATCCTGTCCGAGAAGGACATTCTCGCTGTCGTCCAGGTCAAGGCCTGAGCCGGCGGCCGTCCTGTTGCCCGGCGTGATGGCGGCACGGCCCGTCCACGGTCGCGCCGCCGTCGCCCGTCAAAGGAGCTGAGAGAGCATGCCTGCTAAGCAACTTCGATTCGACACCGAGGCGCGGCAGCTGCTCCGCCACGGCGTGGACGCGGTGGCCGATGCCGTCGCGGTGACCCTCGGCCCGCGCGGGCGTTCGGTGGTCCTGGACAAGAAGTTCGGAGCGCCGCTCGTCACCACGGACGGGGTCACGATCGCCCGTGATCTCGATTTCAAGGACCACTTCGAGAACATGGGGGCCCAGCTCCTCCGCGAGGTCGCGGTCAAGACCAACGACCTCGCCGGGGACGGCACCACCACCGCCACGGTGCTGAGCCGGGCGATGATCGACGAGGGGCTGCGCCTGCTCGGCGCCGGCGCCTTCCCGGTCGAGCTGCGCCAGGGGATGCTGGCCGCCGCCGAGGCCGCCGCCGCTTCGGTGCGCGAGCGCTCCCATCCCGTCGACACCAATGAGGACATCCGCCGCATCGCCACCATCAGCGCGGACGACGCGGAGATCGGCGAGATGCTCGCCGACGCGTTTGCCAAGGTGGGCAAGGAAGGCGTGGTCACCGTCGAGTCGGCGGACGGTATCGAGACCACCGTCGAGGTGGTCGAGGGCATGCAGCTCGACCGCGGCTACGTGTCCGCGTACCTGGTCACCGACCAGAAGGAGATGGTCGCCGAGCTGGACCACCCGGCCATCCTCATCACCGACTCCAAGATCAGCGCCGTGCGGGACCTGCTCCCGGTGCTCGAGCTGGTGGCCGGGGCCAAGCGGCCCCTGCTCATCGTGGCCGAGGACGTCACCGCGGAGGCGCTCGCCACCCTCGTCGTCAACCGCATGCGCGGCACGCTGACCGCGGTCGCCATCAAGGCCCCCGGCTTCGGCGACCGCCGCAAGGCGATGCTCCAGGACCTGGCCGTCCTCACCGGGGCCACCGTGGTCAGCGAGGAGGTCGGCATCCGCCTGGACGGGGTCACCGCCGGCCATCTCGGCACGGCCGACCGGGTGACCGTCACCAAGGACGACACCACCGTGGTGGGCGGCGGTGGCGATCGCAAGGCCATCGACGCGCGCTGCGAGGAGATCCGCCTGCAGGTCGAGGAGACCGATTCCGATTGGGACCGGGAGAAGCTGCAGGAGCGGCTGGCCCGGTTGGTCGGAGGGGTCGCCCAGATCAAGGTGGGGGCCGCCACCGAGGTGGAGATGAAGGAGCGCAAGGCGCGCGTCGAGGACGCGCTCCACGCCACCCGCGCCGCCCTCGAGGAGGGCTGCGTCGCCGGTGGAGGCGTTGCCCTGATCCGGGCCCGCGACGCCATCGACGGGCTCAAGCTGGACGGAGACGCTCTCGCGGGAGCGCGCGTCGTCTTCCAGGCGCTCTCCGCACCGCTCAGGCAGATCGCGGCCAACGCCGGGCTGGAGGGCGCGGTGGTGGTCAACCATGTCGCCGAGCTGACCGGGGACGACGGCTTCGACGTGGTCACCGAGGAGTATGGAAACCTCGTCGAGCGCGGGATCATCGACCCCACCAAGGTGGTGATCACGGCCCTCACGTCCGCCACCTCGATCGCCACCATGATCATGACCACCGAGGCGCTCATCGCCGACGCCCCCGAGCCCGAGGACGATGACGAGGAGGGATCCGGCCACTCCCACGGTGGTGGCGGTGGCGGCGGGTTCGGCGGTGGTGGTGGCTTCGGCGGCGACGACGACATGGACTTCTGAGTCCGGGCTGGCACCGGCACCTCCACCAAGGATCGAGCTCCGAGCCTCAGTCCAGCAGGGCCCGCTCCCAGTCCACCCGGTGGCGCTCGATGTGCTCGGCGTCGGCGCGCCAGGATTTCCCGTGGACGTCCGCCCACAGCCTCGCCCAGGGCTCCACACCGCTGGCCGCCCCCTCGGCGAGGAACTGGTGCATGGACATCGCCCGACGGGCCAGGAGCGGCAGCAGAGCCCGCCGCCCCGCCTCGTCGAGGCCGTAGGCGCCGGCGAGCACGCGGAGACGGTGGGCCTGCACCGCGACGCTCTCGGGGCCGGCTGCTGCGGAGAGGGGCGCGAAACCGTGCATCGCGTAGGCGAGATCCCACAGTCTCGAGCCGGGTGCGGCCCCATCCCAGTCGATGAGCACCCATCCCTCGTCGCCGATGACGAGGTTCCAGGGGGCGACGTCGTTGTGGACGATGAGGTCGCCGTCGGGGGCGGGGATTCCGACCTGCCACTGGGCGTCCGGTGGCGGGGTGAAGCCCGCCGCGGCGTCGTGCAGGTCGCGCACCAAGCGTCCCGCTCGGGCCAGGGCTCGATCATCAGCCAGCAGCTCGAAGTGATCCGGCCATGCCACGACCCCGGGTGCGAAGCTCAGCACCTCGCGGCCGCGCTCGTCGATGCCGTGGGGCTGGGGCGCTCCGCTGAACCCCACCGCATGGAGATGCCTCAGGAGTGCGTGAACCGCCGGCGTCCACGGTCCGGCGGGGCGTCGCACCGTATCTCCGACGCGCACGATCCCGCTGGTGACGTTCCCCTGCGGGAGGGGCGTCCCCTGACTCGATGGTGGGCGACGCCGCCGAGACGACGGACCATCCATAGCGCAGCACCTCAGCAGGCCGGCGGCCCGTGGGGGTCGCTGGGCACAGGATATCTGCGCGGTGAAGGGGGGCAAGGACCCCTTCGAGGGGCGGCGAGCCCCTGGAGAAGGACAGGGGCCCAGGCGTGGCCTGCCACCTGGGGAGCCTGCCGGGTAGAGTTGCCCGCGTGCTGACCGTGGAAACGCCCCGGCTTCTCTTCATCTCCACGCCGATCTCGGTGATGCGTCGGCGGCTCACCCTCTCGGACTTCCTTGCCGAGATCGAGGTCGGCCCCTGCGAGAGCGCAGGCCCGGGCGGGCGTCTCACCGTCCACTTCACCGAGGAGTGGCCGGGGGACGATGCCCTCCAGATGTTCCCCATATGGCTTGCCCGCCGCGAGCGGTCCGCCGATCCGGGGCCGTGGTGCGACGGGGTGGTGGTGCGCCGTGAGGATCGCCTGGCGGTGGGGAGCATGGGTTTCAAGTCGCGCCCGGACGTGACCGGCACCGTCGAGATCGGCTACGCCGTCAACCGCTCCCTCTGGGGGCGCGGCTACGCCACCGAGGCGGTGAAAGCCATCGCCGCCTGGGCCCTGACCCAGGCCGAGGTGCGCCGCGTGACCGCCGAATGCCTGGTGAGCAACCCCGCCTCGGCGCGGGTGCTGACCAAGAGCGGGTTCTGGCAGGTGGGCCGCCGCCCCAGCCTGGAGGGTGAGCTGCTGCTCTGGGAGTGCCGGATGCCGGTGGTGAGGCCCGCTGTCCCCACGCCGGAGAGGGCCCCGATCGCCGTCCAGCCCGCCGGGCCGGCGTAGCCTCGTGTGCGGCATCTGCGGCTTCACCGGCCGCCGCGACCCCGCCCTGCTCCGCGCCATGGCCGCGTCGATCCGGCATCGCGGTCCCGACGACGACGGCTTCTTCGAGACCGACGGTGCCTCGCTCGGCTTCCGCCGGCTGGCCATCATCGACCTCGACACCGGCGCCCAGCCGATGTCGACCGACGGCGACCGCCTCCACATCGTCTTCAACGGCGAGATCTACAACTACCGCGAGCTGCGCACGGAGCTGGAGGCGGAGGGGCGGCGGTTCAGCACCAAAAGCGACACCGAGGTCGCCCTGCAGGCGTACGCGCAGTGGGGCCCGGCCGCCTTCCAGCGGTTCAACGGCATGTGGGCGATCGCCCTCCTGGACCGCCGCGGCGCAGCGACCGAGCTCGTCCTCTGCCGCGATCACTTCGGCATCAAGCCGCTCTTCTACGCGGCGCACGACGAGCGGGTGGTCTTCGCCTCGGAGATCAAGGCCATCCTCGAGGACCCGACCTTCCCCCGGAAGGTCGACGAGCAGCAGCTGTACGAGTACCTCCGCTTCGGCCTCTACGACCACAACGACCTCACATTCTTCTCCGGCATCCGCCAGGTGGCGGCCGGCGCGTACGTCACCGTCGACCCGGCCGGGGCCACCCGGGAGACCCGGTACTGGACACCGAAGCTGAGCGAGGACGCGGATTCGGACCCGAAGGAGTTCCTCCGGCTCTTCACCCGCGCGGTCGAACGCCGCCTGGTCGCCGACGTGCCGGTCGGAACCTGCCTCTCAGGAGGCCTCGATTCTTCCTCCATCGTCTGCGTGATGGACCGGCTGCTCGCCCAGCACGTGCCCGACTCGGTCTCGCTCGGCGACCGTCTCAAGACCTTCTCGGCCGTCTTCCCCGGCGACCCCATCGACGAGCGGAGCTACGTCGACGCGGTGCTGGCGGTCACCTCCGCCGACCCCACCTGGGTGCAGCCGACCTCGGAGCAGTGGCTCGCCGAGCTGGAGACCTGGGTCTGGCACGCGGAGGAGCCGATGATCACCACCGCGCCCTACGCGATGTGGTCGGTGATGCGCGCCGCCAGCCAGAAGGTCACCGTCCTCCTCGACGGGCAGGCCGGTGACGAGTTGCTCGGCGGTTACGTCCCCTACCAGTACGTCTACTTGCGCCAGCTGCTCCGGGAGCATCGCTACCGGGAGTTCGCCGCGGAGTCCGCGAAGGCGCGGGACACCGTCGGCCGGCTGGCTCGCCGCCGGCTCTGGGAGGGTCGCCACCAGGTGGATGTGGGCTCGCTGCTCCGCCCCGCGTGGACGAGCGGGAAGCGGCGGCCTGACGATCCCCGCGTGCAGGACGATCTCAAGAAGCGGCTGCTCCAGGACCTCACCACCTTCTCGCTCCCCTCGCTGCTCCGCTACGAGGATCGCAACTCGATGGCCCACTCCATGGAGTCGCGGCTCCCCTTCCTCGACCAGGAGCTGGTGGAGTGGATCCTCCGGCTGCCCGCCTCGGCGATCGTCTCCGGGGGGTGGTCGCGACGCATCATGCGCGAGGCGATGCGCGGCGTCCTGCCCGAGACGATCCGACGGCGGCGTCGCAAGGTCGGCTTCACCACGCCCGAGTTCCGCTGGTTCCGCCAGCAGCGCTCGGCGATCCAGTCGCTGATGCGGTCGCCGTCCTTCCAGTCACGGCCGTATTGGGACGCGGACGCGGTCGCCGACGCCTTTCGCGTCGCCTGCGTCGGGGGCAGCGAGGAGTCGCTCTTCTTCTGGCGCACCGTCAACGTCGAGCTCTGGCTGCGGTTGTACTTCGAGGGCGGGAGCCACGGCTCCGCGTCCGGCCCCACACCGGGCAGCTCGTTCGCCTTCACCGCTCAGGGCGACCGGGCGGCGGGTGCGGCTCTCGGCGTCGAGCGGCTGGTCGCCGCCGCCCACCCCAACCCCGGCCGCCACCTGATCATCCGTAGCTCCGGCCGGCCCTGGGCGCGCATCCCGCTTCGCGCCGAGCTGGTGCGCAACCGGGACGACCTCGGCGCCGCGGTGGGGGTGGCCCTGGAGAAGGCGCGGGCCGGCGGCATCGCCCTGGAACCCGGTGACGTGGTCGCGATGAGCGAGAAGGTGGTCGCCATCACCCAGGGGCGCTCCTTCCCCATGGACGAGATCCGAGTCAGCCCGCTCGCCCGGCTGCTATCCCGCTTCGTCAGCCGGGTCCCCATCGGCATCGGCCTGGGCAGGCCCCAGACCATGCAGCTCGCCCTGGAGGAGGCGGGGGCATCGCGCATCCTCCTTGCCGCCGCCTGCGCCGCCGTCACCCGCCCCTTCGGGGTCCGGGGCGTCTTCTACCGGGTGGCCGGCTCCCGGGTGTCGGCCATCGACGGCCCGACCGCCTACACCCTCCCGCCCTACAACACCCATGCCAGCAAGGCGCCGAGCGACCCGGACGGGGTCGCCGAGCGGATGAGCCGGAGCCTCAGTGAGAGGTCCGGGGTGGACATCGCCGTCGCCGTGGTCGACACCAACGATCTGGCCGCCGACGTTCTCGGGGCGAGCGACGGTGTCGACCGCATCGCGGTAAGCCGGGTGCTCGCCGACAATCCGATGGGCCAGACCGGGGAGCAGACCCCCTTCTGCATCCTCCGGCGGCTCGCGTAACACGCTGTCGGATTCGCGCTGACCGTCTCCGACATCGGCTCCTGAAGCGTGACCAGGAAGCGACCTGTCCGTAGTCTGTGACACGAGAGTGACGGTTACTCTGTTCGCGCCGATGTTCGAATCCGGGGCACTCCACGTCGCCACCCCCTACACGCCAGCTGCGCAGCGGTCTGACCGCCTCGCCGCGCGGGGGGTGACGGCCGCGTGGACAGCCGGAGTGGCGGTCCTGATCGTCGTCGGGTTGTGGCTCCAGCACTCCCGCCTGGAGCTCGCCTGGATGGTCCCCGTGGTCCTCCTTGCGCTGGCCGCCCTCGCGCTCGCGCTGCCTCTGGAGCGCGTCCCCGTTCGGGGGCAGGCGGTGGCCGCGTGCTGCGCCATCGCCGTGGTCCTGGGCGTCGAGCTGATCTTCCGGATGCGGGCGGTGGACGTCGCCGCCCTGGTCACCCTCCCCCTCGCCGTGCTGGCCCTCCGCCACGATGACCGGGCCCTCGGCGTCGGCATAGCCCTGGCCCTGGTCGAGGGATTGATCGGCCTGGCGGTCGTCCGCGATCCCTACCTCGTGGTGGCCACCCTGACCGCGATCATCGCCGGCGCCACCGTCCGGGCGCTGAGCGGTCAGGGCGCCGATCGAGCACGATTCGACTCGGTCGCGTACACGGATTTCCTCACCAACTGTCCCAATCGCCGGGCTCTCCACGCCGAGCTGCCGCACCGGCTGGAGGCGGCGCGGCACCGGGAGACCTCGCTGGCCGTCGCCGTCATCGACCTGGACAGGTTCGGCTCCTTCAACGAGGACTGGGGCCACGCCGCCGGGGACCGGCTGCTCACCGATGTGGCCACGGTCCTCCGGTTTACCCAGCGAAGCGACCCCGACGTCCCCGGCCTCTCGTACCTCGCCCGGGTCGGGAACGACGAGTTCGCCGTCGTCCTCGAGCGCCTCACCACGACCGGTGTCGCCGAGATGATCCGCGACGTGGAGACCGATCTCCCCGCCGGCTGCACGGTCAGCGTGGGCATCGCCTTCTGGGATCGCCGGGAGACCGCGGACGACCTCATGAACCGCTCCCTCCGTGCCCTCGCCGCCGCCGGCAAGGCGATGGGCGGCGGCCGAGTCGTGGTCGACGAGGGCGCCGGGTCTCGGGCCGGGAGCTGGCTGGAATCGGTCCCGGCCATCGTCGCCCGCAAGGAGATCGAATCCGTCTACCAGCCCATCCGCGATCTCAGCACCGGTCGCCTCATCGGCTACGAGGCGCTCGCCCGTCCCACCGGGGCGCCCAACGAGACCGAGGTCGAGGGGATGTTCGCCGCGGCCCGCCGCCTGGGCGTCTCCCGCGAGCTGGAGACCCTCTCCCAGATCTCGGCGATGAGCGGCGCCCACCGCCTGCTCGCCCGGGGCGGTTCGCTCTTCATCAACATCAGCGTCGGGGCCTTCACCGATCCCGATCGTGACCTCGACGTCATCCTGGGGCACCTTCGGGACGCCTCCCTGAGGCCGACCCAGATCGTCCTCGAGGTCAACGAGCAGATCACCCGCTTCGGCCGCTTCGCCGAGGCCTGCGCCCGCTACCGGCGGGCCGGCTTCCGCTTCGCGATGGACGATGTCGGCGAGGGCCTGTCGACCATCGAGGCGATCGCGGTCGTCCGTCCCGAGTTCATCAAGGCCGGAAAGAGTCTGATCGTCACCGCCGACGACGCCGGCTCCGCGGCGGTCATACGCGGGCTGGTGGAGGTCGCGCGCAGTCTGGGCGGCGAGATCATCGCCGAGGGGCTGGAGACCCGAGAGGATTGCGCCCGCATGCTCGGACTGGGCGCCACCCTGGGGCAGGGCTGGGCGCTGGGCACCCCGAAGCGGCTGCGCGACGCGCTGGCTGCGCGGGACGGGGAGGAGGTCGCCTCCGAGGGCGTGCATGGCAACGACGGCCAGGAGTGGGCCCGTCCCGTCCTGGTCCCCCGCACCATCTGACCCGGCGCCCGCACGGTGGGCACGTCCGGGCGCCGCGGCGCCCGGCACGGGACGGGCAGCCCCCGCCCGTAGAATCCCCCCCGTGGCGCAGTTCCTTTTCAGTCCGTCCCGGCGCTCCCGGCTCGACCGATGGACCCCAACGGGTCTCGCTGCCGTCTCCTCCCTCCACCGGCCCCGAGCCCCGAGGTGAGCGCGGCATCAGCCGGCACCGACGCGCTGCTCGCCGCCCTCAACCCGGCCCAGCGCGAGGCTGTCGAGGCCCCGGATGGGCCGCTGCTCATCTTCGCGGGTGCCGGCAGCGGCAAGACCCGGGTGCTCACCCATCGCATCGCCTACGTCATCGCCGCCCGCGGCGTGCGTCCCCAGGAGATCCTGGCGGTCACCTTCACCAACAAGGCGGCCCGGGAGATGCGCGGCCG
>JBEKGP010000027.1:0-47791 GCA_050012735.1 Candidatus Dormibacteria bacterium
TCTCGGGCTGTCACCTCTCCGGCGAGGACTCCGCAGCTTGGACGGGGGAGGGGGTGAGCACCTGGCGCACCCCGCGGGCGATCTCCAGGTCCTCGCGCGCCTCGATCACCAGGGTCCTGACCGCGGCCCCAACTGCCCCGATCTCCCGATCCCCGGTGGCGCCCTCGTTGGCCTCGCGGTCGAGGGCGACGCCCAGGAAGCCCAGCTCGGCGGCGCACCGCTTCCGGATCGGAGCGGCGTTCTCGCCAACCCCTCCGGTGAAGACCAGGGTGTCGAGCCCGCCCATGGCGGTGGCCATGGAGGCGATGCCCGCCCGCAGCCGGTGGAGGTAGACCCCGATTGCGAGCGCCGAGTCCGCGTCGCCGTCCGCCTCGGCCTGGAGGATGACCCGCATGTCCGAGCTGCCGCAGATGCCAAGCAGCCCCGAGCGGTACTCCAGGGTGGTCGCCAGCTCCGACGGGGGCATGCCCACGTGCTCCTCCAGCCAGAGGAGGAGACCGGGGTCGACGCTCCCCGAGCGGGTCGCCATCACCAGCCCCTCCTGCGGGGTGAAGCCCATGGTGGTGTCCACCGAGACTCCGCCCTTCACGGCCGCCAGGGAGGCGCCCGCACCGAGGTGGCAGGTGACCATGCGCAGGTCCTCGAGGTGGCGGCCGGTCAGCTCGGCGGCCCGCCGGGAGGCGTACGCGTGGGAGAGGCCGTGGAAGCCGAAGCGGCGGAGGTCCCAGCGGTGGCGCCACTGCGGGGGCAGTGCGTAGGTGGACGCTGCCGGCGGGAGGTGCGCGTGGAAGGCGGTGTCGAAGCACGCCACCGCGGGTACCCGGGGGAGCAGGCGGCTGACCACGTCGAGCCCCCGGAGCGACTTCGGCTGGTGCAACGGCGCCAGGTCGGTCAGCACCTCCAGCCGGCGCAGCACACGGGCGTCGATGAGCACCGGCTGGGTGAACTCGGTGCCGCCGTGGACGATGCGATGCCCCACCGCGTCGATGGGGGAGTTCGCCGAGATGGCGGACCGCAGTGCCGCATCATCGATGCGCCCGACCGGAGCGTCGACGGTCTCCGACGCCAGCAAGTTGTCGGCATCGTCGAGTACGGACAGCTTGAGGCTGCTCGACCCCGCGTTGACGACCAGGATTCTCATGATGCGAGACCAGGCGTCAGCTCAGAGCGTCCAGGTCCAGTTGCTGATGTCCGGGGGATCCTCGCCCCCGATCCGCGTGAACGCACGGCAGCGCACCCGCTCGTCAACCATCCGCTGGCGCAGGGCGGCGGCGTGCGACTGCAGCCCGGGGACCCGGTCGATCACGTCGAGGACCAGGTGGAAGCGATCGAGGTCGTTGAGCATCACCATGTCGAACGGGGTCGTGGTGGTGCCCTCCTCCTTGTAGCCGCGGACGTGGAGGTTGGCGTGGTTGGTCCGGCGGTAGGTCAGCCGGTGGATCAGCCAGGGATAACCGTGGTAGCCGAATATCACCGGCTTGTCGGTGGTGAAGAGGATGTCGAACTCGCGGTCGGAGAGTCCGTGCGGATGCTCGGTGTCCGGCTGCAGGCGCATCAGGTCGACCACGTTGACCACCCGCACGCGAAGCGTCGGTAGCTCCTCGCGAAGGATCGCCACCGCGGCCAGGACCTCCAGGGTGGGCACGTCGCCGCAGCACGCCATCACCACGTCGGGCTCGCCCGCGTCGTTGGAGGCCCACTCCCAGATCCCGATGCCGCGTGTGCAGTGGAGGATGGCGTCGTCCATGGAGAGGTAGTTGAGCTGGGGCTGCTTGCCGGCGACGATCACGTTGACGTAGTGGCGGCTGCGCAGGCAGTGATCCGCCACCGAGAGCAGGCAATTGGTGTCCGGGGGAAGGTAGACGCGGATGATCTCCGCCTTCTTGTTGACGACGTGATCGATGAATCCCGGGTCCTGGTGCGAGAAGCCGTTGTGGTCCTGGCGCCACACCAGCGAGGAGAGCAGGTAGTTGAGCGAGGCGACGGGACGCCTCCAAGGGATCTCGCGCGTGACCTTGAGCCACTTCGCGTGCTGGTTGAACATCGAGTCGATAATGTGGATGAAGGCCTCGTAGCAGTTGAACATGCCGTGTCTGCCGGTGAGCAGGTAGCCCTCCAGCCAGCCCTGGCACTGATGCTCGGAGAGCATCTCCATGACCCGCCCCTCGGGCGCCAGGTGGTCGTCGGTGGGGAGGGTCTCACCCTCCCACTGCCGGTTGGTGACCTCGAACACGTTCTGCAGGCGGTTGGAGCTGGTCTCGTCGGGGCCGAAGATGCGGAACCGTTTGGCGTTGGCCCGGGTCACGTCCCGGAGGTAAGAGCCGAGCACCTTGGTGGCCTCCGCGAAGGTGGTCCCGGGGCGAGCCACCTCGACCGCGTAGTTGCGGAAGTCCGGCAGCACCAGGTCCTGCAGGAGCAGCCCGCCGTTGGCGTGCGGGTTGGCGCTCATCCGCCGGTAGCTCTTGGGGGGGAGGGCCTTCAGCTCGGGGACCAGGGTCCCGTTCTCGTCGAAGAGCTGGTCGGGGTGGTAGCTCTTGAGCCACGTCTCGAGCAGGGCGAGATGGTCGGGATTGGTCTTCACCTCGGCCATCGGCACCTGGTGCGAGCGCCAGGTCCCCTCGGTGGGCAACCCGTCGACGAACTTCGGCCCGGTCCAACCCTTGAGGCTCTTGAAGACGATCATCGGCCACGCCGGCCGGGTGGCGTCGCCGGTCTCGCGCGCGTGCTTCTGGATGGAGGTGATCTCGGCGATCACGGTGTCGAGCGTCGCCGCCATCAGCTGGTGCATCTTCGCCGGGTCGTCGCCCGAGACCCAGTACACCTTATGGCCGTAGCCCTCGAGCAGCGAGGTGAGCTCCGTCTCGGGGATGCGAGCGAGCACCGTGGGGTTGGCGATCTTGTACCCGTTGAGGTGCAGGATCGGCAGCACCGCCCCATCGGTCACGGGGTCCAGGAACTTGTTGGAATGCCATCCGGTGGCGAGCGGACCGGTCTCCGCCTCACCGTCGCCGATGATGCAGGCGACCAGCAGGTCGGGGTTGTCGAAAGCGGCGCCATAGGCGTGGGAGAGCGCGTAACCGAGCTCGCCGCCCTCGTGGATGGAGCCGGGGGTCTCGGGGGCCACGTGGGACGGGATGCCGCCCGGGAACGAGAACTGGCGGAAGAGCGCGCGCATCCCGTCCTCGTCCTCGGTGATGTGCGGGTAGACCTCGCTGTAGGTGCCCTCGAGATAGGCGTTGGCGACCGCGGCGGGACCGCCGTGCCCGGGACCGATCACATAGATGGCGTTGAGGTCCCAGTTGCGGATCACCCGGTTCATGTGGGCGTAGATGAAGTTGAGCCCCGGGGTCGTCCCCCAGTGGCCGAGCAGGCGGGACTTGACATGCTCCGGACGCAATCGCTGACGCAGCAGCGGGTTGTCGAGCAGGTAGATCTGACCAACCGAGAGGTAGTTCGCCGCCCGCCAGTAGGCGTCGATGAGGGCGAGATCGTGGTCGGAGAGAGGGCCTGCGGCAGTGACGTCGGTGGACGTCTGGGTCATTGCGCTCCTCCCATGGGTGGATCACCCTCAGTATGGCTGGCGGTGGGCCGGCCTTGCCGCTCCCGGCCCGGCCGTTGGCGGTTCCGTGGGTGCATTGCGCAGGGTCGCAGCGACTGCGCCACACACCTCCAACTCCGGACCTTCGGCTCACGCACTTCCTGTCCCTGGACCCTATTGCCGCCCGGTCGATCGAGCTTGACTGGACGTTGATCACACCATCAGGAGACGAGGAGGCCGGAGATGCACTGGCCGAGGAACGCGGCGACCCGCCTGGCGGAGCGAGACGAGCGGGAGGCACTCGACCGCTACCTGAGGGCACGCAGCCTTCCCGTGTCGGAGGTCTGGGTGGAGGTCGTCGGCGAGGCCGGTCGCCGGGCCGACGTGGCGGTCAGATTGGATCGTCAGCTCGAGCGGATGCCCTGACCGGAGGCCTGCTCAGGCACCGGGTGACGACGGCCGTCCACCCGCGTCGCACGGAGCAGCCGGCTTGTCGCCGAATCATGACCTTCGGGCCTGTCATCGACCACCCTCTCGACCCTATCGCGCGGAGGCGTGACCGGATTGACTGGGGATGCCGGAAGACATCCCTCCGGCCCGCTCCGATCCGGTCGGACCGCCAGAGACCATCCGATGTTCCACAGCATCCTGGTTCCCGTTGATGGATCGCCACACGCCGACGCCGCGCTCACCCAGGCGGTGGACCTGGCGCGCTGCCAGCGAGCCCGGATCACCGTCCTCTGCGCCTGGCGGCCGTTCGTCTGGTATGGAGGTGCGGTCGCGCCGGTGGGGGTCGACGTGGAGCGGCTCGATTCCGACGTGGAGGCGGAGGGGCGGCGCATCGCCGAGGAGGCGCGCGACCGGGTACCCGACGGGATCGATGTCGACATGGTGATCGTCTGCGAGCGGCCCGCGGACGCCATCATCCGGGAGGTCGAGCGCGGTGGGCACGACCTGATCGTGATGGGCTCCCGGGGACATGGAAGCCTCCGCTGTCTCCTTCTCGGCAGCGTGAGCACCAGCGTGCTCCACCGGAGCGGGGTCCCGGTGATGGTGGTTCATGCCTCCGGCTGCGCAGAGGTCCTCAGCCTGCACCGGGCGACCGAGCACCGGCTGGCCAGCGCGGCGCACCACTAGCCGCAGGGGCTGAAGAACCCCCGCCGGTCCCGCTGGCCGCATCTGTCCTGCCTCGCGGCAGGGCTACATGATCCCCACCATCATCATCGCCCGGAGCAGCGCAGAGAGCACGTCGGGATCGGTGCGCACATCGATCAGCGCGGGGCCGCCGGCGCTCGCCGCGCGCTCGAGCGCGGGACGCAGATCGGAGAGCTGCTCGATCCGCTCGCCGTGGCACCCCAACGCTTCGGCGAGCCGGTCGTAGCGCGTGTCGGCGAGGGCGCTGGCGACCTCGCGGTGATACATCTCGCGCTGGTGGTGCCTAACGTCGCCCCACCCGCAGTTGTTGGCCACGACCACGATGACCGGTAGGTGGTGACGTGCGGCGGTGTCCATCTCCATCGCGCTCAGCCCGAAGGCGCCGTCACCGGTGACCAGCACCACCGGCTCATCCGGCCTGGCCACCTTGGCCGCCAGGGCGAAGGGGAGACCGACGCCGAGCGTTCCCAGTGCCGTGGTCGTGGAGAGCAACCGTCCCGGTCCCTCGGCGTCCGCGTACGCGAGCGCCCAGGTGAGGGTGTCACCACCGTCCGCCACCAGGGTGGACGCCCCGCTCCACGCCTCGCGGGCAAAGGCGGCGACCTCGCGGACCAGGGCACCGGGGTGCACCAGCGTCCCCTCGTAGCCGTCGATCTGCTGGTCCCACATCTGGCGTGAGATCTCGACCAGCTCGCGCCCCTGCTCCAGCCAGGCACGCCCGGAGCGGCTGCGCAGACCGCTCTGCCGCATCTGAGCCACGACCTCGCGGACGTCGCCCTGCACGGCGATGTCCGCGCGCCGGTTGCCGCCCACCTGGTCGCCGGCGATGTCGACCTGGATGAGCAGCTGCTCGTCATTGAAGAGCGGGGGGCCGCCGTAGACGAGGTTGCCGTTGAAGGCGCTGCCCAGCACCAGCACGCAGTCAGCCGACGCGACCGCCGTGCCCGCGTGGACCAGGGAGCCGAGACACCAGGGATGCGAGTCGGCGACCAGGCCGCGGGCGGCGCTCGTGGTCGTCACCGGGATCTCGGCGGCGGCGCAGAAGGCGGCGATTTCCTCGCCCGCCCCGGACCAGAAGCTGCCGCTTCCGGCCAGCACCACGGGGCGGGAGGCGGCCTTGAGGGCCTCGAGCGCCCGCTCCAGCTCAGCCGGCGAGGCGGCGGACCGGGTTGGCGACGCCGGGAAGCCCCAGTGCCCCGCGGCCGGTTCCGTCCGGGTCATGAACACGTCGTGAGGGACCTCGAGGTAGACGGCACCGGGGCGGCCGCTGGCCGCCTGATGGAAGGCCTCGTCGGTGAGGCGCTGGAGGTTCTGCGCGTTGTAGGCAACCGCGCGCCACTTGGCGACCGGTGCGAGCATCCCCTCCTGGTCGATGTCCTGCACCGCTCCCCGGCCGCGCCGCTTGAGGCCGGTCCGGCCGCCGATCAGGATCAGGGGCACGTTCCCGACCGCGGCGTCCGCGAACCCGGTGAGCGCGTTGGTGAAGCCCGGGCCCGCGGTTACCGCGGCCACCCCGGCGCGACCGGTGGCGAGGGCGAAGCCCTCGGCCGCCATGGTGACGGCGCACTCGTGGCGCAGCCCGATGACCCGGACGTCAGCGTCGATGCAGCCGTCCAGCAGCTCGACGATGTGGCCGCCCCCCAGGGCGAAGAGTGCCTCCACGTCGTGCGCCCGAAGGCGCTCAGCCACCAGACGACCCCCGTGAGGCGGGGAGGTGAGGCTCTCAGCGGCGTCCGCCATCATGACGATTCCCCACTTTGCCGTTCAGCTTCGGGGGGTCACCAGGGTCCCCGGCCCCCAGTCTCGACAGGACCTTCGGTGGGCGGACGGGGATGTGATCCGAGTGCGCAGCCCCGCGGCCCGCCCTGGGCCGATATGGTGAGATCCGATGGATCGGCAGCCGCTCTCCCCCGTCCCCCGCCACCGCCTTCGCGTCCGCGTGGAGGGGGTGGTGCAGGGGGTCGGATTCCGCCCCTTCGTCCACGGGCTGGCATCCGCGGGCGGTATCTCCGGTCTCGTCGGCAACGACACCGCCGGGGTCTTCATCGAGGTCGAGGGGGATCCGGCGCAACTGGATCGATTCCTGGCCGCGCTGGAGGACGATGCCCCCCCCCTGGCGGTCATCGACCGCGTCGAGACCGAGGTCATCGGCCCGACCGGCGGCGTTGGTTTCGCGATCGTCGAGAGCGAGCCGGCCGGGGAGCGTCAGACCCTGATCTCCCCGGACACCGCGACCTGCGACGACTGCCTTGCCGAGCTGTTGGACCCCGGAGATCGGCGCTTTCGCCATCCCTTCATCAACTGCACCAACTGCGGGCCGCGGTTCACGATCATCCGCGACGTTCCCTACGACCGGCCGCTCACCACCATGTCGGGGTTCGCCATGTGCGCGGATTGCCGGCGCGAGTACGAGGACCCGGTGGATCGACGTTTCCACGCCCAACCGATCTGCTGTCCCGCCTGCGGCCCGTCGCTGCGCCTGATCGATCGCGATGGCGCGGCCATCGCCGGCGACCCGGTCTCGACCGCCGTCCAGCTGCTCGTCGCGGGCGGCGTGCTCGCCGTCAAGGGGGTGGGTGGGTATCACCTGGCCGCGCTCGCCGGCCAGGAGTCCGCCGTCACCGCCCTGCGCTCGCGCAAGCATCGCGAGGACAAGCCGTTCGCGGTGATGGTCGCCGACCTGGACGGCGCCCGAGCCCTGGGGACCATCGGCACGGCGGAGGCGCACGCCCTGACCTCCCCTCGGCGTCCGATCGTGCTGCTCCAGCGGGCCGCCGGCGCTCCGGTGGCTGCCGCGGTGGCTCCGGGCAATCGCTCCCTCGGGGTGATGCTCCCCTACAGCCCGCTCCATCACCTGCTGGCGCGCGACCTCCGGGCTCCCTTTGTCCTGACCAGTGGCAATGTGTCGGATGAGCCCATCGCCTACCGCGATGAGGAGGCGCTGGTCCGCCTGCGCGGCATCGCCGACGCTTTCCTCACTCACGACCGTCCCATCCACATGCGCACCGACGACTCGGTCATGCGGGTGATGGGGGGGAGGGAGACGCCGCTGCGGCGCTCGCGCGGCTTCGTTCCCCAGCCGGTGCCCGTCGCCCGCGCCTTTCCCCGACCCGTGCTCGGTTGCGGCGCCGAGCTGAAGAGCACCTTCTGCGTCGGCAAGGGCCGGCGGGCGTTCGTTTCCCACCACATCGGCGACCTCGAGAACTACGAGACCCTCCAGTCGTACATGGAGGGGATCGAGCACTTCATGCGGGTCTTCGACATCCACCCCGAGGTGGTCGTGCACGACCTGCACCCGGAGTACCTCTCGACCAAGTTTGCCCTCGACCTGGACGGCGTGGAGAGGGTCGGGATCCAGCACCACCACGCCCACATCGCGTCATGCCTCGCCGACAACGGGGAGGTGGGACCGGCCATCGGCGTCGCCTTCGACGGTCTCGGCTATGGCACCGACGGCTCGATGTGGGGGGGAGAGATCCTGGTCGCCGATCTCACCTCCTTCCGGCGGGCCGGCCATCTCGCCCCGGTCGCGATGCCGGGCGGCGCCATGGCGATCAGGGAGCCATGGCGGATGGCGGCGGCGTATCTCGTCGCCGCGTTTGGCGACGATCCTCCCCCCGGCCTCGCCGTGGTGCGCGACCACGCCGACCGCTGGGAGACGGTCAGCGCCCTGGCGCGCTCGGGGACCGCCAGCCAGATCACGACCAGCGCGGGCCGCCTCTTCGACGCCGTCGCCTCGCTGATCGGGGTCCGGGATCAGATCAACTACGAGGGCCAGGCGGCTGTGGAGCTGGAGCAGCTGGCCGACCTGGCGGAGCCCTCCGCGTACCCGGTGGAGATCGAGGAGGGCGAGCCCTTTCAGATTGCGACCGCCGGCCTGGTGCGCGCGGTGGTCGCCGACGTTCGGGCGGGAGTGGGGGGCCCGCTGATCGCCGCCCGCTTCCACAACGGCCTCGCCGACGCCGCCGTGGCCGCGTGCCGGCGCGTGCGCGCGGCGACCGGGCTCGAGGTGGTGGCGCTCTCCGGTGGCGTCTTCCAGAACGTCCTGCTCACCGAGCGAGTCCGCGCCGGTCTCCTCGGCCGAGGTTTCCGTGTTCTCACCCACTCTCGGGTGCCGCCCAATGACGGTGGCATCAGCCTCGGGCAGGCTGTGGTGGCCGGGGGACGGGACGCCGCCGGTCTCGTCTGACCGCCGCGGTCAGCTCGCCGGCCAGGTCTGCCCGTTGCCGAGGAGGGGGAGGCTCTCGCCGATCTTGAAGATGACCGGCACCACCTTGCTCCGCACCATCTGGATGTGGACGTTGCGGAGCACGCCGAGGACCGTGCTCAGCTGACCGACGTCCGCGCCCGATGTGGGGGAGGATCCCGATTCCACCTGGCTCTCCAACGCCTGCAGTTGCGACTGGCTCAGCGCGATCGAGGTGGAGGGGTTGCTCGCCACGAAGCGCTGAATGGTCTGGAGCTCGGCCACCGAGACTGCGGCGCCGCCGTCGATGGGTGCCGTCGCACGATCGAGCGTGACCAGCCCGTTCAACAGGATGAAGATCATCACCAGGGCCAGCACGACGCTCAGCACCGCGCCGCCGAGACGGTCGAGGGCGCCCATCCCGGGGATGAGGCGGTAGATGCGGGGGGCGATCAGATGCGCCACCAGGAATCCGACCACCGCAAAGACCACGACCACGACCAGGCCCATCAGCGGCCGCCATCCGGGGCTCGGGGCGAAGCTCGCGGCCACGCCCGGACGGCCGAAGCCGACCGCCACCCCGGCGATGATGAAGGCCCACGTGATCAGCGGCCGGAAGAGCCCCTTGAACAGGCCGTGCAGCAGGGCCAGCACGAGGATGACCACGCACGCGATATCGATGTAGCTCACGGCGCGCCATCGTAGCCTCCCGCGGCCGCCGGCGGGGAGGTCGTGGCCTCAGCAGATGCGCGGCAGCGGGTCGCCCACCAGCATGTCGATGATGCGCATCCCGCCGAAGCCGGTCGTCACCAGGACCAGCCCCGGTGGGTCGTCGGCGATCCGTCCGATCACCGCGGCCTCTGCACCCTGGGGATGGGAGCGCAGCGCCCTCACGGCGGCCTCGGCCTCGTCTCCGGCGACGACGGCGACGAAGCGTCCCTCGCACGCGACATAGAGGGGATCGATGCCGAGGATCTCCGAGGCCCCGCGCACCTCCGGCCGCACCGGGATCGACTGCTCGTCCAGGACGACAGCGATCCCCGAGGCGAGGGCCAGCTCGTTGCAGATGGTCGCGACCCCGCCGCGGGTCGCGTCGCGGATGAAGCGCGTCTGCGGCGCGGCGTCCAGCAGGAGACCGATCAGCTCGGTGAGAGGTGCCGTGTCGGAGCGCAGGTCCGACTCGATGCCCAGCTCGCCGCGCGCCAGCATGATCGTGATCCCGTGGTCTCCGACCGGTCCGGAGACGATGACCGCATCGCCAGGTCGCGCCGCCGTCGCCGACAGCCGCAGGGGCCGCTCCAGCACCCCGATCCCGGCTGTGTTGACGTAGCAGCCGTCCGCCTTTCCCCGCTGGACGACCTTGGTGTCGCCGGTGACGATCTGCACCCCTGCGCTCTCCGCCGCCTTGGCCATCGAGGCGACGATGCGGCGGAGGTCGGCGATCGGGAAGCCCTCCTCCAGGACGAATCCTGCCGAGAGGTACAGCGGCGTGGCGCCTGACACGGCAAGGTCGTTGACGGTGCCGTTCACGGCCAGGTCGCCGATGTCGCCTCCGGGGAAGAAGAGCGGTGAGACCACGTAGGTATCGGTGGTGAAGGCGAGCCGCTCCGCTCCGACGGAGAAGACGGCCTGGTCCTCCAGGGGTTCGAGAAGCGGGTTGCGGAAGGCTTCCAGGAAGAGCGCGTCGATCAGGGTGTGCGTGGCCCTGCCCCCCGAGCCGTGCGCGAGCGTGATCCGTTCGTCGGTGATCCTCGGCCGGCGGCGACGGACCCGCTCGATCCGCTCCAGGACCTCCTGCTCCGTCCGCTGGGTCATGCCGAGCCCGCCTGCCGGACTCTCAGCCGGGTGAAGCGGCCGAAGTTGTAGTAGGCGGCGCAGGCCCCCTCCGAGGAGACCATGCAGGTCCCGATCGGCGTCTCCGGGGTGCACGCGGTGCCGAACACCTTGCACTCCCAGGGCTTGATCGTCCCGCGCAGGACCTCTCCGCACTGGCACGCCGGGGGGTCGGCCACCCGGATGGCGGGAACCGTGAACACTCTCTCCGCGTCGAAGCGCGCGTACTTCTCGCGGATGCGCATCGCCGAGTCCGGGATCCAGCCGAGCCCACGCCATTCGAAGGTGGGGCGTGGCTCCATCACCTCGTCGATGGCCTGCAGCGCCTTCTGGTTTCCCTCCCACGGCACCACGCGGGTGTACTGGTTCTCGACCTCCGAGCGGCCGTCGCGGAGTTGGAGAAGCAGCATCTGGATGGCCTGGAGGATATCGAGGGGCTCGAAACCGGCGACCACGAGGGGACGTCCGTACTTCTCGGCGATGAAGCGGTACGGCTCGCACCCGATCACGGTGGAGACATGGCCCGGACCGATGAACCCGTCGATGTGGATGTCCGGGGACGCCAGGATGGCCTCGAGCGCCGGGATGATGGTGACGTGGTTGCAGAAGACCGAGAAGTTCTCGAGGCCCTCGGCCGCGGCCCGGAGCACCGTCATCGCGGTCGAGGGGGTAGTGGTCTCAAAGCCGATGGCCATGAAAACCACGCGCCGATCCGGGTGGTTGCGCGCGATCCTCAGCGAGTCGAGCGGCGAGTACACCATCTGGATGTCGGCGCCGCGGGCCTTGGCGTCCAGGAACGAGCCGTGGGCACCGGGGACGCGGAGCAGGTCACCGAACGACGTCATGATGACGCCCTCCTGCTCGGCGATCCAGATCGCGTCGTCGACCCGGCCCATGGGGATCACGCAGACCGGGCAGCCCGGCCCGTGCACGAGCTGCACCTCCTCCGGGAGGTAGTCCTCGATGCCGTGCTTGTAGATGGTGTGAGTGTGCCCGCCGCAGATCTCCATCAGGCCATAGCGGCGTCCCGGTTCGACGAGCGTTGCGATGTTCGCCGCCAGCGCCTGCGCCTTCTCACGGTCGCGGTACTCGTCGACGAAGCGCATCCCGCCCGGGCCCATCAGTCGACCCGCGATTCGGAGAGTGCGTGCAGCTCGTCGCGGTACGCCTGGCCCATCTCCTCCAGGTAGGAGAGGGTGAGCTGCGCCTCCTCCTCGTCGATCTTGGCGAGCGCGAAGCCCACGTGGATGAGCACCCAGTCGCCGGGCGCCACCCCGTCCTCCTCGATCAGCATCACGTTGACCTGCCGGCGTGCCCCGCCGACGTTGACGGTGGCCATGCCCGGCCGCTCCACGTCGAGGGTGAGCACCTCACCCGGAATGCCCAGGCACATGGCTAGGTCCTCGCGACCACGGCGATCGCCTCCCCGGCGTGCACCAGCACGGTGTCACCGGGAGCGGCGTCGACGAGGGCGACGCTGATCAGCTCCCGGGATGCCCCGGTGTCCACCAGGGCCGTGCCGAGCTCGCCCAGCTCGATCACCCGGCTCGGCACCGCCTGGTCGGAGCAGGTGATGCAGACATCGTCGTGGCAGGTCGCCGCTGCCGGCACGGCACCGGCAAACCCGCTCTGGTTCACCCCGTTCATGACCACCATGCTACGGTCCGGGACCCCCTCTCCGGCAGGGCCGAAGGACCCAGGCTCCCGGGGACCGGACCCTTCTAAGCCTCCCCCAGGTGCACGGCCTCGGCGGGATGTTCGCCTCCGAGGAGAGTGGACGCCGGCCCGGCGGTGCCGAACGGGAGGTGGGCACGCACGGAGAAGCCCTCGCTGCGAAGCCGGCGCTGCAGGTCCATGCGGACGCCGAGAAGCATCTCGAACTCGAACTGATCCGGCGCCCACCCCTGGCTTTGCGCCAGGGCGGCGATGCGGAGCAGCAGCGCCCCGTCATGGGTGGCGAAGATGGGCCGCAGTCCCGCCTCGCGCGCCGCGGGCGCCAGCATCCTGGTGGCCAGGTCGAGATAGGCCGCGCTGACGGCGCGCCCGCCCTGGTGATCGTGCTCGGGGCCCAGCGGGAAGGCACCCTTGACGAGGCGGACCGCCGTCGGCTGGCCCAGGAGCGGGCCGATGTCGTCGGCAGTCCGCCGCAGTCTCGCCTGCAGCGTGATGCCGGCCGGCAGGCCCAGTGCCAGCAGCTCGCGGTGGAGGCGGAGGGTCGGTTCGACGAGCGTCAGGTCCTCCATGTCGAGCATCACCAGGTTGAGGCGGCCCAGGGGCTGCTCGGCGACCGAGCGGGCGATCCGCTCGGCGTTGCGCCGGCACGCGTCGGCGTCGGAGAGGAGGCCGATGGCGGTCGGATCGATGGAGAGATGCGCGGCAAGACCAGCTGCACCCATCAGGCGGCAGGCCTCGACGGTGGTGGCGACGGTGCGCTCGACGATCTGGGGATCGCTGACGTACTCACCCAGGAAGAAGAGCTCGGAGTCGATCCCCTGACCGTCGCGCAGCCGCCGGGCAGCCGCCACCGCCGCCTCCGCTCCGGCCGGCACCTTGCCGGCGAGCTCCTCGTCGAAGCTCACCTCCTGGATGAGTTCATAGAGCCGGTACACATCCTGGTCGGAGAGCTCGCGGTCGAGGTAGGGCAGGACCGCGTCCTCCATCGCCTGCAGGTGGCGGCGCAGGAGCCGGACCAGGGTCGCGATGTGCCGCCGGCAGCTGGCGCTGTCGTGCACCCCGCCCCGCAGGCGCGCCTGGTCGTGCAGGACCCGGGCCACGCAGCGCTCCAGCTCCTCCCAGCTGTCGTCGAGCTGGCTCAACAGCCGCTGGTCGATCCCGGCCAGGCGGGCGGTCTCGGAGTAGAGGGCCGTCCGCTCGGCGCGCAGATGGGGAAGCACCACGTCCTGGAGGTAGTCGGACACCGGGGCGAATGCCGCCAGCTTGGCTGCCGGGTTGCCCCGTTCGCGGAGCAGGTCCTCGAGCTTCGAGACCAGAGCGACCCCGCTGCGGAGCCGGTCGTGGAGGTGACGGAAGTTGTCGGTGGGACGCATCTGGTGAACCATCAGGTGGGGCGGCCCCACCATCGCAGCGTTGGGCCTGCCTCACCAGGGTCGAAGCGCACCCGGCCCGGTGGGACCGGGTCAGGCCGTCTGCCGGCTCGACACGACGCGCCCCGCGTCGAGGGTCACGATCTCGTCGACCTGGCCGGCGACCCCGAGCTCGTGGCTCACCACCAGCACCGAACGCGAGCCAGCGGCGCCGAGCAGCTCGGCGAGCACCTGAGCCGACGACCAGGGGTCGAGGTGTGCCGTGGGCTCGTCCAGGAGCAGCAGATCGGCGCCAGAGAGGAGCGCTCGAGCCATGCCGAGGCGCTGGCGCTCGCCAGCGCTCAGATCCCTTCCGCCGGCCCCGAGCACCGTCCCCATACCACCGGGCAGGGAGCGGTACCAGGTCCCCAGGCCGACCTGATCGAGGACGGCGACCAACTCGTCCTCCGCCGCCTCCGGACGCGCCAGTCGCAGGTTGTCGGCCACGGTGGCTGCGAAGAGATGGGTCTCCTCGGCCAGCCAGGCCACCTGGCGGGCCATCCCGGTGCGGGTCATCAGCCGGACGTCGACGCCCCCGATGCGGGCGCTCCCCGAAGAGGCCTCCAGGAAGTGGAGGAGGACGTGGAGCGCACTCGACTTGCCCGCTCCGCTGCGGCCAAGCAGCGCGACGCGGCGTCCCGGCGCCACGCTGAGCGAGACACCGTGAAGGATGGGGGCGATCGGGATGGGGGAGGTCGGGACAGCGTGGGCCGGGCGCGAGGCGGTCCGCCCTGCTCCCGGAGCCAGCACCTCGACGTGGTCGAGCAGAGCGCCGCCCCCTCCGGTTGGTGGGCTCGCGTCGGCGAGCGGCTCGCGGACCGGTGGTTCGAGCCGGGCGAGCTCGGCGAGGCGGCTCGCGGCCGCGTTCCCGGTGGCCCGGCCGGTCAGGGCCGCCGGGAGCAGGGAACCCTGATCGAGGGCTGCAACGGAGACGAGAACCAGGACCGTGAGCATGATCCCCGAGAGCTGGCCCGCCCGATGGGCGGCAAGGCCGGCGAGGACGACGCCGATGAGCCCCGCCCCGGCGGCCCAGGTGGCCAGCGCGCGTGCGATGCCCCTGCCGAGAGCCTGCCGAAGCGCAGCGGTGCGGGCGCGGCGCCGCGCGTCCTCCAGCCGCGCGGCGATCAGGTCCTGGCGGCCGAAGGCGACCAGCTCGGGCGCCGAGCGCACCGTCTCCACGACCTGGTCGGCCAGCTCGGCGCGAATGGCGGCCGCCCTCCCGGCGGCGGACCGGCCGATCCGAGCGCCGAGGATCGAGACGGCGATCACGCCCGCCATGCCGGCGAGCAGGATGGCTCCGGCGACGGGGTCGAGCAGAGCGGCGACCGCGCCGCCGAGAAGGATGCTCACGCCCAGGTCGATGGTGATCGTCGTGCTCCTGGCGAGGGCTTCCGTCACGTCCTCGGTGTCGGCGACGAATCCGCTCAGCAGCGAGCCCGCCGCCCGGGAGGCCGCCGCGTCCGGGCCGAAACGCGCCGCGCGCAGGCCGTCGGGGACCAGCGGCTCGACGGTGTCGTACAACCAGAGACGGACCCGGGAGAGCGTCGCCAGGGAGATGCCGTGAATGGCGAGCCGCTCCATGTAGCGGGTCACCCCGCGTCCGAGCGCGAACGCCTGCACGGCGCCGATGGCGACCGCCAGGTCGAATACCGGCGGTCGTTGAGAGGCCCGGGTGAGCAGCCAGCCCGAGGTGGCGAGGAGACCGATCGCGCACGCCGCCGAGAGCGCTCCGGCACCGGCGGCCGTTCCCAGATCGCGACGCGCCGGCGGTCCGGCCGACCGGCTGAGGCGCAGCGCGCTTGTCCGCCGGCCCTCCGGCCGCCTCACCGGTGCGCCCCCGGGAGGGGCGCGGCCGCGGCCCCGCCGAGATCCGCTCCATCCGCTGCCAGGAAGCGGCCCCCTTGCAGCGTGACGACGCGGTCGGCCAGCCTCATGACCGCCGGTCGGTGGGTGACGATGAGGGCGCTGCGCCCCGAGAGAGCACGGCCCAGGGCCTCGACAACGGTCGCCTCGGTCGCGTCGTCCAGGTGGGACGTCGGTTCATCGAGCAGCAGGAGGGAGGCGTCGCGCAGCGCCGCCCGGGCCAGCGCGATCCGCTGACGTTCACCGGTGGAGACCTGGCGTCCGCCCACCCCCAGCTGCGTGTCGAGTCCCTGGGGCAGGCTTGCCAGCAGGTCGCCGGCGCCCATCTGGCCGAGCACCTCCCGCAGCCGGGCGTCCCCGGCGGCGGGATCGGCCAGCCGGAGGTTTTCGGCGAGGGAGCCGGTGATGAGGGTCGGTCGCTCGGAGAGGTAGCTGAGCCGGCGCCGCCACGCCTGCGCATCGAAACCGCGCAGGTCCATCCCCCCGACCGTCACCGCCCCGCTCGAGGGGGCCATGAACCCGAGCAAAAGCGACAGGGTGGTCGACTTCCCGGCACCGTTGAGCCCGACCAGGACCACCTTCTCTCCCGGGAGGATGGTGAGCGACGCATCATCCAGCACCGCCTCCGCCCGCCCGGGCAGCTCGAGCCGCACCCGGCGCAGCGCCACCGGTACCCGCGCCGGATCGCCGGGCCCAGGACCTCCCGCCGTCGGCTCGCCGCCGTCCCGCCGGTCATCGCCGCTCTCTCGGGCCACCTTGCCCTCCTCTCGCCCCCTGTCGCCGTCCCCGATGACATCCATCGCCCGGCGCGCCGCCGCGAGGCCCTCGGTGCTCTCGTGGAACTCGGCGCTGGCCCGGCGCAGGGGCAGGAAGACCTCGGGGGCCACGATCAGCACCGCCAGCGCCGGGGCGAGGTGGATCGATCCGGAGAGCAGCCGCAGCCCGAGCGGGACCCCCACCAGGGCCACCGATACCGAGGCGAGGGTGTCGAGCACCAGCGCCGAGAGGAAGGCGACCCGAAGGGTCGAGAGGCTGGCCAGGCGGAGCCCCTCGGCGGCCTCCGCGATCCGCTCCCGCTGGCGGGTGCTGCGCCCAAACGCCTTGAGCACCGGCAGTCCCTCGAAGATGTCGGCGATCTGCCTGCCGAACGCCTCCACACGGTCCCAGCGCCGCGCCGCCAACCGGCCGCTCGACTGGCCGACCAGGACGCCGAACACCGGGAAGAGGCAGAGGACGGCCACGACGATGATCGCGGACACCCAGTCCAGGGCCCCGATCACCGCGACCAGGGCGATGGGCACCGCGGCGGCCAGCACCAGGTCGGGGAGGCAGCGGCCGATGTAGGCGTCGAGGGCGTCGATGCCACGGCCGGCGAGGGTAGCCACGTCGCCCCCGCCCGCCCCGCCGCCGTCAGCTCCGCCACTGGACGCCCGGCGCAGCGCCGCGCCGAGCAGTTTCCGGCGGAGCTCCGCCTTGGCGATCTCGGCGCCCCGCCCCGCGACGAGCTCGCCGGCGAGGGCACAGAGGCCGCGGATGGATATAGCCCCGGCCAGCCAGAGGATCGGTGGCAGGATGGACTCGGTCGCGGAGCCCATGGCCCCGGCCAGCAGGCCGGCCAGCGCTACGGCCTGCACGACGACGCTTGCGGCGGAGACCAGACCGATGGCGAAGGAGACGGCCACCGCCCGCCGCACCGCCGGCTCTCGGAGCAGGCGGCGCTCCACCGGTCCGATTGCACTCCCCGCCGCTCTCCGGGCGATGCCGGTGCCGGCGGGCACGCTCTCAGCCTCCGCTGGCGCCGGGAGCCGCGACCGCCACGGCGGCTGGCCGCTGGAGGCGGCGCCGGAAGACCCAGTAGGTCCAGCCCTGGTAGAGGAGGACTAGGGGGGTGAAGATCGCGGCCACCACGGTCATGACCTCGAGGGTGTAGGGATGTGAGGCGGCGGCTCCCACCGTGAGGGCGAGGGACGCACCGTTGCTCGCCGGGATCACGGCCGGCCACATCGCTCCGAAGATCGCTCCCATGGTGAGCAGGACGGCGGCGCCGGTGCCGGCAAACGCGAGCCCGTCCCTGCCCCGGATGACGAGCAGGGCGGCGAACGCGAGCGCAGCCACGGCGAGCACGCCCAGGAGCAGCGGGATGGTGCCGGGCAGGGCACCGGCCAGGGTGTGCCACGGCCGGCCGCCCGCCGCCACTCCGACGACCGTGGCGGCGAGGAGGATGACGGCGGCACCGCCCGCCACGCGGGCCACCCGCTGAGCTCGCTGCATCAGCGCGCCGCTCGTCTTGAGCGAGAGGAAGACGGAGCCGTGGAAGGCGAAGACGGCGAGCGCGGCCAGCCCGCCGAGCAGCGCCAGGGGGTTGAGCAGCCCGATCAGGCCACCGGTGTAGCCGGCCGCGGAGAGCGGCAGCCCATGGACGAAGTTGGTGAAGGCGACACCCCAGATGAGGGCGGCCACCAGGCTGCCGGCGAAGTTGGCGACGTCCCAGACCCGCCGCCACCGGGGATCGTCGAACTTGCCCCGGAACTCGAAGGAGACGCCCCGCGCGATGAGGGCGAGGAGCACCAGGAAGAGGGCGAGGTAGGCACCCTGGAACAGCAGTCCATACCAGAGTGGGAAGGCGGCGAAGGTCGCGCCTCCCGCGACCAGGAGCCAGACCTCGTTGCCATCCCAGACCGGCCCCACCGCATTCATGCAGAGCCGGCGATCGGTGTCGTCCCGGCTCACCAGCGGGCTGACCATGCCGACTCCGAAGTCGAAGCCCTCGAGGAAGAAGTAGCTGGCCCAGAGCAGCCCGATGAGGGAGAACCAGAGAGCGCTCAGACCGGTGTAGGTGGCCGTCTCGGGCTCCTCAGTAGACCAGTCCGGGGTTGGGGGTGGGCTCCGCGTCGTCGGGTGGCTCACTGATCTCGTCGAAGGGGTGGCGGGCCGCCCGCACCACCAGCACCACGGCGATGACGGCCAGGGTGCTGTACACGAGGACGAAGGCGACCGTGGTCAGGGCCACGTCCCCCGCGCTGACCGTCGAGACCCCCTTGGCGGTCTGCATCAGGCCGTAGACGATCCACGGCTGCCGCCCGGCCTCGGTGAAGATCCAGCCGGAGGCGTTGGCGATGATCGGCAGCACGATGCCGGCCAGGGCGGCGCGGCGGAACCACCGGCTGGCTGCCAGCTGCTTCCGCCACCAGAGCCAGATCCCCCATGCCGAGACCAGGATCATCAGGATGCCGGCGCCCACCATGGCCCGGAAGGACCAGTAGGTCATCCAGAGGACCGGCGCGTAGTTCCCGGCTCCGTATCTGGCGGCCTCGGTCGCCTGCATCTGGTTGATCCCGGTGACCGGACCATTCCAGCTCAGGTCGGCGATCAGCGACAGCAGGTGGGGCACGCGGATCTGGAAGATCGGCTGGCCGCTCAGGTTGCCGATGGTGAGCAGCGAGAAGCTGGCCCCGTTCTGGGTGTTGTAGAGGGCCTCGGCGGCCGCCATCTTCATCGGCTCCTGGACGTCCATGATGCGGGCCTGGAAGTCGCCCACGATCGCGGTCAGCACGACGGTGACCAGCACCAGGGCGGCTGCGAAGGCCGTGGCCCGCCGGAACGCCGCGCGCTCCACTTCGCCGGCCGCGCCACGGTGGGCCCGCCAGATGCTGATGCCGAGCGCCAGCGCACCGCCGGTCGCCAAGGCGCCGAGCACCGTGTGCAGGAAGGAGACCCAGAGCGTCGAATTGGCGAGCAGGGCCCAGAAGTTGGTGAGCACCGCCTGGCCACCCTCGATGCTGTAGCCGACCGGGTGCTGCATCCAAGCGTTGGCGGCCAGGATGAAGAACGCGGAGAGGATGGTCCCGATGCTGACCAGCCAGATGGTCGCGAGATGGACGCGGGGAGAGAGGCGTTCCCTCCCGAAGATCCAGAGGCCGATGAACGTCGATTCGAGGAAGAAGGCCAGCAGTCCCTCGATGGCGAGAGGGGCGCCGAAGATGTTGCCGACGAAGATCGAGAAGGCCGACCAGTTCAGGCCGAATTCAAACTCGAGCACGATCCCGGTGACGACCCCGACGGCCAGGCTGATGAGGAAGATCCGGCCGAAGAAGCGGCTCAACCGGTCCCACGTCTCGTCCTTGCGCACGAGTGCAAGGGTCTGAAGGACGGCCACCAGGAACGCCAGCCCGATGGTCATCGGGACGAAGAAGAAGTGGAAGACCGTGACGATCGCGAATTGCCAGCGCGCGAGATCGAGAGCCATACACGGCCGATTCTCCCGGCCGGAGAGGGGTGCGGCCAGGGTCGGAGGTCCTCACTGCCTGGGGGAGGAGTTGCCCACCGCTGGACCCGAGCCGCGCAGCCGAAACCGCGGGGCGCGTGCAGCGCCCCGCGATTCCGGCAGGTTGTCGGCCGCCCCGAGGGCAGCCTCTCAGTGCTTCGCTGAGCTCGGGCGGCGCAGGTGCCGCGCCTCGACGACCGGGTCGTGCGCGACCGCCTCGACCCGGATCTTGACGTCGACCGCAACCGCGCCCGAGGGGCTCACGATCACCGGGTTGAGGTCCATCTCTGCGATCTCCGGCAGCGCGGTCACCAGGGCGCTGATCCTCTGGATGATCCCGGCGAGCGCCTCGGTGTCGCACGGGGACGTCCCCCGGTACCCGAAGAGGAGCGCCGAGCCTCGTGGCTCGCGGATGAGCTCGTTGACGTCGCGGTCGGTGAGCGGCACCGCCCGGAAGCCCTGGTCATGGGTCAGCCCGACGGCTGTCCCACCGGAGCCGAAGACGAGCAGGGGCCCGAAGTGCCGGTCGCGCACGACGCCGACGATGGTCTCCACGCCCGCGCCCAGCATCGGCTGGACGATCGCGCCACCCATCTCGTCGCCGAGGCGGGCCTGCATGGTGTCGAAGGCCGTCCGCAGCGCCTTGGCCGAGGCGATGTCGGTGAGGACGCCGCCTCGCTCGGTCTTGTGGACCATGTCCGGAGCGGCCGCCTTGAGCACCACGGGGTAGCCCATCGCCTCGGCGACGGCGACGGCCTCGTCCGCGGTGTCGGCCCGGGTGGTCATCGCCACCGGAACGGCCACCGACCGCATCAGAGCGGCCGCGTCGAGCGGCCCGAGCTGGCAGCCCTCGGGGTTCTCGGCGAGTGCCTTCTGCACGATCTCCCGGGCCGCGCCCAGGTCGATGTCCGAGGGCACGACCACGGTGCCGGGGTCACGCCTCCGCCAGGCGGCGTACTCGGCGACCGCGCCGAGGGCGTAGGCGGCAGCCTCGGGGAAGGTGAACACGGGCATGTCCCGGCTGGCGCGCAGGCGCTCCTGGGCCTCTCCGAAGACGGCGGCCAGGACCGGCTTGGTGGCCTCGTGGGCGACCGTCCTGATCGCATCGGCGATCCCGATGGCATCGGTGTGCAGCGGGGTGAAGATGGCGATCACGGAGTCGACCGCTGGGTCGGCGAGCACCGCCTGGAGAGCCGCGCGATACTCCTCTGGGCCACCCATCGCCGTCATGTCGATGGGGTTGCCGATGGCGGCGGCGGGGTTGAGGACCTCGCGGAGGCGCTTCGTGGTCTCCGCACTCAGCTCGGGCAGGGTCAGCCCGGCAGCCTCGCAGGCGTCCGCGGTGAGGATGCCGGCACCGCCCGCGTTGCCAACCACGCCGACCCGATTGCCGGCGGGCAGGGGCGCCGTGGCCACCACCCGCGCGACGTCGAAGAGCTGCTCCAGCGAGGCCACCCGGATGACCCCCGACTGGCGGAAAAGGGCGTCGACTGATACGTCGGGGGAGGCCAGCGCCGCGGTGTGCGAGGCGGCGGCGCGTGCTCCCGCCGAGCTCTTGCCACCCTTCACAGCGATGATCGGCTTGCGCCGTGACACCCGGCGGGCGATCTCCGCGAACTTGCGCGGGTTCCCGAACGACTCGAGGTAGAGGAGGATCACGTCGGTGCGGTCGTCCTGCTCCCAGTACTGGAGCAGGTCGTTGCCCGAGATGTCGATCTTGTTTCCGGCGGAGACGAAGCCGGAGAGCCCGATCCCCAGCCTTGCCGCCTCGTCGATGACCGCCACCCCGAGAGCGCCCGACTGGGTGAAGAAGGCCATGTTCCCGGGCGGGGGCTGGCTGGGGGCGAAGGTCGTGTTGAGCCGGATGTTGGGGTCGGTGTTGATGACGCCCATGCAGTTGGGCCCGACCAGGCGCATGCCGTAGCTGCGGGCGACGTCGAGCAGCTCCCGCTCCTTGGCCGCGCCGTCAGAGCCGGTCTCGCCGAAGCCCGAGCTGATGATCACCAGGGAACCGACGCCGGCGGCCCCGCACTCGTGGACCGCGCCGAGGACCGCGTTGACCGGGACGGCGATGACCGCCAGGTCCACCTTGCCGGGGATGGCGCCGATGGAGGGCCAGGCCGGCACGCCCGAAACGTTGTCCGCGGTCTTGTTGACCGGGTAGACGCGGCCGTTGAAGGGGCCCTGAATGAGGTTGCGGAGGATGGCGTGGCCGATCCCGCCCGGGGCGCGCCCCGCGCCGATGACGGCGACGCTCTTGGGCTCGAGAACCCCGCGCAGTGCGGCCACCGACGCGAGCCGCTCACGTTCGCCGCTCGCCGCCCTCACGCCGCGGATGTCGGTGATGTCGAGGCTGACCCCGACCACGCCTGCCTCGGGCGTCCCCACCCGCTCGATGAAGCCCGCGTGGCGGAACACCTCGAGCATGGGCAGGTTCTCGGCCATAGTCTCGGCGCGGAACCGGGTAATCCCCACCGCGCGGCCCACCTCCGCCAGGTACTCGAGGAGCAGCGAGGCGACGCCTCGACCCTGGAACTCGTCGCTGACCACGAAGGCAACCTCGGCCTCCCCGGGCGCCGAGACGCTGAAGTCGCCCACGCCGACCACGGATCCGGCGTGGAACGCTCCGAGGTGGGTGTGGGTGGCGGCGTCGCTCGTCGTGAGACGGGTCAGCTCCTCCTCGGTCAGCTGGTGGCTGGCGGAGAAGTAGCGGAGCCGCATGCTCTCGGCCGAGAGGGAGGTGAAGAAGCTCCGGAGCAGCTCGAGGTCTTCGGGCGTGAGGGGGCGGATGGTGATGGCCGCCCCGTCGATGAGGGCGGCGTCGGCGCTCCAGGTGAGCGAGATAGGCGGTGGGGTTGCGGTATCGGTTGTCACCGCCCCAGCCTACGGAAAATGGTGGCTGGATGTCGTGGGCCGATGGTCACCGAGACGGCGGGCCTCGGCCTCGGCCGCAGCCCAGGCGCCACGCTTCCGGGTGCGCCTCCGCCGCGAAGCGGAATCCGATCCGCCTCGCTCCCTGCGGCCACCGGAAGCGCCGGGGAGAGCCCACACCATCGGCGCCTGGAGTCGCAGGGAGCTCGGACGGGTCGTAACGGTCGGGTCTTTCGGAACCAAGGGCTCCTGGAACCCACGCTGGAGCATCCCCGCGCCATCCCCCTCTGGGCCAGGGGATAAGGTCACTACTCTGGTGGGGCCGGGCGGCCGTGATGGGCGCCGGCCTCCCGTGCCGCCGTGACCATGGTCCCAAGCCATAGGGTCGCGTGGCCCTTCCAGCACCAGGGGTCGGAGGCGGACCATCTGACCGCCCAGCCGTCTCACCGTGAGCCTCAGGAGATGTTCCGCGGCGCCACCCGCCGTCCTGTGAAGAGAGGGCAGCACTGATGTCGCTGCAGCAGTGGGCTCTGGCGTGCCTCTGGCTGGCCGGCACCATGGCGGTGGTGGCGCTCGTCCTCTGCATCGTGGCGCTGGCCGACCCGGCCCGACGCCGGGGGGGCACCGGCGGCGCCGGCGGCTGATCACCCGGGCTCCGGTCCCCTGACCTGGATGGGTGAGCGGCCCCTCGCGTCTCATCCCACCACCCGGCTCAACCCAGGGTTTCCTCCTGCGCTCCTCACCGATCCGGGTCTGCCCCCCCCGATTCGCGCGGCCCCACCCTCAAGGGCCTCGCGGACCCGAGTTCTCGTGACCGAGGACCCTCAGATGGGGTCCCTTCGGGGCAAGGTCGAGCAGCCATGAGCGTAGAATTCACCGCCATGGAATCCAGAGACTCCATTCGCGTCTTGCTCTGTGACGACCATGAACTGGTCCGGCTGGGCCTCCGGCGACTCCTCGAGACCGAGGCCGACCTGGACGTGATCGGGGAGGCCGGGGACGCGGACGCCGCTCTCGAGGCCGTCGCCCGGCTGCACCCCCAGGTGGTCGTGATGGATGTGCGCATGCCGGGCCGCTCCGGGATCGAGGCCTGCCGGGAGATCCGCTCCGCCCACCCCGACACCCACGTCCTGATGCTGACGTCGTTCGCCGACGACGAAGCACTTTTCACCTCGATCATGGCCGGGGCGTCCGGCTACATCCTCAAGCAGATCCACGGTACTGACCTGATCGGTGCGATCCGCCAGGTCGCCGGCGGTCACTCGCTGCTCGATCCCCAGGTCACCGAGCGGGTGCTCGCCCGCCTGCGCGGCGAGGTGGTCACCCCCGGGGACATCATCAATGACCTCACCCCCCAGGAGCGCAAGATCCTGGCCCTGGTCGCCGAGGGGCTCACCAACCGGCAGATCGCCGAGCGGGTGCATCTCGCCGACAAGACCGTCAAGAACTACGTCTCCAACATCCTCATGAAGCTGGGCCTCGAGAGGCGCGCCGAGGTGGCCGCCTTCGTCGCCCGCCGCAAGGAGAGCCAGCCCAGCGAGTGGCCCTGAGGCCGGCACTTCGTAGCCTTGGGGACACCCTGACCCGCTGCGGCTGGTGGCCGTCGGGCACTCCCCGACTGGCGGTTGACTAGCCGCGGGTCGAGGACTGGTTCAGGCTGACGGCAGCTCGAATGAGAGTTGCGAAAGCCTTCTCATCGATTTCATCGTTCTCGTGGAAGTCGATGGCCCGCCGGGTGTTGCCTTCGAGGCTGGAGTTGAACAGTCCCGAAGGGTCCTTGAGCGCGGCTCCCTTGAAGAAGGTGAGCTTCACGGCGCTCTTGTACGTCTCGCCGGTGCAGATCGGACCGTAGTGGGACCACACCGGGACCCCGGCCGGCTGAGAGGGCTTCTTCCACTTCGCCTCCTCGGCCACCTCGGGGTCGGCCTGCTCGATCAGAGCGCGAAGCTGCGACAGCTTGGTATCGCGCCAATCCGCCATCTCGTTGCTCACTTCGTCGTACCGCGGTGCATGTTCTTGTTTTCGCTCCGGTAGTACTCCCGCCAGATCAGCCTGTGAACGGGTATCCAGCGCGGGATGTCGCGCACCCCGGGGATGAAGGGGACGAGCAGGAGACCCAGGCTGAGGATGGTCATCACCACGACCACCAGCAGGTCGCCGTTGCTCGCCGAGTTGAAGGGCGGGAGCTGGTACCAGAGGGTGAAGAGCCAGAGCCACGCCTGGCCGGGATACCGCCCGGTCTCGTTCATCATTCCCCACTGCGAACCCGTCAGGTCCTGCGCCTGGGCGAGGCCCGGGAAGTAGCCGCCGTCGCTCAGGAAGAGGAGCGGCTTGCTGTAGTCGGTCTGATAGAAGTGGTCGCTGGTCAGCAGCAGCGCGTCCAGGCCGCCGCTCCGTGCGAGGGTGAGCAGCCGGCTCATCAGCACCGGCACGGGCCCGTAGTCACCGCTCGGCACCGACACCTCCGTGTCGACCAGCTTGGCGCTGCCCAGGGCCTGGTTGTAGGCGGTGAGCCACTTCCCCTGCTGGGCGGAGCTCGCCTCGTTGAAGGTGGTGAGCGCTGCGGCGAGGGTCTCGTCGTCGACGGTGGACTGCGCGAGAGGCTCGAGCACGAAGTCGAGCGGTGCGTTGACCGCGACGTGCACCCCGGCCCAAACCTGCGGCTCGATCGGGCCGATGCTCTGCACCGAACCGCTGCCGGTGGTGTAGGGAGGTCCGTACTGGGCGGTGGTGCTCTGGCTGGAAAGCTCGCTGGCGGCCGTGGTCACGAAGTCCACCGGGTCCGACTTGGCCCAGGCCTGGATGGTCGCCGAGGGGACGTCCGGGGAGCTGAGCACCGCCGAGAGGATCAGCACCACCACCAGGACGCCCAGGGTGGCGATGGCGATCTCCTTGACCAGGTCGTACGGCGTCATCCGGATCCCGCGGTAGTAGTCGGCCTTGTCGATCTTGGGACGGCGGGCGCTCATCTGGGTGCTCCCCGGGAGACGCTCTCGCCGCCGGCGGGTACGTAGGGGTCACCAATCGGCCGTACCACTCCCCGGCTCCTCACCTGCACGATGTGGAGCACCACCAGCAGGGTCAGCGCGATCGGGAACAGCATCACGTGGATGCCGTACATCTGGCCGAAGTTGAGGACGTTGAAGAAGCCTCCCAATCCCGTGGCGTTGACCGCGTCCTTGGCGTTGACAGCGATCCACTGGGAGTCGAAGTTCTGCTGGATCAGGTAGCCGGTAAAGGCGGTGACGATGCTGACCAGGAAGAGCACCACCCCGACCATCCATGTCTTGGCCCGTCCATCGCGCCAGCCGGCGCCCCAGTACTGGCCCCAGAGGTGTAGCACCAGGAAGATGAAGAACATCTGCACCGACCAGAAGTGGATGCTGTTGAAGAAGTGGCCCAGGTTGGAGGTGTGCCACCAGGCCGAGCCCATGAAGGCGAGCACGCACCCGCTCACCAGCACCCAGACCAGGGCCGCGATGGTCACCACGCCGAAGACGTACACCCAGGAGCCGACGAAGGCCGGCTGGCGGGTGGGCAGCACCTCCTCGAGGGGGAGACGGCCGTCCAGGCGGCCGCGCAGCGCCGCGGTCCACCCCTTGTCTCGGACTGCCGGGGCACCTGTGGAGGAGCTGCCGGGGGAGCCCGCGGCCGGCGGGAGCGGGCCCGGGCCCTCTCCAACGCCGCTCGCCTCACTCATCGTCGTCGTCCCGGTGCTTGGCCGTGTTGTGCGGGAAGGGGGCGATGAGCGCGATCACGAAGACCAGCACCATGACCGCGATCAGGAGCAGGTTGGGAAGCGAGATGAGGATGAATCCCCAGTGCAGGTACGGCGCCGGGCTGTTCACTGGTCCCCTCCGGAAGGTGAGCGGGGTCACCGGCCACGGCTTCCCCGGATAGCGTCATTCTAACCTTACAAGCGATGGGTCCCCGATCACATTGTCATGTGACCCAAGCCACTGGATCGACTGGGACTTATGGCCATGGCCAGTGCGGGGGTGGCGGTGGACGATGCTTGGGGGGGATTGCGAGATCGGCATCGAGATGGGCACCGAGATGGGTATCACGACTCCTGCGGACCGGCTCTTCCTCCTCCTCGACCCGCACACGCGGCGGGTCGTCGATCTCTGCACGGGCCCGACCGCGGCCGGGGACTGCCCCGCCTACGTCGCTGGTCAGCCCCTCACCTGCGCGGGATTCCGGGTGGTGCCGGTCCGCCAGACGTCGGCCAACGGCCTGCCCTTCCTGGTCGATGACTCCGAAGGGCCCCGCTGTCCTCTGGCCTGGATCGACGAAGCCGAGCCAAAGGAGAACGCCGGCGGTGCGGGAGTTACGCCCTCGGGCCTGGTGACGTGATCCCGGCGTGACCCGCCTCCGAGCTCTCGGCGCCCCGGATGGAGATTGGAGGGTGACCTCGACACCCCGGCGCTTCCGCTCCGGCGCCCGCTCCCGCCTCTACTGCTCCCGCCCCTCGTCGCACACCGTCCGGAACTCGCAGTGTCCGCAGCGCCAGCTGCTCGGTCTGGGCGGGAAGTCGTGGGTGCGCCGGGCCTCGGCCAGCTCGCGGGCCGTGCTCTCCACCTGGAAGTGGAAGCGGCCCAGGGCGACGGAGTCGAACGTCAGCCGACTGACCTCGGCGGTCTGGAGCCAGTGCAGCTCGACCGTGGCCTCGTCGCTGTGCTGCTCGCGGGCGAGTGCCACCGCGTAGGCGCGGACCTGGAGGTCCTTGCGCAGGGATTCCTCCTCGCGCGGCGGCCCGGTCTTGTAATCGACGACCACCTGCACCCCGCCCGGCCCGGCGTCGATACGGTCGAATCGGCCGGTCACGTCACCGGCGCCGACCCCGAGGGTGAAGGGCTGCTCGACCATGAGGGGCTCGGCGTCGCGCCACCCGGGTGAGGCCGCATAGCGCCGGAGCTGGCTCTCGCCGAGGCTGCGCAACTCGGCATGGGCACCCTTGGGGCCCCGTGACGCCTCCCACGCCTCGGCCCACAGCCGGGCCGCCTCGTCGGGCCCGGCGCCGGCGCCGGTCTGGCGCAGTGCCACCAGGGCCTGGAGGACGCTGTGGACCAGGGTCCCGTACCAGCGCTGGGGCGAGGCCGGCACCGGGAGGCGGTAGACACTCCGATACGCGTAGCGGCGGGCGCATTCCTTGAAGGCGGCCAGGTCGGAGACGGATGCTCGGATCGTCGCGGTGGGCAGGCCCGCCGCGGCGGCGGGCTGGCGGCGGGCGGGTGGCCGGCTGCCCTCGATGGTCCGCCGGGACACCCATGCCGCGCCGTCCAGGGCGGCCAGGAAGGGGCTCGGACGCTCGTCGCGGAAGGAGTGCGGGTAGCGGCGGGCATGGACCATGACGAGGCGGTCCCGGGCCCGGGTCGCTGCCACATAGAAGAGGCGGCGCTCCTCGTCTCGGCTCGCCTCGCCCTCCGGGGCCGGCTCCGGCACCAGCTCGTCGGGGAGGGTCAGGCGGGCGGGGAAGCCGCCCATCCCCGGCCAGCGCTCCTCGGTGCAGCGTCCGAGAAAGACCACCGGCCACTCCAGACCCTTGGCGGCGTGAGCCGTGAGCAGGCTGATCCCCACCGTCGTGGCCTCGACCGCCGCGATCTCGTCGGCGGCATGGCTGCTGCGCAGGATCTCGAGGTAGCGGAGCGCCAGGGCCAGGCTGCGATCGTTGCTCCAGTCGGCGAAGCCCTCCAGCAGCTCGCCGAACTTGTTGAGGTTGGCTCCGATCTGAGCCCGGGCCAGGGGCTCGGCGTCATCCAGGACCCCGAGGAACTCGCTCCCCTCCAGGGCGGCGTAGAAGACGTCGCGGACATCGTCCCGGGCGGCCTGGGCGTGGAGGTCGACCAGGAGGTCGACCAGCCTGCGTGCGATTGCCAGGTCCTCCGCTGCCAGTTCTGGCAACTCTCCGGCGATCACCGAGGTGAGCGGGAGGTCGCGATCGCGGGCGGCCTGGCCGAGCGCGAGCCGGCCGGCGTTGCTCACCGCGAAGGAGGGCAGGTGCAGGCAGCGCAGCACAGCCTGAGAGTCGCCCGGGTCGTGGACGGCGTCCAGGAGCCCCATCAAGTCCTTGATCTCGCGCCGCTGGAAGAATCCGCGGCCGCCGTGGACCACGTAGGCCACCCCGGCCTCCTGGAGGGCGCGGGTCGCCGCCTGCATGTCCTCGTGGCGCCGGAACAGCCACGCGATCCCGGTCGGGTCCGCTCCGGCGTCGATCAGGCGCCGGCACTCGGCGGCCACCTCGACGACCTCGCCGCGCTCGTCGGCGGACCGCCACACCTCCACCTGACCACCGGCACCCCGGTCGGCGACCAGGTGCTTCTCGATGCGCGAGCCCGGGGGGGCCGCCCCGATGATGGCCCGGCTCGTCTCGACGATCTCCTCGTGGGATCGGTAGTTGCGGTCCAGGACCACGCTCTCGTGGGTCGGGTAGATGCGGGCGAAGCGGTCGAGGTTGGCGAGCGACGCGCCCCGGAACTTGTAGATGGACTGGTCGTCGTCGGCGACGACCATGATGTTGCCCCGCTCGCCGGCCAGCACCTCGACCAGGCGGGCCTGCGCGTAGTTGGTGTCCTGATACTCGTCCACCATCACGTGGTCGATGACCCCGGCCACCGCCTCCCGGACGTCCGCGTGCTCGCGCAGCAGCCGCTCGGCGTAGAGGATGGTGTCGTCGTGGTCGAGGACGGCCCGCTCCATGAAGGTCGCCTCCAGACGCCGGTAGACCTCTGCGCACTCGGCGTGGCGGGTCAGCAGCTCGCGCTCCAGGCTGGCGCCCGGCCCGGCCAGGCGGGCCTTGGCCCAGCCCGCGTAATCGTCGGGCGAGACCAGCTCCTGCTTGGCCTTCTCGATCACCTCCAGGATGGCGTCGACCAGGTCATGGGAGCGGAGCGGGTTGTAGAGGGTGGTCGGCCGCAGCTCGCCGAGGATGCCGTCGACCACCAGCCACCGCTCCGCCTCATCGGCGATGCGGAAGGCCGGCGAGATCCCGAGCCGCCAGCCCCAGTGGCGCAGCACCCGCTGGGCGAAGGCGTGGTAGTTGAGGAGGGGCGGGTCGCCCTCGAAACGGCCGTGGGCGCGCTCGACCCGGTCGCGCATCTCGGTGGCGGCCTTGCGGGTGTAGGTGAGCACCAGCAGGCGATCCGCCGGCGTGCCCTCCCGGATCAGGCGGAGAAACCGCTCGACGATGACCCGCGTCTTGCCGGAGCCCGGTCCGGCCAGCACCAGGCACGGCCCCGCGCCGTGATCGACGGCTCTTCGCTGCACCTCGTCCAGGTTCACGGGTGCGCCGCCGGTGGCTCGGACCTCCCCGCTCCCGTCCAGCTCCGCGGGAGCGCCGCCCGCCGCCGCGTCCCCGGCGGCAGCCGGCGCCTCCGGCGGGAAATCGAGCATCCGCCGATGATACCTGATGGTTCGTACATCTGTTTGCAGGCTGCCGGTCATCCAGACGGACGCCCGCCGGTGGGGCGGCGGGACCGTCGGGGCTGCTTCCGCACCCTGCTAGAGTGAGGCCTCCGTTCAGCCAGGGCTCGAGCCCGCGGTGAGCGCGGCGGCGATGCCGGCGCCCCCCCGCCCCTTCGGTGGACGAGCGGTGTCCGCATGACTCAGGCCGCCGGTGGCGGCGTCGAGGAGGTGATTCCCCAACCGTGTCGGAGGTCAAGGTCCGCGAAGGCGAGACCTTTGAGAGCGCGCTGCGGCGCTTCAATAAGAAGATCAAGCAGAACGGCATTCTCTCGGAGGTCCGGCGCCGCGAGCACTACGAGAAGCCCTCGGTCCGCCGCAAGCGCAAGCTGGTGGCCGCCCGGAAGCGCCGGGCGAAAGCCGGCTGACGTTTCGGGCTCGCCACGTGGCGAGCCCCTTTCTTTCTGCGCCACCATGAGTTCCCCATGCGGGTGACCATCCACCGCTCGCCCACTCTCGACGTCGCGAGCCTGGCCCTGGTCCGTGACGGCCGGCTCGGCCCCCTGCTCCGCAGCAGCGGAGACGTCCTCGGCGTGCCCGCCCGCGCCGGTCTGGCGGTGCGTCTGACCGACGACGAGGAGCTGCGCCGGCTCAACCGCCTGCACGCCGGGGTGGACGCCGCCACCGACGTCCTCGCCTTCCCGGGCGATGGGCGCGAATGGGTGGGCGATGTCGCCATCTCGGTGGAGAGGGCCGGCGCCCAGAATCCCGCCGCCCCCGCCGAAGAGCTCCGCCTGCTGGCCGTCCACGGCCTGCTTCACTGCCTGGGCCACGACCACGACGAGCCGGAGCGGGCTGGGGCGATGACCGCCGAGACCCGGCGGCTGCTCCCGGGGCAGGACGTCCCCGAGCTCGCCCCGCACTGATGCCGCGAGAGCCATGGCAACTCTGATCATCGGCCTGGGCAATCCCGGGGGCGAGTACGCCCACACCCGGCACAACTGCGGGTGGATGGTCCTCGACGAGCTGGAGAGTCGGGGTCGGTTCGCCCGAGCGAGGCGCGAAGGGCCCGCCAAGGTGCGTGCGGGCACCGTCGACGGCTTCGACGTCGTCCTCGCCCGCCCCACCACCTTCATGAACCTGAGCGGCCGAGCGGGTGTCCACCTGGTGCGTGTCCTCGGTGTCCCGACCTCCGACGTGGTGGTGGTCCACGACGACGTCGACCTCCCCTTCGGCCGCCTCCGCCTCCGGCGCGGCGGCTCGGCGGGAGGCAATCGCGGCGTCCGCTCGCTGATCGAGTCGTGGCAGACGCCGGACTTCATCCGGGTGCGGGTCGGGATCGGGCGCCCCGCCGCCGGCGAGGACACCGTCGACCACGTCCTGGACCCATTCACGCTCGATGAGCGGCAGCACCTGCCCGCCATCCTCGGCCGCGCCGCCGACGCGGTGGCCTGCATCGTGCGCGAGGGCCTGGAGCGGGCCATGAACGAGTACAACCGCACCCTCCCGTCCGGACCGGACACACCGGAGGCACCATCACCCGGTGATTGAGTTACCTGCCGGAGGTGAGCCCACGCTGGCCTCTCGCCTGGACGGAGTCGCCCCTCTGGGCGCGCTCGCCAACGGCTCCCTGCGCGTCCTCGGCGGGGTCCCTCCGGCCGCGGTCGGGCTGATCGCCTGGTGGGCCCGCCGGCGTGCCTCCGGGCACGTCCTGGTGATTGCGACCGACCCGGAGACCGTCTATGCCGACGCCCGTCTCTGGGGGGGCGAGGCGAGGCTGGGCCTCTGGCCGGCCGCGGACACCCCCGGCTTTGACCGCATCCCCCCATCGGAGGAGGTGATCCGCCGCCGGATCGCCACCCTCGCCCTGCTCCATGACGGCGAGCCGGCCCTGCTGGTCGCCTCCCCGGCCGGGCTGCTCCGCCCCACCCTCCCCACCACCGCGCTCGACGGCACCCGCGAGATCGGTCGAGGTACCCGGATCGGCCGCGACGCGATCATCGAGCGCCTCGTCCACCTCGGGTACCGGCGGGTGACCGCGGTCACGGCGCCCGGAGAGATGGCCGTGCGTGGCGGCATCGTCGACGTCTTTGGCCTGGATCGCGGCCGCCCCTGGCGGGCGGAGTGGTTTGGCGACGAGGTCGACGAGGTCCGGGCTTTCGACGTCGACACCCAGACCTCGGTCGCCCGGCTCGAGCGGGTGCGGCTCCTGCCCGCGCGCGAGCTCGATCTGAGCGCCGCGGCGCTCGGCCGGGCCCAGCAGGCGGTCGCCGCCCTCGACATCGGCGGCTGCCGGCCCGAGGTCCGCGAGCAGTGGCAGCAGGACCTGGCCCAACTCGAGCTGGGTGTCTACGACGACGGCGTCGACCTCTTCGCCCCTTATCTCAATCAAGGAGCCAGCCTCTTTGATCACCTGGGGGCGGGGGCGCTGGTGTTGGTCGTCGGCGGTGTGGAGCGGGCTCGGCGCGCGGCCGTCCGTCACCTCGAGGAGATCGAAGGCCTCCGGGAGCAGGAGGAGGCGCGGGGTGAGCTGCCCGCCGGGGCCCGGAGTGGCCTTCTCGACGTGGGCGTCCTCGACCGCAACCTGGGCCACGCCGTCGACCTGGTGCCGGGCGGTGTCGAGGACGCCGCGGGCGTGGCAGCCGCCGACCTCGGCTGGCGGGGCGCCGAACCCTACGCCGGCCGCTGGGACGCCTTCTCCGCGGCCCTCGGCCAGGAGCTGGCCGGCGGCGGCTGCTGCGTGGTCGTCACCCGGCAGGAGGGGAGGGTGCAGGAGCTGACCGGTGACGCCGGGCTGGTGCCGACCATGGTCGACGACCCCGACGCCGCCACTCTCCCGGCAGCGGCGGGGGCGCTTCTGGTCGCCGCCGGCGAGGTGTCCGCGGGATTCCGGATGCCCGATTTGGGAATCGCCCTCTTCAGCGACCATGAGCTCTTCGGTGCGGTGAAGCGGCGCGGCTCACCGCTCGCCCGAGGGGCGCGGCGCGCCGAGTCGACCTCGGCCCGGGGCGCCCGCAAGGCCGCCGCGGGGCGGGCGGCGGCACCCGGATTCGTCCTCGACTTCGCCCCCGGCGACCTCGTCGTCCACCGCGACCACGGCGTCGCCCGCTTCATCGAGATGCGTCGTGTCTCCGAGGAGGAGACCCCCGCGGCCGGCGGAACCGGTGGAAGCGGCGGAACCGCCGGACCGGCGGCCGGCGCCGCCCGCGGCCCCGCCGCCTCGGATGCTCCGGAGACCCCCGGGAGCACCACCGAGCAGGAGTACATGCTCCTCGAGTACGCCGACGGCGATCGCCTCTTCGTCCCGGTGCAGCACCTCGACCGGATCGACCGTTATGTGGGGGGCTCCGACGCCCACCCCGCCCTCTCCCGCCTTGGCACCGGCGAGTGGGAGCGGACCAAGCGGCGGGTGCGCGAGCGGACCGAGGCCGTCGCCCGCGAGCTGCTCAACCTCTACTCCCGCCGTGAGGCCGCGCCCGGCCACGCCTTCTCCATCGACTCCGACTGGCAGCGCGAGCTGGAGGGCTCCTTCCCCTTCGAGGAGACCCCGGACCAGATGCTGGTGCTGGACGACATCAAGCGCGACATGGAGGCGTCCAGGCCCATGGACCGGGTGGTCTGCGGGGACGTCGGATTCGGCAAGACCGAGCTCGCCCTGCGCGCGGCGTTCAAGGCGGTTGCCGAGGGGCGCCAGGCTGCCGTCCTGGTGCCCACCACCGTGCTCTGCCAGCAGCACTTCCTGACCTTCTCGGAGCGCCTCCGTCCCTTCCCGGTCATCGTTCAGCAGCTCTCGCGCTTCTGCACCGAGGAGGAGCAGCGGGCAACCCTGCTCGGGCTCAAGGCCGGGACCGTCGACATCGTGGTCGGCACCCATCGCCTGCTCCAGCGCGACGTCGAGTTTCGCAACCTGGGCCTGGTCATCATCGACGAGGAGCAGCGCTTCGGCGTCCTCCAGAAGGAGCGCTTCAAGGAGCTGCGCGTCGCCGTCGACGTGCTCTCGCTCTCGGCGACGCCGATACCGCGCACGCTGCACATGGCGCTCGCCGGCATCCGCGATCTCTCGGTCATCCAGACGCCTCCCGAGGAGCGCCAGCCCATCAAGACCTACGTCACCGCGCGCGAGGATTCGCTCGTCCGCGAGGTGCTCACCCGTGAGCTGGCCCGCGGCGGCCAGGTCTTCTTCGTCCACAACCGCGTGCAGTCCATCGACCGAGAGGCTCAATGGCTGCGTGAGCTGGTGCCCGAGGCGCGCGTCGCCGTCGCGCACGGGCAGATGCACGAGGACCTGCTGGCATCGGTGATGCGCTCTTTCGTGGAGGGCGAGGTCGACGTGCTCGCCTGCACGACCATCATCGAGTCCGGACTGGACATCCCCAATGCCAACACCATCATCATCGACGACGCCCATCGCCTGGGCCTGGCCCAGCTCTACCAGCTGAGAGGGCGAGTCGGCCGCGCCGGGCAGCGTGCCTACGCGTACCTCCTCTATCCACCCGAGCGCACCCTCAGTGAGCGTGCCGACAAGCGTCTCGACGTCATCGGTGAGCTGCAGGACCTGGGGGCGGGATTCAAGCTCGCGATGCGCGACCTGGAGATCCGCGGCGCCGGCAACCTGCTGGGGGAGGAGCAGCACGGCGAGATCGCGGCGGTCGGCCTGGAGATGTACAACCGGCTCCTGGAGCAGGCCGTGCGTTCGCTGCAGGGCCGGCCGATGGCCGAGATGCCGGCCCAGGTGACCGTTTCGCTGCCCCAGGCGTCGTTCCTTCCTCCCGGCTACATCGGGGAGGAGCAGCTCCGGCTGCGCTGCTACCAGGACCTGGCCGCCTGCGTCACCGAGCCGGAGCTGGAGCGGAGGGCGAGGGGCCTCGCCGACCGTTTCGGACCGATGCCGCCGGAGGCGGAGGCGCTCGTCTTCTCGCTGCGGGTGCGGCTGCTCGCCGTCGCCGCCGGGGCGCAGGGGGTGGAGACCTGGCGGGGCGAGGCGGGCCCGCGGCTCGCCCCCGGCATCGCCGGCGCGCGCGGCGCCTCGGGACGGATGGGTGCGGTGATCCAGCTCCCCTCCGGCCATGGGCTCGACCTCGAGGTGGTGGCACGCCAGTTCCGGGCCTTCGTCGAGACCTCGCCGACCCGCGTCTACTGCCTCCCGCCGCCCGGACGGTCGCCGGACGCGGAATGGGAGGATGTGCTCCTGGGGGTGCTCCGGGAGCTGGGCCGGCTGACCCGGGCCCGCCAGCCCGTGCCCGCGTGATCGGGGGACGATCGGCGGTGACGGGATCCACGGCGGCGGATCGAGGGAGGCGCCCCGATGCTTCCCCGGTTGACGAAGGAGGATGCGATGCGTGAGGAGGCGGCGCAGTCGCTGCGCGAGCTCAATGAGGTCATCGAGCGGCTGCGAGCGCCCGGCGGCTGCCCCTGGGATCGCGTGCAGACCCATCGATCCCTCCGTCCCTACCTCCTCGAGGAGACGTACGAGACCTTGGAGGCGATCGACTCGCAGGGAACGGTCACCCTCCGCGAGGAACTGGGCGACCTCCTCCTCCAGGTGCTGATGCACTGCGCCATCGCCGCCGAGCGCCCCGACGGCTTCGACATCGGGGACGTCGCCGAGACCACCCGGGCCAAGATGGTCCACCGCCACCCCCACGTCTTCGGCACCACCACCGTCGCCGGCGCGGAGGAGGTGGTCGTCAACTGGGAGAAGCTGAAGCGCATCGAGAAGCGGGAGCGCCTCTCCCTCCTGGAGGGCGTCCCCCACGCCCTGCCGGCGCTGGCATTTGCCCAGGGGGTGCAGAAGCGGCCCGCCCGGGTCGGTTTCGACGAGACCCCGACGGTCGCCGCCGCCCTGGCCTGGCTCCGGGACGGCGTCGACGCGCTCGCGGCTCTCGCCACGGAGGCGCCGGCCAGGGCCGGCCGCGGCGCGGACTGGTCGCCGGCCGCCGCCGACACGGCCAGCCGGGAGGGCCTCGAGGAGCCGGAGGCGGGTGAGCCGGGCACCGCCCGCACCGTGGCCGGCCATGCGCCGCCCCCGCCCCCGGGGAGCCGCGACCTGGAGGCGGCGATGGGAGAGCTCCTCTTCGCGGCGGTCGCCCTCGCCCGCCAGCTCCGGGTCAATCCCGAGGACGCCCTCCGCGGGCGGGCCGTGAGCTTCGCCGACCGCTTCCGGAGGCTGGAGACGGCGGCGCGCGCCGACGGTGCCGACCTCCACGATCTGAGCCCCGAGGAGTGGCGCCGGCGCTGGGAGGCGACCGCGTAGGCGCGACGAGTATTTGACGAGTATTTGCAGACCCGTTGCGGTTTCGGGGAGGTCGTAGCAGACTACGGGTCCCGCGGCCAATTCCCGCCCACGTCCCCCAAGGCCCGCAATGAACGTCCCTGGTCCTCAGCGACCCCGCCCCTTCACGGCGCGACGGATCCTCGCACTCGTCGTCGCCGTCGCCTGCGGCTGGGTCGCCTACGCGCTCTACGGCGCGGCCGCCACGGACCATGCCGCCCAGGCCCGCGTGACCCAGCTGCAGGACGCCAACGCCGTCCTCGCGGCGCAGATCTCGCAGCGCGCCCAGGAGGTCACCGAGGCGCAGAGCTCGCCATGGCTGGAGAACCAGGCGCGCAAGCTCGGCTACCACCTGCCCGGCGAGAAGATCTACGTCCTCGACCCCGGAGCCAAGTCCGCGCCCACCTCGGGCGGCCTCAACGCCGCGCCCCCCACCTTCAGCCCCACCCCGCTCCCGACCCCCATTCCGACGCCCACCCCGACCCCGTCGCCCGCGCCGCCGCCGCCGAGCCTGGTGCCGGCCAGCCCGACCTCGGCCGTCGCGTCGCCGTCCCCCAGCCCCTGACGAGCGCCGGTCGTGCGGGACCCCGGCGCAGCGACGGCGGCCCGGCGGTTCCCGCTTCCCGAGGTCTCCGGCGGCTCGGGACCCCGCGCCACTCCGGCGTGGGGCGCTCTCCCCGCGCAAGTCCGGCGTGGAGCGCCCGGCCCGCGCTATGCTCCCGATGCGGCGTGGAGCAGTGGAAGCTCGTCGGGCTCATAACCCGAAGGTCGCTGGTTCGAATCCAGCCGCCGCAACCACTTCTCCCTCCTGCGTCGGTGCCGATGTCGCAGCTGTCGAGCATCCGGCTCCCGGCGCCCCCTCCGGCGGTATAGCTCAGGTGGTAGAGCGCCCGGCTCATACCCGGTATGTCCCTGGTTCGACCCCAGGTACCGCCACGTGGGCCCGGCAGCTCCCTCCCGGTGAGCGGGTGGCCGCCGTCGGCCGGGTCCGTCGAGCCGTCGCCTCTGCCGCCGATAGGCGCGGCGTCATCCGCGCCGGTGAGACGGTGGTGGTCGCCTGCAGCGGCGGGCCGGACTCGACCGCGTTGGTCGATGCCCTGGCCCGGCTGGCCCCGCCCCGCGGCTGGCGCCTCCACGTCGTCCACGTCGACCACGGGCTGCGGCCGGGGTCCGCGGCCGAGGCGGGACCGGTCGCGGAGCTGGCCGGCCGGCTCGGCCTCGGCTTCGAGGCGGTGAGGGTGCAGGTCGAGAGCGGCCCCTCGCTCCAGGACCAGGCCCGCCGGGCCCGTCACGCCGGGCTCGCCGCGGTCGCCGACCGCCTCGGTGCCACCGCCATCGCCCTCGGCCACACCGCCGACGACCAGGCGGAGACGGTCCTGATGCGCCTCCTGACCAGCGCCACCCCCTGGAGCCTGCGCGCGATGGCGGAGCGCGAGGGGAGGCTCGCCCGCCCCCTCCTCCGCGTCTGGCGCCAGGCGACCCTGGACTACTGCGCGGCCCTCGGGCTGGAGCCCGTTGACGATCCCAGCAACCGCGATCCCCGCTTCCTGCGCAGCCGGGTGCGCCACGAGCTCCTGCCCGCCCTGGAGGGCGTGTTCCCGGGAGCACGGCGCCGGCTGGCCACCCTGGCGCTGCGGCAGCGCGATCTCCTGGAGGGAGGTGGCGTGGCCGGGCCCGGCACGACCGGGAACAAGCCTGTCAGTCCCCGATCGCGGCTCCCGCGCAGTTCGGAGCCCCTGCTATAGACTGGCTCGGATGCGCAATACCCGGCGCCCCTTTTCCTGGATGCTCGGCGTACTCCTGGTCGTGGTCGTTCTCGTGGTCTTCTACGGCCGCTCCGGGCCCTCGTCGACCACCATGTCGAGCGGCCAGCTGCAGGCGGCGGTCACGCTCTGGCAGACCAACCACACCGCGCCCAAGGCCATCGCCAACAGCGCCAGTGACGAGACCCACATCAGCAGCGACGGGAGTACGGTCACCTGGTATGACAATGCGGGGACCCTCTACACCACCACCATCGGCGACAGCGATCAGGTCACCCATGAATTCGAAGACGCCGGTTACACCAACTACACAGACGATGGGAGCAGCTTGTCCGACGTCCTGATCAGCCTCCTGCCGACGCTGGTGCTCGTCGGGATCATGGTGTTCTTCGTCTGGTGGATGCTCCGGCAGAGCCAGTCGGGGAACAACCAGGCGATGTCCTTCGGGCGCAGCCGGGCCCGGCTGCTTGCCGGCGACAAGCCGTCGGTCACCTTCATGGACGTCGCCGGGGTCGACGAGGCCAAGCAGGAGCTTGGCGAGATCGTCGAGTTCCTCAAGTACCCGGACAAGTTCACCGCCGTGGGCGCCCGCATCCCCAAGGGCGTCCTCCTGGTCGGACCTCCGGGGACCGGCAAGACCCTGCTCTCCAAGGCGGTGGCCGGGGAGGCGGGCGTGCCCTTCTTCAGCATCTCCGGCTCGGAGTTCGTGGAGATGTTCGTCGGGGTGGGTGCCAGCCGGGTGCGCGATCTCTTCGACCAGGCCAAGAAGAATTCTCCCTGCATCGTCTTCGTGGACGAGATCGACGCCGTCGGGCGCCAGCGCGGCGCCGGCCTGGGCGGCGGCCATGACGAGCGCGAGCAGACCCTCAACCAGCTGCTCGTCGAGATGGACGGGTTCGAGACCGCCACCCACGTCATCGTCATCGCCGCCACCAACCGTCCTGACGTCCTGGACCCCGCCCTGCTCCGTCCGGGACGCTTCGACCGCCACGTGATGCTCGACCGTCCCGACATCCGCGGACGTCGGGCGATCCTGGAGGTCCACTCCCGGAACAAGCCGCTGGACCCGGCCGTCGATCTCGAGGTCCTCGCCAAGCAGACCCCCGGGTTCTCGGGGGCCGACCTCGCCAACCTGATCAACGAGGCGGCCATCCTGGCCGCGCGTCAGAACCGCAAGCTGGTCAGCATGCCGCACCTGGAGGAGGCGATCGCCCGGGTGATCGCCGGCCCGGAGCGCAAGAGCCGGATGATCAGCGAGAACGAGAAGGCCACCATCGCCTATCACGAGATGGGCCACGCCCTGGTCGGGATGAGCCTGGAGCACACCGACCCGGTGCACAAGATCTCCATCGTCAGCCGCGGCATGGCCCTGGGTTGGACCCTCTCGCTGCCCACCGAGGACAGGTATTTGGTCAGCAAGGCCGAGCTCCTCGACCAGCTCGCCCAGATGCTCGGGGGACGCTGCGCCGAGGACCTCATCCTGGGCGAGGCCAACATCACGACCGGGGCGAGCGACGACATCCGCAAGGCCACCGACCTGGCTCGCAAGATGGTCACCGAATGGGGGATGAGCGACAAGCTGGGCCCCCGCACCTTCGGCGAGCGCCAGGAGATGGTCTTCCTGGGCCGTGACCTCGGCGAGCAGCGCAACTACTCCGAGGACATCGCCTCCGAGATCGACCAGGAGGTGCACCACCTGGTCGAGACCGCCTTCCTCCGGGCCAAGGAGGTCCTCCGCCGTCGCGAGCACATCCTCCGTGTGCTGGCCGCGCGCCTGACCGAGGTCGAGACCATGGAGGGGGCCGAGATGAAGCGGATCATCGACGAGATCGAGGGCACCCAGGAGCCGGCCGGGCCCGAACTGGGCGAGGTGGCAGCCGGGGTCTGAACCGGACCGGGCCCCGGGGACGGGTGTCCGCCAGCCCGCTCCAGGGACGGGCTGCAACCGATCCGCGACCGGACCGTTCGCCGCCGGGAGATCGCGGACTGGGACACTCGGGTCGATGCCGGACGTCACCTGTCCCAGATGCTGGCTGTGGCAGCCACTTGGGCGATCGACGGGCTGTCGCGCGTGCGGCGCGCCCCTGATCACGCCGATGGGTGCTCGAGTCGATCAGGTCTGGGATCCCGGGGGTGGAGCCCAGATCGGGCCACCCGGTGGCAATCCGGCGGCCGGCGCCGCCTACCCGCCCCCGGTCGGCTGGGTCTCGGGGGGGTACGCCGGACACCCGGCCGCCCAGGAGAGGAGCGGCACGGACTGGGTGCTCTGGGTGCGCGTCGCCATCGCCGTGTCGTCCGTGCTCGTCGCGGCGCTCCTGATGCTGGCCGGCATCTTCTTCCCGCACGTCACCTTCGAGCAGGGCACGGCCTCAGGGGTGGTGACCCGCACCGTCGACCTGGGCCCCGACGTGGCGGTCGCGGTCGCCGTCCTGCTCGTTGTGACCGCGCTCTTCGCCTGGCTGGCCAGGTTTGCGATCTTCCGGGTGATCCTGCTCGTCCTGACCCTGGTGAGCGTCGTCTCCGCCCTCAGTCAGCTCGGCGACGCCGTCTCCGCCGAGCGGGCCGTCTACCTCCTCGTGCTCGGCTGGGACATCCTCTACGGCGGGCTTCTCGGCCTCTCGCTGGTCGCCCCCCGGCCCCGATACAGCTGAGGCGGGCGGGGCCCGCGTCAGGCGAGCGGTACACTCAGCACCGGCCCATCCCCTCCGTAAGTTCGGCTGCCCGGGGACGCCAAGCGGCGCCTCGAGGCGAAGGGCGTGGCGCGGAGCCGGACGGGCGCACCCAGCCCGCTTGGATCCAGAGGTGACCGAGACGGTGACAGCCGCGCGTGGTGAGATGTCGGCGCCGAGTGCCATCCCGCTGGGCTGGCCCGCCACCATCGCCGTCATCGGCGCCGGGCGTGCCGGCGGCGCCCTGGCCGCCGCGCTGACCGTGGCGGGGCACCCCGTCATCGCGATCGCCAGCCGGGACCCGGGGCGCGCCGCTCTCCTGGCGGCACGGGTCGGTGCCCGGCCCGCACCCACTCCGCTGGCGGCGATCCTCGCCGCCGACCTCACCTTCCTCACCGTCCCCGACGCCGCCGTTGTCGGGGTCGCCGCCTCGGTGGCCGCCGGAGGTACCGCCCTCAGCGGTCACGGAGTGGCGCACTGCAGCGCCAGCCTCGGGCTCGAGGCACTGGCGGCGCTGCGGGTGACCGGGGCGACCATCGGCTGCCTGCACCCCTTTCAGGCGTTAGCCGGCGTTGAATCGGCTCCGCTCCTCCGGGGCGCGCTGATGGCGATCGAAGCGGATCTCGCCCTCCGGGCACCGCTCCGCAGCCTCGCCGATGATCTCGGCGGCCGGCCGATCGAGCTGACCCCCGGAACCCGCGCCCTCTACCACGCCGCCGCGGTGCTGGCGGGCAACGCACCCCTCGCCCTGCTCTCCGCCGGCACCGAGCTGCTGGTGGCGGGGGGGCTGGAGCCGGACATCGCCGAGCAGGCGCTGATCGGCCTCATGGAGGGGGCCCTCGCCAACGCCCGCCGGGTCGGTCCGCGGGCGGCCCTCACGGGCCCGGTGGTGAGAGGCGACACCGCCACAGTCGCCGCCCATCTCGAAGCCCTCGAAGCGCGACCCGACGCCGCCGCCCTCTATCGCGCCCTCTCCCTCGAGTTGCTCCGCCTGGCGGGAGCCGCGGGGCGCGACGAGTTGGCTGTCTTGCTCGAAGGCCGCCCCCCCCATCCAGACCATGCGCCCAAGGGGCGCACACCGCTAGAAACCGCCAAGGCAGGCGGACACCGGGAAGGCGAGGCGGGGGTGCGTGCTGAGCGCAGGCTTTGCGCAGGCGGCAGCAGCAATGCCGCTGAGCGAAGGACGCGGCACGCCAGTCAGGGCGTGCCGACGTCCGGGCCGCAGCGAAGCAACACCCCCGCCTCCCCGTCCACCACGGAGGACCCGACATGCCAGTGACCATCCGGAGCCTGCTCGAACGCAAGCGCCGCGGCGAGCGGTTCGCCATGCTCACCGCGTACGACTACACGACGGCGAGGATCCTGGCCGAGGCCGAGATCCCCGTCCTCCTCGTCGGCGACTCCCTCGGCATGGTCATGCTCGGCTACCGCAACACCCTGCCCGTGACCATGGAGGAGATGCTCCACCATGCCCGGGCGGTCGCTCGTGGCGCCCCCGACCAGCTCCTGGTGGGGGACATGCCGTTCAACTCGTACCACGCCTCCGACGAGCAGGCCATCGCCAACGCGGCCAGCTTTTTGCAGGCGGGGATGCATGCGGTCAAGGTCGAGGGTGGCGGCCGGGTCGTCCAGCTGGTGGCGCAGCTGACCGAACGCGGCATCCCGGTGATGGGCCACCTCGGTCTGACCCCCCAGTTCGTCAACCTCTTCGGCGGTTTCCGGGTGCAGGGGAGGGAGGCGGAGGCGGGCACCAGGATCGAGAGCGATGCCCGGGAGCTGGAGGCGGCGGGCGCCTTCGCCGTCGTGCTCGAAGGCATGCCCGGGCCGCTGGCGGCGTCGGTGACCGCCTCCCTCACGATCCCCACCATCGGGATCGGCGCCGGCCCCGGCTGCGACGGGCAGGTCCTGGTCTTTCACGACCTGCTGGGGCTGAACCGCGACCCCCTGCCCAAGTTCGTCAAGGTCTTCGCCCCGCTCGGCGACGAGGCGGTGGCCGCCACCCGTGCCTATGCGGCCGAGGTGGCTGCGGGAACCTTCCCCGACGATGCCCACACATACAGCTGACCCGCGCTCACCCCTCAGCCGGGTCGATGGCCCGGAGGAGCTGCACCGCCGGTGCGATCGGATCCGGGCCGCCGGCCAGAGCCTCGGGCTGGTGCCGACCATGGGCGCGCTGCACGCCGGCCACCGTCGATTGATCCAGAGGTCGAGAACGGAATGCGACCGGACGGTGGTGAGCATCTTCGTCAACCCGACCCAGTTCGGCCCGGGCGAGGACTTCAAGCTGTATCCACGTTCCCTGGACGCCGACCTCGCCGTCTGCGCCGAGCTGGGGGTGGACCTCGCCTACGTTCCCAGCGAGGCCGCCATGTACCCGGAGGGGTTCGTCACCCGGGTCAATCTGCGGGGGGCGCTCGTCGATACCCTCGAGGGGGCTCATCGCCCGGGGCACTTCGAGGCCGTGGCGACGGTAGTCACCAAACTCCTGGTCACCGCCCGGCCGGATCGCGCCTACTTCGGGCACAAGGATGCGCAGCAGTGCGCCGTCGTCCGCCGCCTGGCCGCCGATCTGGACACCGGAACCGAGATCGTCGTCTGCCCCACCGTCCGTGACCCGGACGGCCTCGCCCTCTCCAGCCGCAATACCCGGCTCGATGCCGCAGGGCGGCGCCAGGCCCTCGCCATCCCGGCCGCCCTGGCCGCCGCCGATGAGGCCTTCCGCCTCGGGGAGCGGGACGCCGAGGCGATCCGCGATGTGGCCCTGCGGCGGCTCGCCGAGAGCCCCGGACTGGACGTGGACTACGTGGCTGTCGTCGACGCGCTGACCTTCCTCCCGATCACGAAGATGCACGTTCGGTGCGAAATTCTCATCGCTGCTAGAATGGGTGGCGTCCGGCTGATCGACGTGCTCACGCCGGGAACCGATGAAGGGCTGGTCGTCGGTGTGGGGGAGTGACCCCTGTTCGGCCTGGATTCGGAGAGGAGCGAAGGATGCTGCGCACCGTCATCAAGTCCAAGATCCACCGCGCCACCGTGACCGGTGCGGACCTGGACTACGAGGGCTCCTGCAGCATCGACCCGGAGCTCATGCGGCTCGCCGACATCCTCCCTGGTGAGCAGGTCCACGTCCTCAACCTGACCAATGGGGCACGGGCCGTCACCTACGCGATCGAGGGCGGGCCGGGCGAGCTGGGCCTCAACGGCGCCATCGCCCACCTGGGCGCCGTCGGCGATCTGGCCATCGTGATCACCTACGCCCAATACGACGACGCCGAACTCGGACGGCACGTCCCCCGCATCGTCCAGGTCGACGCCCGCAACCGGGCCCTCCCCGAGGCGGTGACGTCCTGACCGTGACTTCCAGACTTCGAGGATCGGCCCCCGACATCGTGGTCGTGGGCGGTGGCGTCGCCGGGCTCGCCGCCGTGCTCACCGCCGCCCCGCACGCCCGCGTGCTGGTGGTGAGCAAGGGCAGCACCGACGATGGCTGCACCGCGGCTGCCCAGGGCGGGATCGCCGCTGCGGTCGGTCCCGACGACTCCCCCGAGCTGCACTTCGAGGACACCATGGCCGCCGGGCGCGGCCTCTGCGACGAGCGAGCGGTGCGCCAGATGGTCGAGGAGGCGCCGGCCCGGGTGGCCCAGCTGGCCGACTGGGGCGTGGCATTCGACCGCAACCGGGACGGCATCGACCTCCACCGGGAGGCTGCTCACAGCCGGGCCCGGGTGCTCCACGCCGGCGGCGACGCCACCGGTGCGGCCATCGAGGCCGCCCTGCTGCAGGGCCTTCACCAGAGTGGCGCCACCGTCCTCCGGGACCAGGTTGTCACCCAGCTGGTGCTTGACGGTGCCGGCTGCGTCGGCGTCGAGCTCTGCGATCCCGCCTCCGGCGAGAGGGCGCGGGTGACTGCCGGGGCCGTGATCCTCGCGACCGGTGGGGCATCCGCCCTCTGGCGTCACACCACCAACCCGGCCGGGGCCACGGGCGACGGCATCGCCCTCGCGTACGAGGCGGGCGCCGACATCGCCGACGTCGAGTTCATCCAGTTCCACCCCACCGTCCTCGCGCTGGCGGGAGCCCCCGCCTTCCTCATCAGCGAGGCGGTTCGTGGCGAGGGCGGTCTGGTCGTGGACGCGCACGGGCGGCGCTTCCTGCAGGACGCCGACCCCCGCGGCGAGCTGGCTCCCCGTGACATCGTCGCCCGGTCGATCTGGGAGGAGATGGCGCGGAGCGGCAGCGCATCGGTGTTCCTCGACTGCCGCGGCGTCGGCGAGCGCCTTGCCGAGCGCTTCCCGACCATCGTCGCCACCTGCCGGAGCCACGGCGTCGACCCCGTCGAGCAGCCCATCCCGATCGCCCCCGCCGCCCACTACACCATCGGCGGCGTGGTCACGGATCTTGACGGGGCGACCACCGTCCGCGGCCTGTACGCGTGCGGTGAGGTGGCCCGGACCGGGGTGCACGGCGCCAACCGCTTGGCGAGCAACTCGCTGCTGGAGGGTACGGTGTTCGGCCGGCATGCCGCCCTGGCGGCCGTCGCCGGGCTCGCCGGCCGGCCCGCCGGGTCCATCACCGAGCTCCCCGCCGTGGCGCTGGAGACCCGGCTCGCCGACCTGGCGGCCGAGCAGGAACTGCGCGAGCTGATGTGGTCGGCCTGCGGCATCAGCCGCACCGGCCCCGCCCTCACCGCTGCCAGGGCGGTGATCGCGCAGATGGGGGAGGAGGGGGAACAGGGCAGGAACTGGCTCGCGCATCGGCGCGGCCGGCTCGCCCACACCGCGGCCCGGCTCATCGTCGAGGCCGCGCTTTACCGAGAGGAGAGCCGGGGCGCTCACCACCGTGGTGACTTCCCCACGAGCATCGACCGCTGGCGTGTGTCCCACGTCATGCGGGAAAAGAGAGGAGTAGAGGTTGTCCACGACCCTGCAGCCCATCACTGAACCGCTCGCCCCCGAGCATCTCGACACTCTCATCCGCGCGGCCCTCGAGGAAGACCTCGGCGCCGGCGACGTCACCACCGATGCTCTCATCCCCGCGGCCATGACCTGCCGGGGCAAGGTCGTCTGCAAGCAGGACGGCGTGATCTGTGGGCTGTCCCTGGCGCGCCGCGCCTTCGAGCTCCTCGACGAGCGGGTGCAGTTCGACGCCAAAGCCAAGGACGGCGACAAGGTCCAGGAGGACCAGATCGTCATCCGCCTCTACGGTCCGGCCCGGGCCATCCTCAAGGCGGAGCGGGTCGCCCTCAACTTCCTCCAGCACCTCTCCGGGATCGCCAGCATGACCGCCCGCTACGTCAAGGCGGTCGAGGGCACCAAGGCGACCATCCTCGACACCCGCAAGACCACCCCGGGGCTGCGCTCGCTGGAGAAATACGCGACCCGCATCGGCGGCGCCGACAACCATCGCTTCGGCCTTTACGACGCCATCCTCATCAAGGACACCCACCTCGCCCTGGTGGGCGGGGTCACCCCGGCGCTGCGCGCCATTCGCAAGGCGTACCCCGAGGACGACGTGATCGTCGAGGTCGGCTGCTTCCAGGAGCTCCAGCAGGCGCTCACCGACAAGGCACCCCGCATCCTCCTCGACAACTTCTCGCCGGGCCAGGTGCGCGAGGCGATGGGCCTGATCCGGGGCCGCGCCGTCGTCGAGGTGAGCGGCGGTGTGCTGCCGGGCAACGCTCGGGCGTATGCGCTCGCCGGGGTGGACTTCATCTCGGTGGGAGCATTGACCCACAGCGCGATCGCCCTGGACCTCTCGCTCAAGGTGACCCGCTACTAATCAGGGCCAGCGACGCATCGGTACCGCCCGCTCGGACGAAGGTGCTCGCTGGAGCGCGGAGCCGCGCGGGTGGTGCTTCACTGCGGCGCGGCCGTCCGAGCGCCTCGACTGGCGCTCGGCGTCCTCTGATCCCACCCCACGTGGCAGGCCACGCGGGGAACCCCGGGAGCGGCTTTGCAACTGCCGCCTGCGCAGAGCCTTCGCTGCGCACGTACCCGCGCGTCGCCGCTCGTCATCGAGCGTTCGCTCCGGCGAGACGGCGGGGCTGGCTACCTGAGTCCTTCAGATCGAATCCTGCGGCGGGAGCCTCACCAGCAGGGGCAGCACAATCAACCCGACCCCCAAGCGATGAGGGTGCCCCTGATCGTCGAGGCGGCCGTGGCCAACGGGTTGCTCATCTTCTCGTCCGTGACTCGGGTCTGTAGCGCGCGGGCGACAGCAACCAGAGGCGGTGAGGGCTCCGGCTTGGAACAACGGCCGACACCGTTGGCGCACGCGACAACGCACCGGTGCAGACAACTCGCACCGGCGGGGGGGTCGCGATGGTGCGAGGCCGGCGCCGCGACGGCGCGAAGCCTCAGCCCTCCAGGACGGCGATCAGCTCCTCCTGGATGAGGCCGAGGGCGAGCAGCACCCGGAACTCGGGGGAGCGCCGCATGGCGTCGTCCGCCTGCTGCTCCCAGCCATCCTCCTCGACGCCCATGATTCCGCCCGCGGTGATACGCAGCAGGTTGAGGCCGCGCGCCCAGGCGAGCGCCTGCTCCTCGGTGAGCACGGTCACGTCCTCCCCCGAGCCGATGCAGTCCCGGATGACGTCGAGGTCGGTCTCCCGGCTCCGCTCGATCTCGGGGCGCACCCAGCGGTCGTACTCGGCCTGGAACTCGGGATCGTCGTAGGCGACGGGGACGGTCGGGCGGACCTGGCCGAGGCTCGGGGCCAGCTGGTCGACGATCATCACCAGCGCCGCTCTCTCATCGGCGTCGAGACGGATCTGGATCCGGCCGCGCCGCTTGCGGACCTCGGCCACCGGCGCCCTACCCGCGACCCATGGTCGCCTGGAGACCAAAGCCGTGGAGGCGGGACACCGTGACCTCGGCCTGCTCCCGGGGCTGGGTG
>JBEKGP010000028.1:0-30460 GCA_050012735.1 Candidatus Dormibacteria bacterium
GATTCCAGCTCGGGTTCACCGTGACGAACTCCGGCACGGCTGCAACGGCCGACTGGACCGTCGGCTACTCGTGGCCGGGGTCGCAGACGATCTCGCAGATCTGGAGCGCCAGCGAAACCCAGTCGGGTGCCGCCGTCGACATCAGCAACCTCAGTTACGACGGCGCGATACCCGCGGGCGGCTCGACCACGTTCGGCCTGCTCGGCACGGGCACCGCACCCAGTTCGCTGCCAAACCTGACGTGTACCGCGAACTGACTCACTCGCTCCGGTAGCCGGCGGGCGGGGTTCAGGTGGTACAGGCGGTTCCGTTCACCGAGAAGCTGGTGGGGGAAGCGTCGCTGTTAGTAAATGTTCCGGTGAAGCCGATCGTGACCGACCCGGATAGCGCGATGGAAGCGTCGTAGGACTCGGGGGTCACCGTGACATGCTCGCCGGACTGGGTGTAGGCGGCGTTCCAGAGGTCGCTGATCTGCTGGTTACCGGGGAAGGTCCAGATGAGCGTCCACGGGTTGATCGTGCCGGTGCCCGTGTTGGTTAGCGTCACCTGCGCCTGGAATCCGCCGCTCCAGGAGTTGACCAGCGAATAGACGGCCGAGCACGACAGCACGCCCGGTGAGGTGGACCCAGAAGGCGACGGAGACGGTGAAGGCGAGGGAGAGGGAGAGGGAGAAGGCGAAGGTGAAGGCGAGGGGGAGGGTGAAGAAGACGGCGAGGGAGAAGGCGACGGCGAGGACGTAGTGGCAGGTGCCCCTGTGAAGAACGTGGCCGGCGTCGCGAACTGCGAGGTCCTGTCCTGGCTGTCGATCGCTTCGACCACGTATGCGTACGCCGTCGAGCCAGTCAGCCCGGTCAGCGCGTACGACGGTGAGGTGGTGGTCGCCACCAGCCCGGTCGACGGAGCCAGCTCATAGACCCGGTACCCAGTGAGCTTGTTGGTCCCCGCGATAGAAGCTCCCCACGACAACTTGGCACCGGTCGAGCTGACCGAGTTGACCAACGGCGTGCCCGGCTCAGACGGCGGCACCGTGTCCGACGCGGTCAGCGACGTGTCCGGCGAGGTGATGAACTGCGCGATGTTCGAGGCTGGTGACGCGTAGCCCTGGCTGTCCACGGCCGTCACGTAGTACCCGTAGGGCGCCGTCCGGTCCGCGTTCAAGCCGGTCACCGCGAACAACGTCGAGGTGGTGGTGCCGACCAGCGTCCCGGTCGAGGTGTAGACGTCGTAGCCGACGACCGGGTTGGTACCGGCACTCGAGGCGGTCCAGGCCAGCGTGGCATCGGTCGAGGTGATCGATCCAGCGGTCAGCGACCCTGGCGCCGACGGCCCCGAGGCTGACACAGGCGGAGTACCCCAGACCAGCGTGTTCCCGGAGTAGAGCGTCATGTCGCTGACCGTCACCGGGGTCGCGCCGACAGTGGACGGAAGGCCCTGGAATGACCAGTCTTCCGCTGGGTTGTGTGCCGACGGGAACGTGATCCGGAACTGCACCTGGGCCTGGTAGTCGTCGTTGGTGTAGTCGTCCTCGCCGACCGGCTCGAGGTTGAGGTTGGCGCAAGACACCTGGATGTAGTAGGTCGAGCCGGAGTACTGGAAGGGGCCGGTCGGCGCGCCGCACTGGCTATACGACGAGGACAGGGTGATCTGGCTGGCGGTCTCGCCGGAGTCCAGGGTGAAGTAGTAGCGGAAGCTGGCGTCCGGCATCTGCTTGGCCGGCCAGGCCGACTGGTTGTTGACCAGCGCCTTGATCTCGATGAAGTTGCTGCTCTCGTTGTTGATCGCGGCCTGCAGGTAGATCTGCGGCCCGTCCGGGGTCTCCGGCGCTGGGAAGTCCGCGATCGGCGTGCCGCCGTACTGCTGGGTGAGCGCGGCGAGATCGCCGGAGAACAGCGCGTTGTAGTCGAGCGCGCCCTCGGTCTCCTGGTAGTTAGCCCGCTGGTCGGTGTACTGGTCGTTGGCTGAGTCCGGGCCGCCTACCAGCAGGCCGTAGTCCAGGTGCCTGGTCTGGGCCGGCGTGGTGAGGTTGTCGTCCCACGAGTCGTGCGCGGTGGAGTTGTGGGGGTACTGCGACCAGGCGGTGTTCGTGCCGTTGTTGGTGAATCCGACCTCGTAGCTCATGTTGTTCGGGTTCTGCCCGAGGATGTAGTTGATCTGCTGGACAGCGAAGTTGTGATAGGCCGTCGCCCGGGTCGGATCGAGGCCGTTCGCGGTCAGGTAGTTGCTGAACTCCAGGGCGAGGAACGCCGCGTTGGACGAATACCGCAGCGACCCCCAGTTGTTCAGGAAGGCCTCGCCGCCCGGCGAATACGACACCTCTGTCCCGTCGAAGCCGGTTGTCCACCAGTCCAGGTTGTCCTCGGCATCGGTGATGTACTGCTGCTGGCCGGTGAGCTTGGCCATCCAGATGTAGTCCGCGAAGCTGTCGTCGTCCCAGTTCACCGTCCAGTTGTACTCGTGCAGCGTGGACTGGGAGGCCAGCGGCATGTTCGCGAAGTCCGTCTCGGCCTTGGTCAGCCAGCTGGCCGCGCCGGTGGCCTTGTAGAGCCAGATCTCCGCGGCCACCAGCTGGGTCCAGTAGCCACTGAAGGAGTTGTAGAACCCCTGTGCAGAGGTGATGCAGTTCGAGTAGTCGCCAAGGTAGGTGTCGGCGAACGTGAACAGCGATTCCGCCTGCGACAGCAGCTCTGCGGAGTATGTGGGGTCGGCGGTCTTGAACACGATGGACGACGCGGCGAGCGCGGCGGACGCCTGGCCAACCAGGTCCGAACCCGCGCATGACGAGGTCACCGCGTACGACGGCCGCACGGTCGGGTTGGTCTCGGCCGGTCCCCAGTACTGATGGTCGGTCGACGGGTTGGCGACCTGCCCGTAGAAGGTGTCCGGGCCGGTGGCGGCGGACAGGATGTAGTCGTCGCCCCAGCGCAGGTTCTCCTCGGCGGTCTGGGTCTGGCCCGCGTCGGCGTAGCCCGCCGGGTAATCCAGCAGGCTCCAGGCGAGCATGTCCATCGCCCATGCCTCGGGCAGCCCGAACTTCACCAGGTCCCCGGCGTCGTGATAGCCGCCGGTCAGGTTGACGCCGTTGTCCGAGCCGTCGGACAGATCCGAGTCGCCGCGCCAGTCCACCTCGTTGTCCGGCGGAAGCTGGCCGGACCGCTGTGCCTCGTAGAAGAACATCGAGTCCTGCAGCGCCTCGGCATAATCGAACACGCCGGTGGTGGAGGGCGCCGCGTGCGCCACCCTTGGCATCGCCACCACCCCGAGCGTGGCCACCAGCAACACGGCTCCGATCGAGGCAAGAAGCAGACGTGCCCGTGGCAAGGTTCTCAACGTTTTCTCCTCAGCTGCAGGCAGTGCCGTTGACCGAGAAACTCGTCGGCGCCGCATCGCTGTTGGTGTACGTCCCGGTGAAGCCGATGGTGACCGAGGTCGACGGCGCGATAGTGGCGTTGTAGGACTCGTTGGTGGCGGTGACGTTCTCGCCGGACTGGGCGTAGCTGGCGGTCCACATGCTGGAGATATGCTCATCGCCGGGGAACGTCCAGGTCAGCGACCATGGGCTGATCGCACTGGTACCTGTGTTGGTGAGCACCAGCTGCGCCTGGAAACCGCCCGGCCAGGAGTTGGTCAGCGAGTACACCGCCGAGCACGACACCGGCGCCGAGGAGCCGGTCGGCGGCGGGGTGCCGTTCTGCGCGCCGGGCAGCGGGAACTGGATTGTCTGGAGCAGATCCTGCTTCACCGAGCTGACCGGTTCCGGGTCGTAGTTGCCATCGAGCAGGTCGTAGGCGTCTTCGCCATTCAGCGCCCAGTACGTCCAGCCCATCCACGGATGCGCCGTCAGGTAGGCGACCAGGCTCTCGAACCACTGGCCCTGAGACCCGGCCGCAGCGGACTCGATGTCCGCGGCGGTGTTGTCGGTGCCGAACTCGCCAACCCAGATGGGGGCGATGCCGTCGGCGTAGATGTAGCCCCAGTACATGTTCCAGACCGCGTCGAGGGACGCCGGCGTGGTCGAGGAATTGAACCACGTCTGCTGGTATAGGACGGGACCGTAGTCGTGCGCCGAATACACCACGTGGCCCGGTGAGCTGAGCACCACCGGGTATTGCGCAACGCCTTGCAGGTCACCGCCCCACCAGGTGGCGTCGTACCCGGTGGACGAGGACGAGTCCGGGTACTCGCTAATCCCCTCGCAGAAGATCAGCGCGCCTGGGTCCACGGCCAGGACGGCGTTACCGGCCTGCTCGTACGCGAGCCTGATGTCGGTCGCGGTGTTGCCCGTGCCCCAGGTGGCGCCCTCGGCGTAGGTGTCGCCGGCCGGTGTGTGCGGCTCGTTGCGCAGGTCGAAGCCGATCACGGTGGGGTCGTTAGCGAACATCTTGGCCAGCGTCACCCAGTCATTCACCCAGTCCTGGCTGGTGTACGTGGAGGTGTACCACAGGCCGTTCGTCTCAGCCGACTCCCCTGCCTCTGACCGGTGGTCGTCGAGGATGACCTTCAGCCCCTCCTCACCCGCGTAGGTGACGATCGCCTGGAGATCCTGCAGCGCGTTCAGACCTTCCAGCGGGGTGTTGATCGGGCCGGAGTTGTTGTTGAAGGCCAGGTTCTGCGGGACTATCGGCGTCTCCTCCATCTGGTTGGAGAACGGGATCCGGATGGTGTTGTATCCGAGGGTCTTGATGTCGTCGATGATCGTGCGATAGTCCTGCGCCCACAGGCCGTGCGCGATCTCGTCCGGCGTCTCGAAGCCGTACCAGTTGATCCCGGCGATCCGCACCGGGTTCCCGTCGGAGTCGATGATCTGATTGCCGCTGGTGTGCCAGTACCCTGCGCCAGCGGTGGCTGACTGGGCCGGCTGGCCGGACAGCGCCGGCGCCGCGGCGACGGCTTGCTCTCCGATGGCAGCCACAATGCCGGGCATGGCCTTCGCCGCCGTAGCCGCCGTAGCCGCGTGTGCCTCGCCGACCGACCCTGAGCCGAGAGCGGCCAGCATGGCCGCGAGGATAACAAGCGCGCTCGCGACCACGGCGAGGTGGCGGCGGAAGGTTCCCATGGCTCAGCCCTTCGTCCGGTGAGATCAGGCCCCTGGGGCTGCCGGTCGCCGGATTCGATCCCGGGACCGATCGCGACGCTAACCTCGGGCGCCGCCACTGCCAATAGCACTGCTCGACATCCTGTCTGCGCCGGGCAATTCAGGTGCCGTGACCAGCACAAATTCACGAGCCATGAGGCCGCTGACGATGAAAATTTCAACCGGCCTCGAGCTGCTAGCTGGGACCGATGAGCACGTCAACCTGAACGGTCATTCCGGCCGGCGCGAGCGGCAGGAGCGTTCCTTCGATCTGCCGACCGTCTACCCGCACGCTACCGGCCCGGCCGCTCACGTGGTCGGGGTTGCGGACGCTGATGTCGTAGGTCGCGCCGCGGAATCGCCGGGTGGCGGTGAAACCGTGCCACCCCGCCGGCACCACCGGGTCGACGCGCAGCCCGTCCAGTTCCGGGCGGATACCCAGGATCCACTGGGTGATCGCGACGAGGTTCCAGGCCGCCGTTCCAGTGAGCCAGGAGTTCTTGGCCTCGCCGTGCGCCGCGGCGTCCTTCCCCGCGATCATCTGGGCGTAGACATATGGCTCGCATCGGTGGATGTCGCTGATCGCCTCGCGTGCCGACGGGTTGATCTGCTTGTAATAACCGAACGCGGCGTCACCGTGACGGAGCATCGCCTCGGCGATCATCACCCAGGGGTTGACGTGGCAGAAAACGCTGCCGTTCTCCTTGTACCCAGGCGGGTAGGAGGAGATCTCGCCGAGCTCCACGTGATAGCGGCTGTAGGCAGGCTGCAGCAGCATGATGCCGTGGCTGGTCGCCAGGTGCTCGTTCACGCTGGACAGCGCCTTGGCCGCCATGCCGTTGTCCATGCCGATGCCACTCAGAACACACATGCCCTGCGGCTCGATGAAGATCTGGCCCTCCGCGTTTTCCGCGGACCCGACCAGCTGCCCGTAATGGTCGTACGCGCGCAAGAACCATTCGCCGTCCCAGCCGGACTGCTCGACCACTCCGGCCATTTTCTCCGCCTCGGTCCGGCAGCAGCCGGCATCATCAGCCTGGCCCCGTAGGTCGGCTAGGTCGGCCAGTTCCCCCGCGGCGAGGACGAACAGGCCGGCTATGAACACCGACTCCGCCGTGCCGTCGGTGGTGTTGGCCGTGGTTTGGAACGACTCGCCGGGCGCGCCGGAGAAGCAGTTGAGGTTCAGGCAGTCGTTCCAGTCCGCCCTGCCGATCAGCGGCAGGCCGTGCGGACCGCGCCGGTCGAGCGTGTACCGGAAGGAACGGCGCAGGTGCTCGTGCAGAGGCACCGGGGTGCTTTCCCGTTCGGCGAACGGCACGAGCTCGTCCAGGATCGTCGCGTCGCCGGTCTCCCGCACATACGCGGACACGCCGACGATGAGCCACAGCGGATCATCGTTGAACCCCGATCCGATGGCGTCGTTGCCGCGCTTGGTCAGCGGCTGGTACTGGTGGTACGCGCCTCCGGTCGGGAGCTGGGTGGCGGCGATGTCGAGGATCCGCTGCCGTGCGCGCTCCGGGATCATCTGAACGAAGCCGAGCAGATCCTGAGCGGAGTCGCGGAAGCCCATCCCCCGTCCAATCCCGGACTCGTATGACGAGGCGGACCGGCTCAGGTTGAAGGTGACCATGCACTGGTAGGCATTCCAGACGTTCACCATCCGGTTGGTGTGTTCGTCCGGGGTGCTCACGTTCACATTCGAGAGCAGCTCATCCCACCGCTCGCGCAGCCCGCGGATTCCGGCCTCGACGTTGCCCGATTGCAGCCAGTGGTCGATCACCGGCCTGACCGTCCGCTTGTTGATCTGCTGGCTCCCGGGCGGGTCGAACTTCTCAGCCACCGGGTTCTCCCCGTAGCCGAGGAGGAAGACGATCTCGCGCTCCTCGCGGGGGCCGAGCTCGAGCCGGACGTGGTGAGAACCGTGCGGGGCCCACCCATGGGCCATCGAGTTGCCGGCGCTCCCCCGCTCGACCGCGATCGGACGATCGAAGCCGCGATAGGGACCGAGAAAGGCTTCGCGGGCCGTGTCGAACCCGGCGAGGGCCTCCGAGCAGGCGAAGTAGGCGAAGTGGTTGCGGCGCTCGCGGTACTCGGTCTTGTGATAGATGACGCTCCCCTCCACCTCGACCTCGCCGGTGGAGAAGTTGCGCTGGAAGTTGGTGGCGTCGTCCTGGGCGTCCCAGAGGCAGAACTCGACGGACGAGAAGATCGAGAGCGGTCGCCGCTCCGCGGTCAGGTTGGCGAGCCGGAGCCGCCATATCTCCAGGGTCTGCCCCAGCGGAACGCAGTAGAGGGTCTCGGACCGGATGCCGCCATGGCTCGCGGCGATGCTGGTGTAGGAGAGCCCGTGCCGGCACTCGTAGCTGTCCAGGGGAGTTTGGGTCGGTTGCCAGGACGGCGACCAGCTCTGGCCCGTTGCGTCGTCGCGCAGGTAGATGTAGCGCCCACCAAGGTCAAGGGGGGCGTTGTTGTACCGGTAGCGGGTGAGCCGGCGCAGCCGGGCATCGCGGAAGAAGGAGTAGCCGCCGGCGGTATTGGAGATGATCCCGAAGTACTCCTCCATCCCCAGGTAGTTGATCCAGGGGAGGGGGGTGTCGGGCCGTGAGATCACGTACTCCCGCCGCTCATCATCGAAGCGTCCGTACCGCAACGTCATCTCCCATGACGCCCACGACTGCCTGCCCCGCGTGGAGCGTCAGCCCGCATCAGGCCGCCCGCGACCATGTGACACTACCACGCCAGTCTGAAGGGTACTGCGGCATGGGGCTGATGGAGCGCCATCGGGACTGCGACCACGTCAGACCGCTGGGGCGTGGCCGGGCGGGAAAGCTCATCCGAGGCAGTAGAATCCCCACAGTGACGCAGTTGCAAGACGACGTCTTCGCAACCGACAAGGTGCTGCTCGCGCAGCTCAGCCTCGAGCGAAAGATCCGTCTCCTCACCGGGGCCACCCACTGGTACTTCCATGGCGATGACCAGGTCGGACTCCGACCGATAGTCGTCTCCGACGGCCCGGCCGGGGTCCGTGGCGTGCGCTTCCGGATCGACCGCCCCGTCTCCTCGCTGCCCGCCCCGATCGCACTGGCCGCCACCTGGGACCCCGCGCTGATCCACGACGTCGCCGCCGCCCTCGGCCGTGAGGCCCGCTCTCTCGACGTGGACGTCCTTCTGGCCCCCAACGTGAACCTGGTGCGCACGCCGCTCGGCGGGCGCGCCTTCGAGTGTTTCTCCGAGGATCCGTGGCTGACCGCGGGCATCGCCGTCGCCTATATCCGGGGAGTCCAGGAGGTCGGAGTCGCCTGCTGCCTCAAGCACTTCTTGGCCAACGAGTCCGAGACCGAGCGCAAGATCTACGACGCCCGGATCGACGAGACGACGCTCCGGGAGCTGTACCTGGTCCCCTTCGAGGTCTGTGTCCGCGAGGCGGATCCGGCGATGATCATGGCCGGTTACAACTCGGTGAACGGATTCACCATGACCGCCAACCGTCCACTGATTCGGGAGCTGCTCAAGGACGAGTGGGGTTACGGCGGGGCGGTGCTGTCCGACTGGACCGCGACCCGGGACACCGAGGCGTCGGCGCTGGCGGGCCTGGACCTGGTGATGCCCGGCCCCGACGGCCCCTGGGGGGACCGCCTCGTGGCCGCCGTCGAGGCCGGTCGGGTGCCCGTGGCGGAGATCGACGACAAGGTGCTGCGCCTGCTGCGTCTGGCCCGGCGAGTGGGGGCCCTGAGCACCCCCGAGAGAGCGGCAGCGACGTCGCAGGGACCGACGCCCGCCCCGGGCGGCGGCTCATGGGCGCCCCACAGGGTGGACCCCGCCCTCCTGCGTCGGGTCGCCGGGCGCTCCTTCGTCCTGTTGCGCAACCGGGACGCACTGCTGCCCCTCGAGGGCGACGCCCGCCGGCAGATTGCCGTGGTGGGACCAAACGCTGCCTGGCCGAGGATCCAGGGAGGGGGGAGCGCCATGGTCCTCCCGGTCAGGCGACCCGGCCTGGTCGACGCTCTGCGCTCCGCCGCCGGTGACGGGACGGTGGAGCTCCATCCCGGCTGCCGTCCCTGGTCCATCGTCCCGGAGGCGGAGGAGGGGACGCTGCACGACCCGGTGAGCGGGGAGCCCGGAGTGCGCCTCACCGTTCGTGCCGAGGACGGAGCCCTCCTGTACGACGCGCGGTATGAGCGCAACGCCGTCACCTGGTGGGACGACCTGCCCGACGCCGTCCACGCCGGCGCGTCGAGCATTGTCATTCGTGGTCGCTACCGGCCTGCGGTGAGTGGACCTCATCTCATCGGCGCGGCCGGTTTGGGCCGGATGGCGATCAGCGTGGACGGGCGGCGGGTCGCCGAGGCGACGACCCTGGCGCCCCCGGAGCTGGTGGGGCTGATCGCGCGACCTCCCGAGCTCCGCGTCCCCGTCGACCTGGAGGCCGGTCGGGAGGTCGAGATCTGGATCGAGAACCATCTTCCGGCCTCCCTCGAGTCCGGCCGTGAGGTCGAGGCGCGGCCCGCGGCCGAGGGCCTCCCCACGACCCGCGTTCACAGCGCCCGTCTGGTCATCTTCCGTCTCGGCATCGCGGCTGCCCCGGACGAGGAGGTCATGATCGCCGAGGCAGTCGAGGCCGCCCGTCGCTCCACCGCCGCAGTGGTCGTGGTGGGCTCGGCGGAGAGCGGCAACAGCGAGGGGTACGACCGCGATTCGCTGGCCCTGCCCGGTCGCCAGGACGAGCTGGTCCGCCGCGTTGCCGCCGCCAACCCACGAACCGTGGTCGTCGTCAACTCTGGGTCGGCAGTGCTCATGCCCTGGGCGGACGAAGTCGCTGCGGTGCTCCAGGTGTGGCTTCCCGGTCAGGCGATGGGCGAGGCGATCGCCGACGTCCTGTTGGGCGTCGTGGAGCCCGGGGGACGGCTCCCGGTGACCATGCCCCGGCGTGAAGCCGACTGCCCGGTCCTCGCCGCCGAGCCCCACTTTGGCGAGCTCGAGTACTCGGAGGGGCTGCTGATTGGCTACCGCGGGTACGACCGTGCCGGCACCGAGCCACTTTTCTGCTTCGGTCATGGGCTCGGCTACACCGACTGGGAGTACGTGGCCCTGCGGCCTGCCCTCGCCGAGCTCAGCGCGGGAGAGGATCTCCCGGTAGCGGTGACGGTGCGCAACATCGGCACACGCAGCGGCCGCGAGATCGTCCAGCTCTACCTGGAGCCGGCCCCCGGTCGCGGCGATCCCGGCCGCCCGCAGCGGGCCTTGGCCGCCTTCGCTCCTGTCGATGCCGGCCCGGGTGAGGAGGCGACCGTCCGCATCACCGTGCCATCCCGTGCCTTCGCCCGATTCGACGGGAGCCCACGGGGATGGACCTGGCCGGCGGTCGGGTGGCGGCTGCGCGCGGGCCGCTCGTCGCGCGACCTGCGCCTGAGCGAACCGATCCAGGGCCGCTGAGGGCTCGACTGCCGGTCAAGCTCCGCTGAGCATCCGGGCGCCACGCGGGGGGACCGTCCAGCGCAGTCCCTCACCCAGATGGGTTCGGCGGCGCTTGCGCACCACCGGACGCCGCATCACGGCAGAGCTGCGACGCACCCCGCGGCGGTCGGTCCGCGGAGCCGGGTAAGCCCGGCCGGCGCGCTGCCGGCCGGGCCCTACCCGCCCACCCACGGGGGGTGGGGTTATTCAGTTGTTCTCCGCTCTGCTCGACGGAGCGGAGTGATGGTGATGGGTTAGGAAGCCAGCGGCTTGAGCTGCATCAGGATGTAAGGCATCTGAGGATCGCTCGGGCTGGGGTCCATGTAGGGGTGCGACTGGTTCGGCCAGTTCGTGTAGTCAGCGCTGCTGAACACGTTCCAGTCGGCGCCGTAGAGCAGCGGCACGTAGGGAACCTGAGTCGACATGATGTTCTCGAGCGACTGGACGGTGGTGTCAATCGTCGAGGTGTCGTTGGGGTTGGTGGCGGCGTACGTGGTCAGGGCTGTTGCCGCGGCCGCGTCACCGGAGAAGTCCTTCATGCCCGTGTAGGCAGCCGAGTTGGTGGAGCTGGTGGCGTCGAACCAGTCCTCGTACTGGATGTACGGGATGCTGCCGCCGCTGCCCCAGTGGATCAGGGTCTGCCAATCGCTGGTGCTGGCGGAGTATCCGGAGAACCAGTCGGAGTAGCCCTGGGCGGGCTTGGTGGTCACGTCCATGCCCACTGCCTGGAGGGCAGACGAGATGAGGGCACAGTCTTCCCAGTAGTCAGAGAAGGCGATCGGGTCATAAACCGAGAAGCTGATGTCCTGACCGCCCTTTTCCCAGCAGTTGGTCGGGCTGTTGCTGGTGCAGTTGCCGCCCTTGGTGTACGTCCCCGTGCTGCTGTCGTAGCTGGAGCTGGTCGGAGGCGTGTAACCGTCCGCGGTGAGGATGTCGTAGACGTCATCCCCGGTGGGCAGGTTGTCGGCCTTGGCAGTCGCTGCGTCCGGGACGTTGCCGCTGGTCGAGAGATCGCCGGTGAGAGCCCCGCTCGACGGAAGGTACGACTTCTGCGCGGGCAAGATCAGCCCACTCGAGGAGCTCGCCGGCTCCTCGTATCCGGACTCACCCAGGAGGCCGAGGGCGTTGCGGTCGATGCCGTAGCTGACCGCCTTGCGCACCTGCGCGTCCCCGATCCCGGTGGCCCCGCCGTTGCCCGTGTTCAGGTTGAACCAGAGGGTGACGGTGCTACCGGCGGCGAACCAGGCGTTGTTGGTCTGGGGGTTGAGATCGACGTAGTTGGAGTAGACGTTGGGGATGTCGTTGCCGGCCCAATCGAGCTGGCCGCTCACCAGTGCGTCGCTCGCGGCGGCGTTGGTGGCAAGCGAGGGGGTCTCGATCTCGGACTCCGGCGGCTTACCGCCCCAGTAGTAGGGATTCGGCTTCCACTTGATGAGAGAGCTGGAGTAGCTGTCCAGCATGAAGGGCCCGGTGCCGACCGGGTCGGTGACCTTCATCGTGGGATTCGCGTTGATCGCGGTCGCCTCGGACGCCGGCAGCATGTACTCGTTGCCGAGGATGGTGTACAGCGCGGTGTACTGCGCCGTGGCGAAGGTGAGGGTGACGACGTTACCCGAGGCGGTCGGGGCCGCCGACTGGGTCGGCATCCCGTTGATGTTCGCCTTGGGGTTCATCAGCATCGCGTAGGTGGCAACAACGTCAGCCGGCCCGAAGGACGTGCCGTTGTTGAACTTGATGCCCGTCTTGATGGTGATCGAGAGCTTGGTGCCAGTGCTGTCAAAGCTGTAGCCGCTGGCCAGCCAGTCGTGTGTGCCGCTGGCGGTCGGGTCCAGGGTGTCGTACTCGATCAATGGCTCGTTGACCATCGACCGCGTGCCCATCTGTTCCGCCACCGAGTTGCCGTCATAGGGGTTGAAGTCGTCCGAGAACGTCACCCCAGTGGTGGGCTCCGCGATGAGCGGTGGGCCCGCCGTCGAGGCCGTCGACGGTGACGACGACGAGGTGCTGGTGCTCCCGCAAGCGGCAACGGCCACGGTCAAGACCGCCGTCCCTAGCAGGCCTGTCAATGTTCTGCGATTCATAAGCTCGCAATCTCCGTAAGGCACAGCCCGGGGGGGGCGGTGCACATTCTGCTGATAGATGCCGAGGTGAGGCACCGCCGCCAAGAGCGGTCGCATCCGGGCTCACCGAGCGGTGAGCCGCACGCGCCTCTCCACGATGCCTCCCGGGCTCCGGCGAAGCCCGGAACGCTGTCACCCATGATCCGGTCCTCCTTGGTCCTCCTTACCCTCCTAGCCCTCCTCGTGGATGGTGCTGCTCATCGGGTCGTGCTCACGATCAGGTGACCCGCCGGCAGGGCCCGGTCGGTACTGGGCGCCGTCTTCCGGCGGGGCCTCTCCACCACTGCTGCCCGTCCGGCGCTGGGCCGGGTCGACGTGCAGCCAGCAGGCGGCAACGTGCCCCGACGAGATCTGGACGTCGGGCGGTACCTCCCGGCTGCAGATCTCCATGGCGTGGGGGCAACGGGGATGGAAACGGCATCCGCTCGGGGGGGAGATCAGGCTCGGCGGCGCACCGCTTCCGGCCAGGCTCGGCGGCTCCGCGCGGTCCGGGTCGGGAGCGGCCGAGAGCAGGAGCTGGGTGTAGGGGTGGGCCGGGCTGTCGGTGAGGATCGCGCTCGGCGCCGACTCCACCAGCTTGCCGGCGTACATCACCATGATGGTGTCGGCCAGGTAGCGCGCCGAGCCGATATCGTGGGTGACGTAGAGGATCGCCAGGTGGTCGCGATCGCGCAGGTCGGCCAGCAGGTTGAGCAAACCCAGACGAACCGAGACGTCGAGCATCGAGACCGGCTCGTCGGCGAGAAGCACCCGCGGCTGGACCGCCAGCGCCCGAGCGATCGCCACGCGCTGCCGCTGGCCTCCGGAGAGTTCGTGGGGAAACTTGTTCGCGAAACGCTCGGGCGGCTCGAGCGCCACCCGGCGGAGCAGGTCACTCACGGCGGCGCCGATGTCGGTGGCACGATGGTGGATCTGCAGGGGGCGCACCAGGTCGTGGCGCACCCGGTACACCGGGTTGAGGGAGCTGAAGGGGTCCTGAAGGACCATCTGAACCTGAGCCGTGTAGGAGCGCGGACGCCCCCGCGGCGCCGGCTCGCCATCGATCAGCAGCTCGCCGAGGTCGGGCGTGATGACCTTGGCCAGCAGCCGGGCGACGGTCGTCTTCCCCGAGCCGCTCTCGCCGACCAGGCCGGTGACCGTTCCAGCGGAGAGAGCGATGGAGAAGTCCTGCACGGCGCAGAGGCGCGCCCGGCGGGCGAAGAGGCCGCGACCGCCCTTCACCGAGAAGTACTTGGTGAGGTTCCTTCCCTCCAGGGCCGGCGGCGCGGCGACCGATGCCGTGGTGGACGGGGTACGGGCTGCGACGCTCATCGCGAACTCCGGCGGAACGTGGGAGCAGCGGCCCCCATCGCTCCGGATGACGGCTGCAGCGGGTCGGGAAGGGCCAGGTCCTGGGGTACGGCGACGTCACCCGCGTGGAGCCAGCAGGCTGCGGTGCGACCCGACTCGCCGATGGGCACGAGCGCCGGCGTCTCCAACCGGCACCGCTCCATCGCCCACGGGCAGCGCGGGTGGAAGGCGCACCCGTGAGGAAGGGCTCGCAGGTCGGGCGGCGAGCCCGGGATGCCCTCCATGGCTGTGCGCTCCCCGTGCATCGGCGGGAAGCAGTGGAGCAGGCCGTGGGTGTACGGCATCCGGGGGGCGCGGAAGAGGGATACCGCCGGAGCCCTCTCGACCATGCGCCCCGCGTACATGACCGCGATCTCGTCGGCGAGCTCGATGAGCAGGGAGAGGTCGTGGGTGATGAAGAGGGCGGCGAAACCCAGGCGGTCGCGCAGGCTCATCAACTCCTCGAGAATCTCCCGCTGAGTCACGACGTCGAGTGCGGTCGTGGGCTCGTCCAGGATCATGACCTGGGGGTCGAGAGCCAGGGCCATGGCGATCATGACCCGCTGCCGCTGGCCGCCGGAGAGCTCGTGGGGATAGCTGCGCAGCCGGTCGGGGGTCAGCCCCACCATCTCCAAGAGCTCCACCGCCCGGTCCACCCGCTCCGCCGCAGAAAAGTTGCGACGGTGTACGCGGAGCAGGTCGTCGAACTGAGCGCGTGTCGTGGCCACGGGGTTGAGAGAGTTCAGGGCGCTCTGAGGGACCACCGAGATCTCGGACCAGCGCAGGGAGCGCAGCTCCTCCTCGCCAGCCGCCAGGACGTCCACGGTGCGCCTCTCCCCGGAGGCGGGTTTGGAGTGGAAGAGGATCTGGCCGGCCGTGATCACGCCCGGCCACCGGAGCAGGCGGAGGGCTGCCATCGCCAGGGTCGACTTGCCGCTACCGCTCTCGCCGGCGAGCCCCAGCACGTGTCCGCGCCGGAGGACCAGGTCGCAGTCCACGACCGGGTGAACAGCCTCATCACCCAGGCCGTAATCCACGCAGAGCCCCCGGATCTCGAGGACCGGGTCGGCAATCTCGGCTGAGCGCGCCGCCGGGTCCGCGGGCACCGCCGCGTTCGGTGTGGGGTGCACGTCGCCAAGCGTCATGGCGCGGTCACCTCGCCGCCGGGCTTGGCCTTCCGTCGCACCACCGGAGTGACGCCGAAGCTCGGCCGGACCCCGATCCCCGCCCTCTTGGCGGCCCGGCGGGAGAGGCCGGCGACGCGCAGCCGGGGGTTGATGAACTCGTCGATCCCGAAGTTGAGGAGTGCGAGTGAGGTGCCGAGCAGGGCGATGCAGAGGCCCGGAGGCACCCACCACCACCACCACCCACCGCGCACCGCACTCTGGGCGGTGGCTTCGCGCAGCATCTCGCCCCAGTTCCAGAGCCCGGCGGGCGACGAGGTGGGCGAGCCGGCCAGACCGAGGAAGGCGATGGCCACATAGGATCCGATGGCGGCGAGGGTGGTGAAGAGGAACGACGCGGCCACGATCGGGACCAGATTGGGAAGGATCTCGACAACGATGATGCGCAGGCGTCCCTCCCCCGAGATCCTCGCCGCCTCGACAAAGTCGCGATTGCGCAGCGACAGGGTCTGTGCGCGCAGCACCCGAGCGCTGTACGCCCATGTGGTGACGGCGATGATGGTGGCGACCAGGAGGATGCTGGTCCCCGCGGACGGCACGTAATCGGCCAGCACGATCAGCAGTGGAAACCCGGGAATGGCGAGGAAGACGTTGGAAAGCAGCGACAACCCCTCGTCGGCGCCGCCGCCGAGGTAGCCGGCGGTGACGCCGACGATCACCGAGAGCACGGTTGCGATGGCGGCGGCGAGGAGGCCCACGAATAAGGTGGCACCGGTGGAGGCGAGCAGCTGGGAGAGGACGTCCTGGGCGAAGACGGTCGTCCCCAGCAGGTGGGAGGAGGAGGGCGGCAGCGGCAGCGGGTAGTACTGCGCCGGGATGCCGGTGCTCCCCCCCGTGTTCGGGACCAGTACGTGCCGCACCCACGTCGCCACGTGGACTGCGTTGGGGGAGTACGGAGCAGCCCAGGTTCCGATGATGGCGAGCACCACGAAGATGCTCAGCATCACGAGCCCGATGACCACCTTGGGGGAGTGCGGCAGGGTCAGAACCCGGGAGCGCCGAGAAGACTCCTCAGGCATGGGGGATCCGTCGGCGGCGGTCCGGGGGAGCGTGTTGATGGTCATCAGCTCATCCCGCGTGCCGTGCCCGGGGGTCGATGAGCACGTAGACCACATCCGCCAGGAGGTTCATGAGCAGTACCACCAGGGTGATAACCACGAAGATCCCCTGCACCAGGTTGTAGTCGAGCACGGTCAGGGCTTGGTAGAGGTGGAAGCCGATCCCGGGGTAGTTGAAGACGATCTCGACGAGGATCTGGCCGGCCACCACCAGGCTCAGGGCGATCATGAAGTTGGAGACGACCGGCAGGAGGGCGTTGCGCGCCGCATACGTCACCACCCTCCGTCCCGGCAGACCCTTGGCCCGGGCCACCAGCACGAAGTCCTCGTCCATGGTGGTGAGCATGTTGTTGCGCATGGTCAGGATGAAGCCCGCCATGGAGGCCAGGACGAGGGTCAGCGCGGGCAGGACGGCGTGATCGAGGATGCTGAAGATGTAGGACAGGTTCAGACCGGGATTCACCCCGTAGATGTCGTAGCCGAAGAGGCTCGGGAACCACTTGAGCATGGTCCCTGTCTGTCCGAAGATCAGGACGAGCACCAGGGCGAGGAAGAAGTAGGGGATCGCCTGGAAGAAGGCCGCCGCCGGCATCACCCATTCGACCCAGGAGCCGCGCCGCCAGGCCATGAGGACGCCGACAAGGGTCCCGATGACGAAGGCCAGCGTGAGCGAGACGGCCAGCAGCCCAATGGTCCAGGGCAGGTAGGAGACGATCAGGCCGCCCACCGGCGCGTTCTCGGACCATGACCACCCCAGGTTGCCGTGGAAGAGGTTACCCCAGTACTGGAGATACTGGGTCCAGAGGCTGGTGTGGACGTTGAAGCCGAGCTGCAGCTCGATGGCATGAACGCAGGCCGCGTTGCACGTTCCCGATGTCTCGGCTCTGATGATCGCGGCCGCGACCGGGTCGCCGGGCACCACCCGTGGAAGGAGGAAGCTGAAGGTGATGGCCACCCAGGCGGCGACGGCGTAGAAGCCCAAGCGGCGGAGGAGCAGACGCATGCTAGCCGGCCTGCCCGGTGAGCTGACGGACCGCTGGTGCCGAGGACGCGCGCACCTCGAGCCGGGTGCTGAGGATCACGTTGCGGGGCTGGCGGTCGGGCGACTGGATGCTGTCGATGAGCAGCCGCGCCATCTCCCGGCCCATCTCCTCGATGGGCTGGCGCACGCTGCTGAGCGGCGGTTCCAGCGTGGCCGCCAGGGGGTGGTCGTCGAAGCCGATCATGGCCACATCCTCGGGCACCCGGCGGCCTGCCTCGGCGAGCGTTTGGAGCGCGGCCTCGGCCATCATGTCCGAGGCCGCGAAGACGGCATCGAGCCGGGGGTGCTTGCCCAGAAGTAGCCGCATCGCCCGAGCCCCGCCCTCGCGGGTGAAGTCGCCCGTCTCGGTGAGGGTCTCGTCGTAGGCAATGCCGGCGGTCTGGAGCCCCTTCCGGTAGCCGACCAGCCGGTCGTGACCGGCAGGCATGTCCTGGCGACCGGTGATGGTGGCGATGGACCGCCTCCCCCCGGCGACGAGGTGGGCGACGGCGCGAGCTGCCCCGGCCACGTTGTCGACGTCGACGTGGCTGACGAGCTCGGAATCGGAGGGGGGGCCACAGGCCACGACCGGGAAGCCGCGGGAGGCGAGCCGGCCCGCCATCGGATGGGAGGTGGGCAGCGAGACCAGCAGCACCCCGTCGGCGTGGCCAGCGGCCACGTAGTGCTCCACCCGATCGGCGTCGGCTGCCGATTGTGCCGTCAGCAGGACCAGTTGCATCTCGCGCGAGCTGAGAACGTCGTTGACGCCGCTGATGAGGCGCGTCATGAAGGGGTCGCCGAAGAGGAACGTGGTGGGTGCGACCAGGGCGACGGCGTCGCTGCGCCCGGTGGCGAGGGCGCGCCCGGCCTGGTTGGGAACGTAACCCAGCTTGCTGACGGCCCGTTCGACCGACCGCCGGGCTTGCGGGCTCACCCGGGGGTCGTACCGCAAGGCCCGCGAGGCCGTCGAGCGCGAGACGCCGGCCACCTGTGCCACCTCGTCGAGGGTCGCCTTCGGGTCGCGAGAAACCTTCATGGGAGCGGTCCCAAACTTTAGGGACGGCCTCAGCGGCATGTCAATCACCCCAACGGGTGATAGTCACGGAAATCCCCTGGGGCCCTGCCTCAGACGGTCCTTTGGGAGCTTCTCGGGCCCTGTTCCGACGGAGCGGGATCAGTCGAGCGGAACCGAGGGATCGAGCGGATCAGGGCTGCCGATGACCTCGATCGGCACGGTGTGGGCAATCTGGGCCGAGGAGCATCCCACGTGCACCTGATAGGAGCCGGGGTCGACATACCACCCCGCTTCCCGGCGGTGCAGATGCACCTCACGAGGCGCCCACGAGACAGGGTGACGTTCCTGCAGTGCAGGCCAGTCCTCGTCGGCCACGTCGTAGTAGGCAAACGACCGTGCTCCCAGCACGAAGCCGACAGCAGTGCTCTCACCCGGGCCCAGGCGAACCTTGGCGAAGGCCTTGAGCTCCTTCACCGGTCGAAGCCGGCCGCCGGGACGCGCCCTTCCGCCCCCGGGCGGGGCGACGTAGAGCTGGACGACCTCAGTGCCCCGCCGCGGACCCGTGTTGGTCACCGTCACCTCGACTCGGACGCGCTGACCAGCGTCCACCACGGTCTCGGAAAGTCGTGGGGCCCCGATCTCGAAAGTCGTGTAGGAGAGGCCGTGGCCGAAGGGGAAGCGCACCGGCAGCTTGCGGGCGTCGTACCACCGGTAGCCGATGAACAGCCCTTCGCCGTATCGGACCTGGCTGCTCTCGCCCGGGAAGTTGCCAAAGGCGGGGGTGTGCTCGAGCGCGAGCGGGAGCGTGGTGGGCAGGCGCCCGCCGGGCTCGGCATCCCCGAAGAGGACGTCGACCAGGGCGTTGGCATACTCCTGGCCCGCAAACCACGCTTGGAGCACCGCACCGGCCTCATCTGCCCACTCCATGGTGACCGGGGCCCCCGCATTGACCACCACCACGCTGGACGGGTTGGCCCGCAGGATCCGGCGAACCAGCTCGTCCTGCCGGCCGGGAAGGTCCATCGTCTCGCGGTCGTAATCCTCCGTCTCCCCGCCCGGGTCGCTGCCGACGACGATGATCGCGGCGTCCGCGCCACGAGCCAGATCGACGGCGCGCTGGATGCCCGCCTCGTCCGCACCCGCCTCGTGGAGGATCTCGTGAGTGTCGCCGAAGCGCTCACGGAGGGCGGTGAGTGGCGACAGAACGTAGTGGGGGATGACGCCCGAGCTGCCACCACCCATGATGACGGGGCGGTCCGCGTTCGGTCCGACCAGCGCGATGCGGCGAAGGCCGCTCGGCGCCAGAGGGAGGACGCCGCGGTTGCTGAGCAGCACCATGGCGTCGGCCGCCACCCGACGATTGAGGGCCCGGTCTTCGGGGCGATCGACCGGACGCTCGGGCTGCCCTGACGGGGCTTCCAGGGCGCCGATCCGATTCAGCACGGTCAGCAGCCGGCGGACCTTGGAATCGACGAGCGATTCATCGAGATCGCCGGCGCGAACCGCGGTGGCGAGCGCGGCGCCGAAAGAACGAGAGGGGCCGGGCATCTCCAGGTCGAGACCGGCGCGAGCCGCCTCGAGGGTCCTCGCGAGAGCCCACCAGTCGGTCATGACCACGCCCCCAAAGCCCCACTCGCGGCGGAGGATGTCGGTCAGAAGATGCGGGTCGTCGGAGGCGTGGCAACCGTTGATCCGGTTGTAGCTGGTCATCAGCGCCAGCACGTCAGCCACCTTGACCGCATATTCGAAGGGCAGGAGGTACAGCTCGCGCAGCGTGCGCTCGTCGACGACCGAGGAGGAGGTGTTGCGCTCGAACTCGGTCTCGTTGCCAACGAAGTGCTTCACGGTGGCCACAACACCCTGAGCCTGCACCCCCCGGATGTACCCGATCGCAACCTTGGCGGTCAGGATCGGATCCTCGGAGAACGCCTCGAAGTTGCGCCCCCAGAGCGGGTGCCGGTGCAGGTTGACAGTGGGGGCGAGAAGCAGCCGCGCCCCCTTGTCGCGAGCCTGGCGCGCGACCATCGCCGAGGTCTCTGCGACGAGATCGGGATCCCATGTGGCCGCGAGAGCCGTCTGCGAGGGGATGCACACCGACGGCGTGATGCTGAGGCCATCCTCCCGGGTCTCGCCCCGAGCCCCGTTGGGACCGTCGGTGAACTTGACGGCGGGGATGCCAAGTCGCGGCACCGAGCCCGTGTGCCAGCTGTCGGCACCGGCGGTGAGGGACGCCTTCTCGTCGAGGGTCATGCGGCCGACGAGCGCATCGACGTCCCGGACCGCTGCGTCTGCCGGGATCGGCGGCGGCGACTCCATGACCCTGAGCTCCTCCGGGTTGCGGCGCCGGTCCCACCCCGGCATCCGGCGCATCCTAACCTTCGAGTCAAGGCGCATGACCGCGTCAGCGGTGGGGGAGCGAGATCACCGTGTCGATGCCGGCGCCGGCGCGTCGTGACTCATACCGGCGTCGAGAACCTGGCGGCGACCGGGTCAGCCGCGAAGGGCGGCGCTCCTGCCGGCGGGCTGGTGGCGCCCGTTGCCTCCCGGGCGGGCGGGGACCATGCCGGAGGCCTGTTCGAGGTCTCCGGACATCGTCGCCTGGGCGCCCGAAGCCAGAGCCAGCTCCTGGGCCGTGGTCGAGACCTGCTCGCTCGCGATCCGCACCAGCTCCATGGCCTCCACCACCTGCTCGGTGGCGGACTGCTGCTGCTGGGTGGCGAGCCGGATCCCCGAACTGGCCTTGGCGACCTTCTCCATGAGCACGAGGCCGTCCTTGAGCTGCTCTGCTCCCTTGTCCATCGCCAGCACCGTGGCGCTGGTCTCGACCTGCACGTTCACGGTGATCTGGGAGATGTCGGCGGCGAGCGTCTTGGAGCGATCGGCAAGCCGGCGCACCTCGTCGGCGACGACCGCGAAGCCGCGCCCCGCCTCGCCGGCGCGAGCGGCCTCAATGGCGGCGTTCAGGGCGAGGAGGTTGGTCTGGTCGGCGAGATCGTTGATCATCGAGAGGATCTTCGTGATGTCGCGGACGCGATCCGTGAGGCTCAGGGTCCGCTCGCTGGAGGCGAGGATGTCCTCGCGGGCCCGTTCCAGCTTGTCCCTGGTCTCAGCGGCCTGGGCGGCGACCACGTCGACGGTCGCGGCGATCTGGCCCGAGGTCCGGGCCAGCTCCTCCATGCTGGCCGACGTCTCCGTGGCGCTCGAGCTCTGCCGGGCGGTGGTGGTGGCAAGCTCGGTGGAGCTGGCCGCCAGGCGGATGGCCGAGTCGGAGAGCTCCCTGCTGGTGCCCTGCACCCGGCCGACCAGGGCCCCGAGGTGCTCGACCATCTGGTTGAAGGCAGTGGCCAGGGTGGCCACTTCCACCGCCCCTGCCGGAGTAACCCGGACGGTGAGGTCACCGTCGGAGACGCGGCGCGCCGCCCGTGAGAGGGCGCGGATGGGACGCACCTCGACCTGGGCCACGGCGAAGGAGAAGAGGGCTGCGAGAACGAGCCCGATGCCGAGGACGATGAACCCGGAGTTGCGCAGCGCGGTCACGCCGTTCAGCGCCTGGTTGGCGGGCTCGCTGACCAGGATCGCCCACTGCACCTCAGGGGCCTCGGCGTAGCCGGTGATGGAGTCGGTGCCGTTCATGACCATGCGGGCTGCGCCGGAATGGCCGCCCAGGGCGCCGGTCACGGCGGCGTTGCCGACGCGGGTCCTGACCGCCCCTCTGGCGAGCATCTGCACCGAGGTGAGCGTGGACGCACTCCCCATCGAGGTCGTGTACACGAGCCGGCCGGAGCTGTCCACGGCGGTGACCGAGGTCGACACGCCACCCGCGCCGCGGACGCCGGCAAAGAGGTTGGCGATCTGGTTGCTGCCGCCGCCGGGCCCGGTCCAGGGCTCCAGGCCGACGGCGCCGACCAGAAGACCACTGAACTGCAGGTTGCTGGTGCTGGCCGGCACCGCCATCAGCCACTGGAGGTCAGTGCCAGCGGTGTTCAAGGCGACGTCGCCGGCATAGGGCTGGCCGCTCTCTGTGATCCCCGTCACCCACGTCTGACCGACCAGCGACACCTCTTTTCCGATGCCGGTGGCCGCAACCGGCTGACCGGTGGTATCGACCAGCTCCAGCTCGACGAAGGGATCGTTGGAGGTGGCGCGGCTGATCAGAGAGATGGCCTGCTCGGGCGTGGTCGCGCCGGAGGTCGAGATGAGGTTGGCGAGCTGGGTCAGCTCTCGCTCGCGGTCCTGCACCCAGGAGTCGACCTTGCTGGAGACCTCTTGCGCCACGCTCTGGACCCCATCGGAGGTGGACGTGGTGAGGCTCCCCTCGGCGACGTTGGCGAGGACGAGCACCATCGAGCCCATCACCACCACGCAGATCGCGAGAACGCCGGCGAGAAAGCGAACGAAGTACCCGCCGCGCAGCCGGTCGAAGCGCGAGCTCGCACCCTTCAGCATGTCCACGTCGCCGTCTCCGCACTCCGGCTGAGGTGATGCCAGGCTCTCGTCGGCCTGGCCGTGACCGGCGCATCTTCTCTCGGTGTCTGTGACAGCGCGGACGCACCGTGCCGAAGCTGAGTGACGGCGATTGACGGACGTGGCCGGCGCGTGACCCTTCGGAGGTGGCGCTGCGACCCACTCGTGGCCGGCTCTTCAGGCGCCGGCCCGCACCCCGGCCCGCGGGTCGGAGGGTCTGCCGGCGTGGGTTGGGCGCGACACCGCACCGCCAGAGACCGGACACGGACACCCCGCCGGTGGGAGGGCTTTGCGATGAGGGCTGGTCTGCCGCGCAGCCCTCCCCGGCTGGGAAGCAGGTACCCGGCCACCGGCTCCGGTGGCCGGGCCGTTGAGAGCGTTCCCACACTCTAGGGGTACCGCCTGAGGCTGTCAATGATCAACGGCGACCCCTCGGGCAAACGCCCTAGGCGGTGCGCGCGCGACTCCCCTGTCCAGCCCCAGGCCCGTGCCCGTGGCGGTCGCTCCTGATCAGGCGACCGCAGGTGGAGCCGGGACCCCGGCGAACGTCTCCAGGAAGAGTGACTCCAGCAGCAGCCGCGGCTGGGCGTAGGAGGCGACCTCGTCGCTGGCCCTCAGCAGGAGGTCCAGGATCCGGCCGGCGCCCGCCGGAGAGAGCGCTCTCGCCCAGGCCTCCGCCTCGCGGCTCCGGCTGCGCAGTCTGGCCAGCTCGGGCGAGCCGGCGGCGCGGACCGCGGCGTCGCGGACAAACGATGCCCAGATGGAGAGGTCGAGGAGGAGGCGCTCTCGACCCTCGCTGCCGCTCCCGGGCGTGAGCTCGGCGGCAGCCGCCAGCGCCGCCGGGGCCCCGCCCCCGCCGATGGCGAGGAAGCGGTCGAGCACGTCGAGCTCGGCGCGCAGGGCCTCGGGGTCCTGGGAGAGTCGGAGCGCCCGCCCCGGACGCCCGGCACCCAGCTCCGCGGCGAGCTCCGCCGTGGCGGGATCCACGCCGTGGCGATCGCGGAGCCAGGCCTCGACGGCGGGACCCTCCACCAGCCCGAGGGCCAGCCGGCCGCAACGGGAGACGATGGTGGCGGGCAACCGCTCCGGGCTGTGGGCGGTCAGCAGCAGGTGAGTGCGCGGAGGCGGCTCCTCCACGGTCTTGAGCAGGGAATTTGCCGCCTCCTCGGTGAGCCGTTCGGCGCGCGCGATGATCGCCACCCGGGCTCCGCCGGCGAAGGTGCGCAGGCTGAGGAACTCCTGGAGGCTCCCGGGATCGCCGCCGGCCCTCACCCGCCGGATCGAGATCCTCTCTTCTGAAGAGTCCTCCAACCAGAGGTCGGGGTGAGTGGACGGATAGCCCGGCCAGGAGTCGCCCGGCAGCAGCTCCCCGGCCAGGCTGAGCATCAGCGTGGTCTTGCCGACCTGGTCGGGGCCGGTGACGAGAAGGGCGTGTCCGAGCCGCCCTGAGTCGAGGGCGTGGCGGAGCCCGGCCACGGCGCCGGGGTTGCCGAGGAGGTCACCGAGCGCCACGCGGCCAGCTTGCCACAATGGCGCGATGCGTCAGGGCTTGATGCGCCAGCTCGCCACCCGACCCGCCGGCGGAACGGGCGGCGCCACCCCTGGGGTGCCCTGGGACTGGACCGACGTGGTCATCTTCTTCGGCGCCTACCTCCTCGGGGTCTCGGTGCTGTCGGAGGTCTTCGTCGACCCGGGGGCCGAGCGATTCGCGCGAGGGCTGACCCATGGGCTCGGCGCGCAGGTGCAGACGGCGCTCGCCAACTTCGCGGAGCAGACGGTGGTCTACGCGTTCGCCATGGCCGTCGTCGCGGTCCTCGTGCTCGGCCGCCGGCACGCCTCGCTGAAGGATCTCGGCTGGCGGATGCCCCGCGTCCGCTGGGTCCCGATCGCGGTCGTCTCCAGCCTCGCCGCCCTGGTGGTGCTGACCTGGCTCCTCAACGTGGAGGCAGACCTGGTCCACGTCCAGAACGCCCAGGTTTCGACCGTTCAGGGGGAGTACGGGCGTCAGGTCGGCATCGCCCTCCTGCTGCTCTCGGTGGTGGTACCGCTCGCCGAGGAGACATTCTTCCGAGGCTTCGTCTACGGCTGGATGCGCCGCCACCTCAACGTTCCCGCGGCCGCGGTGCTCTCCGGCTGCTTCTTCGCCGCCGCCCACGTCGGCTGGGGAACGTCGACGGAGGAGATCCTCTTCCTCCCCCTGGCCCTTCTCGGGGTGCTGCTGGCGCTCCTCTATGAATACTCGGGCTCACTGCTTCCGGGGGCGATCGTTCACGGCATCTTCAATCTGGTCGAGACGCTGCAGATCCTCTGACCTGGACCGGTGAGTGGCGCCACGTGACGGGCGCGACCCTCAGCCGGTGGCTGTGGCGTCGGCCACGGCCTCCCGGACCCCGTGGTGGACGTTGGCGGCCACCACCAGGTCAAAGACCCCATACCGCTGAAGCAGGTCGTGGATGTCCTCGACGTGGGCGAGGTGGACTTGCACCGAGCGTGTGTGGAGGTCGCGGAGGAGGGTGAGCAGCACCTGCCCGGCCGTGTAGTCGATGTCCCCGACCGGGGAGAGGTCGAGCACGACCCAAACTACCGGGTGCGGGGCGGCCGCGACCAGGTCCAGCACCCGCTGGCGGAAGCGGTCGACATTGGCGAAGAAGAGGGTGCCGTCGAAGCGGTAGGCGATGCCCCCGGGGAGGGTCTCGATGCCGGGATGGGCGGCCTCCGGGACCAGGGTGCCGGCGGACCCCGCGACGGGCACCAGCACCGTGTCTCGGGGCCGGTAGGCGTGGCGGACAAAGTCGAGGACGGAGAGGGCGACCGCCAGCGCGATCCCCTGCTCCACTCCGATCAGCACGACGACCAGTGCCGTGAGGGTGGCGAGCACCAGCTCGTCGCGGCGCAGCCTCCAGAGCTCGCGCAGGTGACCGAGGTCGACGAGCCGGGTGCCGATGACGAAGACCACGGCGGCGAGGGTCGCGTCGGGCAGGAAGTGGAGCAGGGCGGTGGCGGCCACCAGGACCACGACGGCGACCACCGCCATCACGAGCTGGGCGAGCTGGGTGCGCGCCCCAGCGGAGTCCACCACGGCCGTCTTGGTCGGGCTGCCGTTGACGCAGAACGTGCCGGTGACGCCGGCGGCCAGGTTGGCGACGGCGAGACCGACCAGGTCGCGGTTCTCCGAGAGCGGTTCCTCGCGCTTCTGCGCGAAGCTGCGGGAGGTGGCCGCGCTCTGAGCCAGGATCACCACGAAGATCGAGGCTGCCACCCCGGCCAGCCCCGGAACCTGACCCCAGGAGACGTGGGGGAGGCCGATGGGCGGGAGCCCCGCCGGCACCGACCCGACGATGGCGACGCCGTGGCGGTCGAGCCGGAGGGTGGCGGCCACGATGATCGAGGCCGCAACCACCACGAGGGTGGCGGGGATCCGCTTGGACACCCGCTCGAAAAGCAGGATCACCGCCACGGCCAGGACGGCCAGCACCGCCGCGGGGACCACGATGTGGCCGAGAGAGGTCAGCAGCTTCCCCATCTGGTTGACGACGCTGCCGCTCGCGTGGATGCCGAGCATGGTCGGGAGCTGGGTCAGCGCCACCTGCACCCCGACGCCGCTCAGGAATCCGACCAGGGCGGTCCGGGAGAGGAAGTCGGCGAGAAAGCCCAGGCGGAGCACGCGGGCCACCACGAGGTAGCCGGCGGCGAGCAGCGCGATCACCCCGGCGAGCCGCACGTACTCGGGGCTCTCCGGCTTGGCGATGCCGATCAGAGCCGCGAACATGATCGCGGCGGTCGCCGAATCGGCGCCCACCACGAGATGCCGCGAAGATCCGATCAGCGCAAAGACGATGACCGGGAGCGCCAGGGTGTAGATGCCGGTGATCACCGGCATCCCGGCGATCTTCGTGTAGCCCATCGACTCGGGGATGGCCACGGCCGCGAGCGTCGCCCCGGCGATGACATCCGCGACGATGGTCGCCCGGGTGGTGCCGTCCAGTCCCTGGATGAGGGAGAGTGGCTTCTTCCGCGCGGCGGATGCGGGAGTGGCGTCGTTCACGGCGCGAGGCAGTCTATCGCGCACCGCCGACCGGCGCCCGCCAGGGTCAGGAGTCCGACGGGACGGAGCGATGGTCCTCCCGCCAGACCAGCCGGATGCGCTGGAGAGCGGTGAGGTTGGTGAGCACGGCCAGCACCCAGAGCGCGGGGATGAGCAGCGGCGGGACCACCAGTCCGGCGACGGTGATCACCACCCGCTCCGGGCGGGCGAGCAGGCCGCCGTCACAGGTGAAACCGAGCGACTGTGCGCGGGCCCGGACGTAGGAGACGAGCAGGGAGCCTCCCAGGGCGACGATCACCAGCATCGCCGGGAGCTCTCCACCGCTCCGGGAGATGAAGTGGTAGAGGAGGGCGGCGTAGGTGACCACCTCGGCGTAGCGGTCGGTGGTCGAGTCCAGGAAGGCTCCAAAGCGTCCCACCCGGTCGGTGACCCGGGCCACGGCGCCGTCCAGGATGTCGAAGAGACCGGCGAAGAGCAGCACCAGGCCGCCAGGGATCAGCCAGCCGAGGCCGATCAGCACCGCAGCGACGGCGGTGACCCCCAGGCCGATGAGGGTCAGGGCGTTGGGAGTGATGCCGCGAAGATGGATCGCGGTCACCAACCGGCGCGCCGCTCCGCGCACCCAATCCTGGAATCGCTGTGTGAACACCGCCGCTCCCTCAGCGCGACCAGGCGATGGCGGCGCGTGCCCGCTCACGTGCCTGCGCATAGACGTCGAGGATCCGGTCTCCGACCACCCGCCAGTCGTAGCGTCTCGACTTCTCTATCCCGCGCCCCCCCATGCTTCGCCGGAGCCCGGGGTCGGCGATGAGCGACTCGAGGGCCCGCGCGAACCCGTCCGGCTTGCCCGGCGGCACGAGCAGGCCGTCACCCCCCGCTTCGACGACGTGGCTGAATCCGGGGATGTTCGACGCCACCACCGGAACCCCGCTGGCCATCGCCTCGAGCAGGACGATGCCGAAGCTCTCACCACCGTTTGCCGGGGAGCAGAAGATGTCGGAGCTGGCGTAGATCCGGGGAAGGATGTCGGTCGAGACGTGCCCGAGGAACCTGACGTCGGGAACCCCGGTCGCCTCGCACTGTCGCTCGTACGCCCAGCGCATCGGCCCGTCACCGACGATGACCAGCCGGCAGTCGTCGCGACGCTGCCGGAGCTGGGCGTAGGCCTGGAGGAGGACGGGAAGACCTTTGCGCTGCTCCATCCTGCCCACGAAGAGGATGGTCGCCTTGCCATCGCCGCGGAGCTCGGGGAGGGGCGGGACGTCAGGCCGGAACCTCGCGCCGTCGATGCCGTTGGGCACGATGGTGTAGTCGCCCTCGAAGTAGCGGCTGATGAAGTCGCGCGCGGGCTCGCTGACCGCGATCAGGCCGTGGAGGCGCCGGAAGTAGCGTCCGAGGAACGGGCGGCCGTAGTAGTAGCCCAGGTTGCGGCGCGCCATGGCGTGGAAGGTGCCGACGTTGGCGCCGCGGTGGAAGCGGAGGGTGGTGATCGGCAGACCGGGCACGAGCGGTTCGTGGTAATGGACGACGTCGAAGTCCTCGCGATCGAGCAGGGCGCGGACCCGGCGGACCAGGTGAAAGGAGAGGGCGATTCTCGCCACCGACCCGTTGCCCCGCACCGGCACGCTGCGCCCGATGCGGACGAAACCGGGGATGCCGTGGTCGTCGGGCACCCGGGAAGAGGGCGCCAGCACCGTGACCTCGTGACCACGGCGGCGCAGCTCGTCGGCCAGGTGACGGACGTGCTCGGTCACCCCACCCGGGTGGATGAAGTCGTAGGGGGAGACCAGGCAGACCTTCACCGCCGCCCCACGTGTGAGCTGCGGCCGCCCGCGACGCGCCCAGCCGTCACCGGGCCGCGGCTCATCCTCGGTCCTCCCAGACGGGATCGAGGACGTGCCACTGCTCGGGAAACTCCCGGATCCACCCCTCGAATACCTTGAGAATCTCCATGACCACCCGGCGGAGCTCCTCCTGCCGCGGCGCGCCGGGGTCGTACGTGATCTCCGGGTGGACGAAGACGCCGACGCCCCCGTGGATGCGGGGCAGGACGACGGGGAGGATCACCGAACCGGCGCGCATGGCGGCGTCGACCACCCCGACCGGGATGGGGGCCTCGGCCCCGAAGAAGGAGTAGGGCTGGCCGTTGCCGATCAGGTCGCGGTCCATGGCCAGGGCGATGGCACCGCCGGTCTTCAGGATGCGCAGCACGTCGCGCATGGCCGCGGCGCCGAGCCGGCGCGCGGTGATCTCGTCGGCGCCCTTGATGGCCGCGATGTCGATGGGGACGATGCGCACCCCCTGGGCCCGCCGCGATCCCACCACCCGCTCGAAGAGCTGAGGCGGCCGGAGGTACTCGGCGAGCAGGGCCATGGGGAAGCCGAGGCTGTTCCCGGCGGCGAGCCCCTTCTCCCAGGAGCCGAGGTGGAGGGAGATGACGGCGACACCCCGTCCGCCGGCGGCCGCTTCCGTGTAGCGCTCAAAGTGGTCGACGATCAGGCCGTTGCTGATGTCATCGCCCTCGAAGCGCATCGCCATCACGTCCACCCAGGCGCGGCCCAGGTCACGCAGGTTGCGGCGGACCACCCGGTCAAGGGCTCGCGGCCCGAGGTCGGGGAGGACGTGGGCGAGATTGGCCCGGAGGCCGCGCACGGTCCCAGGCCGCACCGTCCGCAGCACGTCCGCACAGCCGACGGCCAGACCGTAGGCGGCCCGCCGCGGGAGCACCCGGACCAGCGCCTCGGCAGCCCGATACGCGTAATAGGGCAGCATCGAACCGTCGCCGGGGATGGCAGCAGCAGCCCCGACGGGGACATCCCCGCCGGGGCCGTGCTCGATCTGGCTGCCGACGCTGGTCATCGCCACCCTGTGATGAGGGCTCCTGCTGCGGTGAGCAGGCTATCAGGAGTGAGGAGGCTCGACTGCCTGCTGGGTGACCAGGGCCGCGGGCGCGGCGGGCTGGGCGTGCCCGTTGACGGCCGCGGGAGCGGTGCCCGCGATGAAGGCCTCGGTGAGCTCCCGGGCCCGGTTGTCCGAGAACTGCTTGGGTGGCGACTTCATGAAGTAGGAGGACGGGCCCTCCAGGGTCCCGGAGAGGCCACGGTCGAGGCCCAGCTTGCAGCAGCGGACCGCGTCGATCACGATGCCCGCGCTGTTGGGCGAGTCGACCACCTCGAGCTTGAGCTCCAGGTTGAGCGGGATGTCGCCGAAGGAGCGACCCTCCATCCGGATGTAGCACCACTTTCGGTCGTCCAGCCAGCGCACGTAGTCGGACGGCCCGATGTGGATGTTGCGATCCTCCAGCTTCTGGTCGAGCTGGGAACGGACGCTGTTGGTCTTGCTGATCTTCTTGCTGACCAGGCGCTCGCGCTCCAGCATGTTGAGGAAGTCGGTGTTGCCGCCGAAGTTGAGCTGGTAGGTGTTCTCGATCCGGACGCCGCGGTCCTGGAAGAGGCGGGTGAGCACCCGGTGGACGATGGTGGCGCCGACCTGGGACTTGATGTCGTCGCCGATGACAGGCACCCCAGCCTTGCGGAAGCGGTCCTGCCAGTAGTCCTCACGGGCGATGAACACCGGCATGCAGTTGACCATGGCGCAGCCCGCGGCCAGGATCTGCTCGGTGTACCACTTGGTGGCCTCCTCGCTGCCCACCGGGAGGTAGTTGACCACCACGTCGGTGCCGCTCTCCTTGAGGACGCT
>JBEKGP010000029.1:0-30436 GCA_050012735.1 Candidatus Dormibacteria bacterium
TCATGTTTGGGCTCTTCGGAGCCCTCTTCGTGCTGACCCAGTTCCTCCAGTTCGACCTGGGCTACACCGCCCTCCAGACGGGGATCCGGCTGCTGCCCGCGGCGGGCTCGATCATCCTGGTGGCGCCCTTCACGAGCCTCCTGGATCGGGCGTTCGGCGCCAAGCTGGTGGTGGGAGCGGGCCTGCTGCTCATCGCGGGTGGGCTCTGGGAGATCTCCGGAGCCACCGTGGCCACCACCTATGTGGGGACCCTCGCCGGGATGATCATGCTCGGCGTCGGCGCGGCGCTGGTCATCCCGTCGGTCACGGCCTCGGTCATGGGGTCGCTGCCCGCCGACCACACCGGGATCGGCGCCGCCACCAACAGCGCCTTTCTGCAGATCGGGGGTGCGCTCGGCGTAGCCGTGATCGGCAGCCAGTTCGCGACGCGCTACCAGGCCCGTATGGTTGCCGCCCTGGTTCCGTACCACTTCCCGGCCGGCGTCGAGAGCACGATCCTCGGGTCGGTCGGTGGTGCGCTCGACGTCGCCGCACGCGAGGGGGGGAGGGCCGGGGAGATGCTCGCCGGCTGGGCGCGAACCGCCTTTCTCAGCGGCATGGACCTGGCCCTCCTGACCGGCGCCCTGGTGGCGCTGGCGGCCGCCCTGCTGGCGGTGGCCGTCCTGCCTGGCTGGATACCTGCCCTCACGCGTAGCCGTCCCCGTGTCGTCGCGCCCCCGTCGCTCCCGGAGGAGGGGGGGCAGCAGGGGTAGTGGCCCCTGTTATGGCTCGGGGCGGGGTTGCCGGGTCGGTCCCGCCGGGGCGGCTGACGGGGCCTCGCCCGAGGCGGGAGCCGCCGGAGTGCGGCGGCGCATCCAACCGGGCGGGCTGATCACCAGCCACATCGCGATGGCAGCGGCGACCAGTCCGGCGAAGAGCGGGCTCCGGATGACGAGGAGCGAGTTGCCCAGGCCGGGGACGGCCAGTGCCTCCTTCCCGAGGACGTCGCTCCTCGGCACGATCCAGGGGTCGGGGGCGGGGTTGTTGTCACCCTTCAGGGTGAATCCGGTCGTCGCGTTGCCCGCCACGATCCGGTGGATGAGGTCGTCGCCGGCCCCGATCTGGCCGCGCGGCACCCGGTACACGACCAGGTCGCCCACCTTGTAGCTCGGCTGGGCCTCGGCCAGCACGAAATCGCCCGTTTTCAGAGTGGGCAGCATCGAGGTGCCCTTGACGGTGACGAAGGTGGCCGGGCCGCCCAGGAACGAGGTCGGCCTCAGGACCACCCACCACACGGCCACCACCGCGACCAGCACCACCACGAAGATGACGTTCACCGGCCTGCGCAGGGAGCCGAGCGGTTCCGTGATACGCCGGGCTGATGGCGAGCCATCCACCGGGTGACGGCCTAACACGTTGTGGGCGGGCCCTGGGCGGTCGTGGCGCATGTTCGCAGGGTGAGGTAGTCGGAGACGAGCTTGAGACCGTCGGCGCTCGAGGACGTCGTCCCCGTCGCCGCGGGTCGGGCCACGACCTCGAGAGAATAGCTGTCCGCCGCGCTGTAGGTGACGTTCATCGTGATCGAGCAGCCGGGCGGCGTCCCGGTGAGGGTGCACTTCCCGTCGCCGATGGAAGGGGTCGCCGAGCTCGTGTCGTCGAGCACCGCGTACACGGCGTCGCCGTTGGTGGCGCCGGTGCAGGACGTCAGGGTCAGGGTGAGCTGGGAGATGTTGCCGCCTGCATTGGTGGTGCCCACGGTCACCGACCCGCTGGGGCAGGTCGGCACCGCTGCGGACACGGCGCCGAGGGTGTGGCTGGAGGTCGGCAGGCTTGCGGCACGGCCGACCACGGCCGAACCCGCCGCGAGCACCGCGGCGGCGGCGAGGAACCGAAGCAGGGTGCGGGTCCTAGGCATCTCTCATTTCGCCTGTGGGAATACCAGCGGGCCCTGCGATCGGTGGACCGCAGGACCCGTCGGGGAGAGCAAAGGGGGATATCAGCCGCCGATCACGACGGCGACGCCGGTCACGAGGCTGGCGCTCTCCGGTGCGAAGGCGGCGGTGGTGAACGCGGATCCCTTGGTGTTGGCGATGGTCGCCGGCACCGTGCCGGTGGCCTCGACCAGCTGGTTGTTGGTGGCCCCTTCCAGGGTCACCCGGTAGGACAGACCCGCGCACTTCAGCCAGTTGGGGACGGCGGTGTTGTCGGTGATGGTCACGGTGGTGAGCGTGTAGCCCGGCACGGACGCCGTGTAGGCCAGCGGGCTGTAGCTCACCGTGAGGGTGTCGGCCGTGCAGGAGGTGACCACCGACACCCCCGCACCTAGGGTGTTGCTGCTGACGCTGAGGCCGGCCGCTAGGGCGTAGACGCCGCTGAACGCAAGGACGCCCGCCACGGCGGCTCCGATGATCCGTTTCATGTCGTTCCTTGCTCCTCGCCCCTGCGTTCGCAGGTTGGTGAACCATGATCTGGCGCACCCGCCTGCCGGGTCGGGTGCCTCACCGGGGCATAGTGCATCCGCCCCATTTGGCGCTCACAAACCGTTAGAGGCTCGCTGCGCCGCCGTCACCGGTCCACCATGCCGGTAACGGCGGTCACGCCCCCGTCAACCGGATCTCCGACCGCTCCGCTCGCGAGGCGATGGTGGCGATCGTTCTGCGCGGCGTGAGCCCGCCCGCGAGGGGTGGCGTGGCCGGCCGGTCAGCTGACGGCTGAGGCCCTACCCGCCCAGGACCAGGGAGGCCACGGTCACGGCCGAGGCGGCCGGAGGGGAGGTGAAGCCGGTGGCGGGGGAGAAGCTGGTCGCCTGGCTCGGGACGGTGCCGGTCACCTCGCCGAGGGAGGTGCCGCCGACCCCGAGCAGGGTCACCCGGTAGGTCTGACCGGCGCATGCCGCCAGGTCGGGGATCGGGGCGGTGTCGCTCACGGTCACGTTGGTGACGTCGTAGGCGCCGCCGGCGCCGGCGGATACGGAGTAGGCGGTGACGTAGCTCACCAGCAGGGTGTCGGAGGTGCATGCGGACACCACCTGCTGCCCACTGCCCAGGCTCTGCCCCGAGGCGTTGAGGCTGGCGGCGAGCGCCTGCCCGGCGCCCAGAGCCACCACTCCGGCCACGATCGCTCCCAGCACCCGGAAGGCTTTCATCACGCCCCTCATCCTGGCCCTGTCCCCGCCGATCCGTCAGATGCAGGTGGTCCAAAGTTGTCTGGTGCCGCTGCACCGTCCTCCCGCGGGGGGCGACTCGGACCTTAGCTGTCCGGTTGAGCGACCGTCTTGGTACAGTCAGGCGCGGAGAGCCGGGAAGTCTGGTCGGCACGATGTCGTTCGGGGAGGATCCCTGTGCCGGTCCTGGTGGGCGCTCCGCTCTTCCTGCTCGCGGCCTGCGTGAGCCTGGCCACCAGCTGGCTGCTGGTCTCCCGCCTGGAGCGCGTCGGGGAGCGGCTCGGCCTTTCCGAGGCTCTCCTCGGGATGGTTGCCGCGCTGGCCGCCGACGCCCCGGAGATCACCTCGGCGGTCACCGCCCTGCTCACCCACCAGCAGCGGGTCGGCGCGGGCGTCGTGATCGGATCGAATGTATTCAACCTGGCCGCCCTTCTTGGCCTCGGAGCGCTGGTGGCGGGGGGCCTCAGGTTCCGGCGTCGCGTGGTTGTGCTGGGCGGCTCCGTGGCCATGTTCGTCGCGATCGTCTGCCTGGTGACGGTCCTCGGATGGATTCCAGCCTGGATGGGGCTGGGGCTGGCCGCCATCGCGATGCTGGACTACATGGCCCTGCTCGGGATCAACCGGCCGGGACTGCGTCGCCTGGCCACACGTTCGCGCTGGGGTCACTGGCTTCGCGCCGCGGTGGTCGAGGAGGAGAGGGACCTGGACGCGGCCATCCGCCCTCGCAGGGCTCGCCGAGGCGACGTGGTGACGGCGCTGCTCGCGCTGATCGTGGTCGTGGTCGCCAGCGCGACCATGGAGCGCACTGCCTCTGACCTCGGCAGCCGTTTCGGGGTGCCCGAGATCGTGCTCGGCGGCCTCATCCTCGCCGCCGTGACCAGCCTGCCCAACGCGGTCGCCGCCGTCTACCTCGCCGTCCGGGGACGCGGAGCGGCGGTGCTCAGCATCGCCCTCAACAGCAACAGCCTCAACGTGCTCTTTGGCCTGCTGCTACCGGGGGCGCTGGTCGGGCTGGGGCATCCGTCAGCCCAGACCGCGCTGGTGGCGGCCTGGTATGCGGGGCTGACGGCGGCCACCCTGCTGATCGCCCACCGGCAGGGCGGGCTGCGCCGGCCGATGGGCGTCCTGATCGTCGCCGCCTACGCCGTGTTCGTGGTGTGGCTGGCGATCGCCGCCGCGTGACCAGCGGGTGGCCGGTACCAGCGTGAGCCGCGCCGGGGCGCGGCCAACCGTCCTCGGACCGACGGATCAGCCCCTGGGGTCGGGCTCGGGGGCGTCCTCCTCGGCGAGGATTCGGTAGAGCGCCTTGCGGGTCTCGGAGAGGAGCTGGCGGGCCTTGGCGATCTGCGCCTCGCTGCCGGCCTGGCCGACCTGGACGGTGGCGGCACCGACGGCGGCCACGATCTCAAAGAGCGACCGCGCCTCCTGGTCGAGCGAGTCTGCGACGGTGGCCCAGGGGGCCGCCAGCTCGTCGGGGTGCTCGTTCGCGTACGTGCGCCCGGCCTCGGTGAGCCGCAGCTCGCGCCGTCCGGCTTCCTCAACGGCCTCGATCAGGCCCTCGTCCTCGAGCAGCTGCAGGGCGGGATAGACCGAGCCGGCGCTCGGCCGCCAGAGCCCGCCGCTGCGTCTCTCGATCTCCTGGATGATCTGGTAGCCATTGCGTGGCTGCTCACGCAGCAGCGCCAGGATGGCGGCGCGCACGTCGCCCCGGCGCGCCCGGGGCCCCCGGCCCGGGCTCGGACCGAAGAAGCTGTTGAAGAGGGGAGAGCGTGGACCGCGGGGCCCGCCGAAGCCGCCCCGGTGGCGGCCACGGGCGAAGGGCGATGGGACCTCCTCTGAGGATGCGTCGAAGGGGGAGTGGGCGCGCGCCCGAGCCGCGAAGCGGCGAGCGGCATGCACCCAGGGGTCTCCTCCGAACTGGGAGAACCAATCTGCGGCAGTGGGGTCATTCATGACGGGGTGGCCTCGAGTAAGGAGCTGTTGCGATATGCCAACGATATATCGCGATAGCTCAAAACGCAAGCGGCGATTCGCCGGTTCGCCGGCGATCAGCCTGCCGGCTATCCGAAGAGGGATCGCCAGCCAGGTGCCTCGAGCGGGGCTGACGGCGTCGCGCTCAGCTCCTCGCGGATGCGACGGGCGTCCACCGCGATGGCCGCTGCGGCCGCCGCCGCGTGGGGGTTGGGCCCGGAGCCCCGGAGGGCCTCGAGTACCGCCTCGTAGAGGCCATCCTGATCGGCGCTGAGCAGCTCGCCCCGGGGCGTTGCCGCTCCCGTCTCGCCACCGACCTGGTCGGGTGGCCACCAACCCTCCAGCTCGGACGCGACCTGGATCAGCAGCCGGGCGAGCGCCCCGGCGGCGGGTGCGGGGAGATTCCAACCCTTCCCGGCCTCGGCGGCGGTCCGGGCGATGCCCCGCACCTCTCGTTCGACCATCAGCAGGACAGGGATGGCGGCGTGCAGGTTCTCGACCGCCTCACGCTGCCGCCGGCCGGCGGGATGCCACCGCCACGACTCCTCCGCGTTGCTGACCGCCCGGGCGGCCGCCGTGACCTGGTCGCTCAGCAGGCGGGCGGCGCCGAGAAGCGAGTCGGGGTCCTCCGGCACCGCGGCCGCGGCCGTGTCCGCGGGCGCCGAGGTCAGGGCCGGGTCTCGTGGCGAAGTGACCGTGGCAGCCTCGGCGCTGGTCACCCAGGTGGCGACGCCCCGCACGAGCGATGCCAGCGCCTCGCCCAGGGATCGAACTCTCGCGTTGGCCTCCCCGAGGTGGATGCGGGGAAAGACGGCCAGATTCACCAGGATCCCGCAGGCGGCGCCGATCGCCGTGTCGATGACCCGGTCGAAGCCGTACCCCCCGGTGGTCGCGCCGAGCACCAGCACCAGCAGAGCGCTGATGGGGACCTGGATCGCCCCCTGGGTGCCCAGACGCATCGCCCGGCCCAGCAGCAGCGACACGAAGATCACGACTGCGATCGACCAGGCGTGGATGCCGGCCACGTGGGCGAAGACGCTCGCCACCAGCACTCCGACCACCACGCCGGCGACCCGTTGCAGCCCGCGGGAGACCGATTGCCAGATGGTCACCTGGACGGTGAGCACCGCCGCCAGCGGGGCAAAGACGGGGATCTGGTTGCCGAGCAGGTTGGCGGCCACGAACCAGGAGAACCCGGATGCGACCGCGGCCTTGAGGGCATGCAGCAGGGGCCCCTCCAGCCGTCCGCGCAGCAGTTCCAGGGCCTCCGAGAGCTGGCCGGTGATGGAGTCGGTTCGCTTCACGGCGCACATCTTGGCGTCCGGGCCGGTCCGGACGCCGGGCATGAGGTGGTCTTTCCGCAGGCGCTAGTGGAGCAGGATCAGGCCGAGCACTCCCAGCCCGGCGCAGTAATACGCGTACGGGTCGAGGCGGCCCACCCGGAAGTACCGGACCAGGAAGCGGGCACTGGCGTAGGCGGTGAGGCCCGCCGCCACCCCGCCCACGAGCATGGGCCCGAGGTTGGCGGTGCCGCCGAGCGACGGGACCTCGAGGATTCCCGCGGCCAGGATGATGGGGGTGGCGAGCAGGAAGGAGAAGCGGACCGCCTCCTCGTGACGGAGGCCGGCGATCAGGCCGCCGGCCATGGTCGATCCCGAGCGCGACATGCCGGGAAAGAGGGCGACGATCTGGCAGGCGCCGATCAGCGCCGCGCGGCCAAAGCCCATCTCCTCGATGGTGCGGAATTGCTTGGCCTCCGCTGTGGGGTCGCGATGGGCGATCCCGGCGCGCCGCTCGGTGCGCCGCCGGAGCAGCTCCGCCCCGAGCAGCATGGCGCCATTGACGATCAGCAGCCCGGCGGCGAGCCGCGGATTGCCGAAGTTGGCCTGGAGCGGCGTCTGGAAGACGAACCCGACCAGCCCCGCCGGGATGGTGCCGACCACGAGCAGCCAGGCCAGTCGAGCGTCCCCGCCGCCCACCTGGCCGGTGACCACGCTGCGGACAAACCCGACCACGATCCGAACCCACTCCCGCCAGTACAGGCAGAGCAGGGCGGTGGCGGTCCCGATGTGGAGCAGCACCAGGAAGGGGAGGAAATCGGCGTTGCTCTCCCGCACCCCGATGCCGAAGAGGGGCGGGACGACCACGGCGTGGCCGAGCGAGGAGACGGGGAACAACTCGCTGGCGCCCTGGAGTATCCCGAAGAAGAGCGCGATCGGCAGGGTGATGCCCACTGACTTTGGACACTACCAGGGTCGGGGGTGGGGACCCGGGCGGGCAGGGGCCAGGGGCGTTGGTCCGCCCTGCTCCGGCCTCCGCCCGGCGGCTCCTGGCGTCTGGCGACGTCCGCTCGGGACCGGGTACCATGTGGCGCCGGCGAAGGGGCGATGGGCGCACTTTCACGTGGCGCCACAGCGAGAAGTCTTGGAGGCGGGCGATGAAGGCGACACACATCACGGTGCTGGCATCGGCGGCTCTCGCCGTGATGGCGGTCGGCTGCGGCGGATCGTCGGCCTCGTCCTCCAGCGCGGCGGCCAAGACCACACCGGCATCGACGGCCAGCCCGGCGTCCACCGCCCAGGTTGGCCAGGCGTATCTCTCCGCCACCGCGGCCGTCGACTCGGCGTACACGACGTGGAAGGCGGACCTCGTGGCCGCGGACGGCAACGTCCTCGGTCTCACGTCCCAGGGGTCGGCGTATGCCGGCGTGCTGACGACTTTCGACAGCACCATCCAGGGCATCGGCGCGACCGGCACGGCGGCCACGGACATCGCCACCCTGGTGTCCGATGACAACGCCGTCGTCTCGGACCTCAATTCGCTCGGCTCGCAGACCTCGAGCACCGAGGCCGTTTGGGACGCCAAAACGCTGTCGGACGGTGCCGCTGCCATCGCGCAGGGCGACGTCGTCCGCGCTGCCCTGGGCCTGCCACCGAGCTGATCACCCGCGGTCCGGTATCGCAGGTGGCCTGGCCTCTGTCAGGGCGTCGGCGCCTCGTGCCCTTCCGCGGCGGGGGTGAACAGCCCGCGCGAGAGGACGTCTAGGTTGGCGGCGGTGCGCCGGCGCACCACGTCCGGGGCGTAGGCGGGCTCGCCGAGGTGGCGCTGCATCACCGGCTCCAAGAGCAGCGGACCGAGCACGACCGCGAGGACCTGGAAGGGGCGCCATTCGGGATCGGAGTCGGCCCGGATGCCCCCGGCCCGGCCCAGCATCTCGAGCCCGCGCTGGGTCGCCGCCACCATCTCGTCGAAGATGGTCGTGCCCGCGGGGGTCTCGTCGAGGAGGCAGCGGCGCAGGTACTGCCGGATGTCCGGGCTCGGCCCCAGGACGTCCGAGAAGACGGTGGCCATCGCCCGCGACAGAAGGTCCGCAGGGAGGTCCTTGGGAAGGCTGTCGAACCGTTCGAGGAAGACGGCCAGCACCGACTCGTCCACGGCCGCTCGCAGCCCATCCTTGGACCCGAAGTGGTGGATGACCAGGCCGGGGGAGACCCCGGCGGCCTGAGCGATGGCCCGGAGCGACACCCCGAATCCCGAGGTGCCGAACAGCCGGAGCGCGGCCTCGCGGATCTTTGCCCGAGCGCTCAGGTCGGAGTCCTGCACGGTCGGGGAGCGCATGCTCATGGCTCAAATCCTACCGTATAGAGAATTGCCCTGACGATTATCGCCTGATATATTTGTATCCTAAAGTGAACATTCATTCAACACCCGCATCCCCCAAGTTCAGGGCCGAGGCCGGGGGCGCCGTTGCCGCGATGCAGGCAGGCCGGCGCAACCCGTGGGCGCCGCTCGCGGTGCTCTGCGTGGCGGTGCTGATGGTGAACCTCGACAACACCATCCTGAACGTGGCCCTGCCCACCCTGGTGGAGAAGCTGCAGGCGACCACCGACCAGCTCCAGTGGATCGTGGACGCCTATTCGATGGTGTTCGGAGGCCTCCTGCTCGTCGCGGGCAGCCTGGCCGACCGCTTCGGGCGCAAGCGACTCTTCCTCTGCGGCCTGGTCGTCTTCGGGGTCGGCTCCCTTGGCGCCGCCTTTTCGGGGAGCGTCGATCCTCTCATCGCCTGGCGGGCGCTCATGGGGGCCGGTGCGGCCATGACCATCCCGTCGGGCCTTTCAATCGTCAACGACATGTTCCGCGACCCAGCCGAGCGGGCTCGGGCGGTCGGCATGTGGGCGGGGACGATCGGGCTCGGCATCGCCATCGGGCCGGTGGCGGGGGGGCTGCTCCTGGCCCACTTCTGGTGGGGGTCGGTCTTCCTGGTGAACGTCCCGGTGGTCGCTGCCGGCCTGGTGGGGACGCTCCTGCTGGTCCCCGAGTCGCGGAGCGCATCCCCCCGGCGCGCCGACCCGATCGGTGCCCTGCTGTCGATCGGTGGCCTGGGCGGCATTCTCTGGGCGATCATCGAGGGCCCGGCCCACGGGTGGACGTCGCCGGAGGTCATCGCCGCGCTCGCCGGTGGGGTCGCCCTCATGCTGGGGTTCGTGGCCTGGGAGTGGCGCTCGGATCACCCGATGCTCCCCCTCAGGTACTTCCGCTCCCGGCGCTTCAGCATCGCCCTGTCGGCGTTGGGCCTGGGCGTCTTCGCCCTGCTGGGCGGCCTCTTCCTCCAGACCCAGTTCCTCCAGTTCTTCCTCGGCTACTCGCCGCTCGGCGCCGGGCTGCGCATCCTGCCCCTCGCCGCCTTGCTGGCCCTCGCCGCGCTCGCGTCCTCCCGGCTGGTCCGGCGGGTCGGCAGCAAGCTCATCGTCGCTGCCGGGCTGCTCCTGATCGTCGGTGGGCTCGCCGAGAACGCCGCCGTCGCCACCCCCACCGTCACCTACCTGCTCGCCCTTCCGGGGATGCTCATGATCGGACTGGGAGCGGGGCTGCTCATCCCCGCCGCCACGGACTCCGTTCTCGGAGCGCTCGGCCAGGAGGACGCGGCGGTCGGGTCGGCTGCCAACAGCACGGCCCTCCAGGTCGGCGGAGCCCTCGGTGTGGCGGTGATCGGCAGCGTGCTCTCGACCCGCTACCAGAGCCTCATGAATCCCTTGCTCGCGGGCCGGCTGGTGCCCGCCGTGGCGGCCCACGCAATCCTCGGCTCGCTGGGTGGGGCACTGGCCGTCGCGCGTGTGGTGGGAGGCCCGCTCGGAGCGGGCCTCCTCACGGTGGCCCGCAGCAGTTTCGAGGCCGGGACCCGGGCCGCGCTCAGCGCGGCCATCGGGGTCACCGGAACGGGGGTGCTGCTGGTCCTCGCCCTGCTGCCGTCGAGGAGCGCCGAGAAGAGATGAGGCGCGCGCCGGCTGCCGGCGCGCGCCTCATCCAGTGACGGCGAGGTCAGATCAGAGGAGGCTCTTGACCAGGTTCTCCTCGCTGCTGATCGAGGTGCTTAGCAGGCTGGTGAAGACGCCGACCATGTCACCGCCCTGCTCGGCGATGACACCTGACGCGGCCACCGTGCCGAGGGTGAACGAATAGGAGGCCGCCTGGCTGCCCAGCCCCGAGATGGGGTGAAGCTGAAGTTGAGGCCGGACACCGCCTGTGCCAGCGCCGACGACTCGGCACTCTCCTCGGTTGAGAAGTAGTTGGAGGGCACCCCGCTTGCCACAACGATGATCACCACCCCCTCGCTGGACGAGACATACTGGCAGCCGACGCCAGTCGCCCCGGAGGGGAGGTCCGCCGTCTCGCCGGCGTCGCTGGTTGGAGAACCGACGGTGACACCCAGGGCGCTGCTGACGGTTGTGGCGGAGGGGCACGAGGTCGCGCTGGCGGCAGCGGCGCCACTCGAGGTCGAGGCGGGCGCGGAGGTGGCCGCTGCCGCGCTGGAGCTGGACGACGCTGCGGAGGAGGACGACGACGGCGAGCTGGAGGTGCCGCAGGCGGCGAGCGCCGCGGCCGCGATCAGCCCGATAAGAAGCGAAGGCAGCGTGACCGCGGAGACATGGGAATGGGCACCCCCTTCGTGAAGTTCCTAGGAGGAGTCCCAGGACAAAGTGACGATAGGGTATGCCACCACTCATGACAAGTGGCGGAATAGCTAGGGCCTTTGGACCCAACCTTCGGGTCGTCCCGGCCTTAGCGGGGCTGGTTCAGGCCCATGCCGCAGTCCGGCGGCAGTGGCCGGCAGGCCTTCACGAGCGCTGAGGCGCTTGGCCAGCCTGGCGGTGTCCTCAAAGAGCGCCTGGGCGCCCGCGATGTTCGCCTCGGCCCCCGAGTTTTCGCTGACCCGCCGGCGATCCACACCATCGCTGACGCGCCCGGCCTGCCGATCGTAGACGGGTTGGCCCGCAGAGTTGCGGCGGTCAAACCACGAGCGGGCCATGCCGGCAAGCGCGGCGTAGGCGGGCGTCCCCGTGACCGCGGCGATGCGGGTGAGCACGTAGACGGCCGACGCCACGTCGTAGGGCTGGACGTGGTCAAGGTCAAAGCCGGCCATGACGACGGTCCGAAAGACCAGCTCGGCGCTGCGGCAGGCGGTGGCGACGAGATCCTGTCTGCCCAGCCGCACCCCCGCATCGGCGAGCACCCCCTCCTGGATGTGCGCCCAGAGATGGGGCGCCCCCTGCTCGTCGGGGGAGTTCATCAGCCGCTCACCGTCACGGCAGCCGGCCACCTCGTCGCTCCAGAGCGCGACCTCGTCGAGCAGCTCTCGGTCGTCACCGGCCTCCAGCAGGGTCAGCGCCGTCCGGATGTGAAGTGCCCTCACATCGGCTGGCACGTCGGTGGCTTCGATGATGTGCGGGAGGCCGCGGCTGAGGGAGCTCTCGATCCGTGCGTCGCCGTCGAAGAGCTGGCGGGCGCTCGCAATCGCCAGCAGCGCGCGCGCCTGCCAGAAGCCTCCACCCGCGACCGACGTCCGCGCCTCCTGATTCGGAGTGCCGTCCCAATCGAGGATGAAGTTGTGCCAGCGACCGTCGGCGCCCTGCATGGCCAGGACGAAGTCGAGCAGTCCCTCGCACCATCGCCGCACCCAGGGCGAGGCGGTCGACTTCCAGAGATCGCAGTAGAGCTCGAGGGCGCGGGCGGCGTCGTCCACGCAGGCGACACCCTCATAGCCCGCCTGCTCGGCGCGAACCGGTTGGTTGAGCGCGTCCGAGTAGACGGCGATGGCGAGCGCGGTCGGCCCGGCGAAGGGGACGGGCCGCGCCAGACGCGCGATCTGCCTCAGCACGGTCGCATCTGGTCGAGGATCTCGCTCACCGTGAAGTCCGCGGCCGCCAGGCGGCTGTCCGCGGCCCCGTAGTAGACGCGGATCTCCCTGCCCTCCGGGTCGAGGTTCACGTGGCCGCAGGTGAAGACGACGTCGTTGAACAGTCCCTCGCGCTCGTACGGAGTGGTCGGTACCAGGATCGGTTCGGGGGAGCGGGCGATGACCCGGGTGGGATCGTCGGCGTCCAGGAGGATGGCCCCCAGCGCGTAGCGGGTCCTGCGGTCGACACCGTGGTAGATCTCCAACCAGCCCTCGGGAACCCGGAACGGGGTCGCGCCCGCGCCGGTCCGGAGCCCGTCCCACATCCCCTGTCGCGGCAGAGCGAGGGGGGCGTGGTCACCCCAATGAACCAGGTCGTCGGAGAAGGCGATCCACACCCCGAGGACGCGGCTGAAGGACTGTGGCATGGGGCGGGTGAAAGCCGCGTAGCGGCCGCCGATCCGCCCGGGAAAGAGCACCACGTCCTTCTGATCGGGGAGGAACATAAGGCCGTGCCGCTCGAAGGAGCGGAAGTCGGTGGTCGTGAGCCTGCTGGTGCTGATGCCGAGGCGGCTCACCGAGACGTAGGTGATGTGCCAGACGCCGTCGATGAACGCGGCTCTCGGGTCCTCGCAGCCGTACTCCTCCAACCGGTTCGCCGGCATCACCGAGGGCATGTCGTCGACGGTGAAATGGAGGCCGTCGCGGCTGCGTGCCACGCGCAGATGTGACATCTGGGTCAGCAGATCGCTGACGTCGTCGGCGGCGGCCGTGAACCCGCCGGTGAGACTGCGATAGCGGATGGTCCGAGGATCCGTGAGATCCAGGCCGGGAAGGTCGCGGGGAAGGAAGACCTCGACCACGCGCGGCACCACGCTCTGGGTGTCGAGAAATGCCATGCCCACGACCTGCTCGGCGGTCAGCCCCGGGCGGAGCGGTTGAAGCTTCGGCTCAGGCCCGCTCAGGTCGAGGGTGAGCGCATCCGGCGGCGGCTGCACGCCGCTCTTGGGCCGTTCGCCGACCCGGAGCAGCAGGACCACCTCGCCGTCGAACTTGGCGGCGGCGGCGTTGGAGACCGAGACGACCTCCAGGCCGGGGCTCGACGGACGCACGTCCGCCGCGGTGATGAGGGGGTTCTGGGTCAGACGCCGACCGATGTCGTGAGCGCCTTGAGGCGCACCGCTGGTGCCGCGGAGTCTGGGACCGGACTCGCTCAGCGGGCCCATGATGTCGAGGAAGCTGCGCGCCGACTGCGGCCATGCCGCGTCACGCGCATAGGCGAACGCCGCCTGCTCGAGCGCCGCCTTCGCCGCCGGATCGCCCAGGATGGCGACGACCGCCCGGCCGAGGCCGCCGGGGTCGCGGAACTCGACCAGGACGCCACGGCCGTCGGCGAGCGCCTCGGAGGCGTGCATGTAGCGCGTGGAGACCACGGCCTTGCCGGCCCCCAGCGCGTACGACAGCGTCCCGCTTGTGATCTGGTTGGGATCCAGATACGGGGTGACGTAGACGTCGGTGGCGAGCAGCAGATCGATGATGTCGCGCTGGCTCATGTAGGTGTCGATGAAGGCGACATGGTGGTCCATGCCCAGCGCGTGGGTCTCGGCGACCAGGGAGTTCCGGTAGTCCTCTCCCTGCACCCGGAGCAGGTCGGGGTGCGTCTGACCGGCGATGAGGTAGAGGGCATCGGGATAGCGGGCGACCACTGCCGGCATCGCCTGGATCATGTACTGGAGCCCCTTGCGGGGATCGACCAGGCCGAAGGTGGAGATGATCGTCCGTCCCTCCACTCCGAGCTTGCGCTTGAAGCTGTGCCGGCCGTGAGGGTCGATGACCGGCATTCCGTGGGGGATGACCCGCGGAGGCTTGGCGAGCCCGTACACGTTCGCCAGCAACCCCACCGCGGTGGAGGCCATGACCACGATGTCGTCACTCAGCTCGGAGATACCCCGCACCGTCTCGCGGATCGACGGTGAGGGCTGGGGCAGGACGGTGTGCATGGTGGTCACCACCGGCTTGCGCAGCTCCTCGAGAAAGCCGCGGAAGTGATCCTCGTAGACGGAGTCGCTCCAGCGGCCGTTGGCGTACACCGGCTCGTTCCAACGCCCGTAGAGGCCGAACTCGTGCTGCACGTTGACCACGTCGGCATTCGATGCGTTGATGGCGCGGGCGGCGGCGCGATAGCTCTCCGGGTCGCCCTGCCGGATCCGCCAGCGGACGTCGGAAGCGTACTGGCGCAGCACCGCCGGCTCGTCGATGGCGGCGACGCGGCAGGTGGCCGTCGGGTCGGCGATCCGCACCGCGCCCAACAGGTCGGCGGTGAACGTGGCAATGCCGCACCGCCGAGGGACGGAGGACGAGACGAACGCGATCTGGAGGCCTGACGTCCGGCGGCCGCTCACGCCGGGAATGGACTTCGGCTCATGGCGTCCTCGCCGCGCGCCCGTGCGTCAGCACTGCGTGTCGCAGACTGCGCGGTGATCGGGGGCACTCATCGTGGCGGTCGCCATCGACCCATCATATGCTTACCTCTCCCAGCGGGGCGGAGTGGGATGGCTGCGACGATTGACGGACTCTGACACCGGGAGCGTCGAAGCGGGACGCCGTCCGATTGGTATCCTCGGCGGCATGACCCGCCGCTACGTCATCTTCGGCGCCGGCGCGATCGGTGGGGTGATGGCGGCCCTCCTCGACCGGGCCGGCGTCGAGGTGGCTGTCATCGCGCGCGGCGCGCACCTCGCCGCCATCCGCGAGCGCGGCCTTACCCTGCGCACCCCGGAGGCGGACGCCACGGTGCAAGTGCCGGCAGCCGCGAGTGCTGGCGAGATCCGGTGGCGGGATGACGACGTGGCGATCCTCGCGATGAAGTCGCAGGACACTGATGCCGCCGTCCACGACCTCGCCGTCGCGGCGCCGCCTTCGCTGGTGGTTGTATGCGCCCAGAATGGCGTCGCCAACGAGCGGGCGGCGCTCCGACGCTTCGAGAACACGCTCGGCATGCTCGTCATCTGCCCCGCCACCCATCTGGCTCCGGGGGTCGTGGAGGCCGAGTCCTCGCCCTGCCCCGGGATCATGGATGTGGGGCGGTTCCCGGAGGGCGTCGACACCGGGGCCGAGGAGATCGCAGCCGCACTGCGCGCAGCCGCCTTCGACTCGCGAGCGGTGCCGGATGTGATGCGCTGGAAGTACGCCAAGCTGATCGCCAACCTCGGCAACGCGGTCGAGGCGGTCTGTGGCCCGGAGGCGGGTGGTGGCGAGCTCGCGGAGCTGGTGCGCCGCGAGGGTGAGGCCGTGCTTGGGACCGCCGGCATCGCCCACGCGTCGCCGGCGGAGGACGCGGCCCGCCGCGATGACCTCATCTCGGTCCGCCCCGTCGGCGGCCGGAGGCGGGTGGGTGGCTCCTCCTGGCAGAGCCTGGCGCGCACGGCCGGCAGCATCGAGGCGGACTTCCTCAACGGGGAGATCGTGCTTCTGGGCCGCCTCCACGAGGTGCCGGCGCCGGCCAACGCCCTCCTTCAAAGCCTCGCCAACCGGATGGCCCGGGAGCGGCTCCTCCCCGGGGCGACGGGGGAGGGAGAGGTCCTGGCGGCGCTGAGGGGGACTGGGATCAGGCCCGCAGGCTGACCTGGCTCGAGGTACCCACGCCGACCGTGGTCTCGTCGGCCACAGTCCCGCCATGAGCCTCGACGAGGTCGCGGGTGTCCCGGCGCTTGACCTGGGATGGGCGACCTGCCACCGTTTCCTCAACGAGTACCTGCGGCCCGGTCGCGGATTCGAGAGCCCCGCGACCGACCACCCGCTGGCGAGAGCGTGTCCGCGAAGGAGGGCGCAGCCATGGCGAAGTTCTTGCTTGTCTATCACGGCGGTGGCATGCCGGAGGCGCAGGAGGAGCAGGCCAAGGTGATGGCCGCGTGGGGTGCCTGGTTCCAGAGCACGGGCGGTGCGATCAAGGATCCCGGAAACCCGGTCGGCCAGAGCCGCACCATCGGCCCCGATGGTGCCGTGTCCCAGGGCGGCGGCGCCAATCCCGTGAGCGGCTACAGCCTCCTGGAGGCGGCGGATATCGACGCCGCGGTGGCGATCTCCAAGGGGTGCCCCGTGCTCCAGGGCGGTGCGAGCATCGAGGTTGCGGAGACCTTCGACGTCATGTGACGAGGGCGCGGGCGGCCGGTGCCGCCCACGCCCTCACGGAAGGGCGAGCAGCCAGACCGCGGTGAGGATGCCGACGGCCGGGGCAAGCAGGGGGAAGGGCCGCGCATACGGGCGCAGCGCCAGCGTCACGGACACGCCGATGAGCGGCAGGGCCCCCAAAAGGATGACCGGTACGGGCTGGCCCAGGAGCGGCGCGGCGGCGGTGACGGCGACCCCGGCGAGAGCCGCCATGCCGAGGCTGAGGCGGCGCGACCACACCGCCCCGAGCCGGACCGCCAGCCCCGCCGATCCGCCACGCACATCGCCCTCGATGTCGGGCAGCGAGTTGGCTAGCTGGAGGCTGAGCGCCAGCGCCAGAGCCAGAGGCGGTGCCGCGATGGCGACGCGCAGGCCCAGCTTCTCGACGGCCGCGCCGGCGGTGAGCGGCAGGCAGGCAAACCCCACCCAGTAGGGCAGCCAGGAGAGCGCCCCCCGTTTGAACCCCAGGTCGTATCCGATGCCCGCCGCCGCACAGGCGGCTGCCAGCGGCAGGGTGGGGAGGGGGAAGGTCATCGCCATCCCGAGGGCGACCGCGAATCCGACCAGGGCCGCGGTCCCGGCCACCACGGGGCTCAGGACGCCGCTCGCGAGCGGCTTCCCCGGCTTGGCCATGCGGTCAAGGTCACGGTCGCAGAGGTCGTTGAGCGCGCCGATGGCGAGTTGCATGGGCAGCATGATCCCGACCAGGCGCAGCGCGGTGATGAGGTCCGGCAACCGGTGGCGAGCAGCGGCGGCGGCGGCCACGAAGCAGGCGGTCACGAGCAGCGAGGGACCCGGATGCAGCAGCCCGAGTGCCGCCCTGAGGGTGGACAGCGGGCCCCCTCGGGCGCGATCTTCTTCGCCGGACGGGCTCACCCGCGAGAGGCCCAGGGTCTCACCGCCACGTTCCACTCTCCAGCGACCTCCCCCGAGGGCACACACTTGACCGAGTGAGCGCCCGCCCGCCTGTCCGTCGCAGGCCAGGCCGATGAGTCCGTCCGTGCCGTGCCGGCCTGCCCCGGTCAATCGTGACATCCGGTCGGGTTGTGAGGGCATCGAGGTGCGGGAGCGGTCCGAGGGCCGTCCTCGTTGACCTCGCCCGAGGGCCTGATGACGCTGTCGGCGTCCGGCGCCCCGTGCCCACCGGCGCGACTCGCCGGTTTTGGGAGTGCCCTCCCGGGCCACCCCGCCGAACCTGAGGAGCTCGCCACCGTGCTCGCCGAGGTGTGGCCGGAACTGGCGCGCCACCTCGGCTCTCTTCTGGATCAATCCGGCCGGGTCGGCCGCCGCCTGGTGCGCCCGCTCTCGGCGCTGGCCACGCCGCTGTCGCCGGCCGCCCAGACGGCCGCCTACCGCCAAGTGGCGCCGGCTCTCGCCGAGGTGGCTGCGGCTCAGGCTCTCGCGGACGCCGGCGTCGCCGCCGTCGAGATCGGCCTCCTGGTGGTCGCCTCCTGCACCGGCTTCGTCCTCCCCGGGATCGACGTGACGCTGATCTCCCGCCTGGGGCTGCGCGCCGATGTGGTGCGCATGCCCTTCACCGTCTTCGGCTGCGGGGGCGGGGCGGCTGGGCTGGCGCGTGCCTGCGACTGGGCTCGCGGCCACCCTGAGCAGGCGGCGCTGGTCGTGGCCGTGGAGACCCCCTCCCTGACCTTCCGGCCCGACGACACCTCGATGGACAACCTGATGAGCGCGCTCGTGTTCGGCGATGGCGCTGCCGCGGTGGTGGTCGCCTCCGGCGAGCAGGGCCTGACAGTCGGCCGGACCCGGAGCGCCGTGGTGCCCGACTCCGGTGACGCGCTCGGCTACGAACTTGCTGACGACGGCCTCCAGGTGGTGCTCTCCCGCCGGCTTCCGGGCCTGCTGGCCAGCGCGCTTCCCGCGCTCGTCAAGGGGTTTCTCGGCGCTCGGCCGGCCTCCGATCTGCAGGCTGTCGCCGTCCATCCCGGCGGGCCGTCGATCCTCACGGCTGTGGAGCGATCTCTGGGGCTGAGCACGGCTCAGACGGCGGCCTCGTGGGCGACGCTCCGGCGCACCGGCAACACCTCCTCCGCCGCCATCCTCGCGGTCCTCGCCGAGCTGGCCCGATCGCTGCCGGGGCCGCGCGGGCGCGGGCTCGCCGTCGGTTTCGGACCGGGGCTCGGCATCGAGCTGCTGGAGCTGGAGTGGCGATGCTGAGCCGCCGGAGCCAGTCCGCGCTGGTCGCCGGACTGGGGGCGATGCGCCTCGCCGAGGTGGCCTGGTCCTCCCGCAACCTCCGCCGCACCGGTGCCGGCCGGCAGGCCGCGCCACGCAGCTTCCCGATCATGGTGGCGGCCAACGTCGCCCTCTTCACCCTCTGCGTCGTGCCGCGGCGCCGCCGTCCGCACCGAGCGGTCGGGGCCGCGGCGCTGACCGGGTTGGCGGCGGCGGTCGGGCTCCGCCTCTGGGTGATCGCCAGCCTCGGGCCCGCGTGGAACGTGAAGGGATTGGTTCCCGAGGAGATGGCGGTGGTGACCCGTGGCCCGTACCGCTGGATGCGACATCCCAACTATCTCGCGGTCATCGTTGAGTTCGCCTGCCTTCCCGTGGCCGTGGGCGCCTATGGGGAGGCGGTGCTGCTGAGCGCCGCCAACGCGGCCGTCCTGCTCCCGCGCATCCGCGCCGAGGAGGCGCTCCTCGACCGGGTGCCCGGGTACCGCGCAGCGTTCGCGGGCGTGCCGCGTTTCCTGCCCACGAAGGGTCGCGCCCCCCGAACCTGAGGCAGCTCGGGCGCTTCAGACCTGGATCGGCGAGGAGCCACTCGCATTCGCGCTGCTCACCGATTCAGGTCAGATCCCGGCCAGCGAGAGCCAGTCTCGGGCCGACAGCCGGCCGAATCCCCAGTAGCCGCAGTTGACCCCGAGCAGGGCCTCCAGCGCCACCGGCCGCGTGCCAGCGCGAGTGATCGCCCGGCGGCTGGCGCGGGGGTGGCCGGCCATGAGCAGGGCGAGGCGGGTGAGGCGGCGACGATCCGTCCAGAGCCGGCGATGATCACGCGTGTAGGTGGCCGCCGCCTCACGGGGTGAGATCCGTTCGGCGAGGGCGGCGTCGAGATGCACGGCAAGGCGCTCGGCCAGCAGGAGCCCGACCGCGATGCCCTCGCCGGTGGTGGGGTCGTCGTAACCAGCCGCGTCTCCGACCAGGAAGAGCCCGTCCCCAGCGACCCGGCGGGGGCGCTGGCGGAAGAGCCCGGCGGCGAGTGGGCCGCCCAGAGGGTCGGCCTCTTCGAGCAGCGGCAGCGCCTCCCGCGCCGACCCCGCGTAGTCGTGGGCGATGGCTCCGATGGTGTGGCGACCACCGAGCACGGACACGAGCAGCTCCTCCGGGCCGACCGGCGCCTGGTACCACTCGTGGCCGCCGGCGAAGCCGACCGTGATGCCGTGGATGGCACGGGTGTCAACCCGCCAGTGACCGGCGAGGCCGTACCGCCCGTCACGCGGGGCGGGCGAGGTCCAGCCGGCGGCCGCGCGGAGCGGCGAGTGCAGCCCGTCGGCGGCCACCACGAAGCGGGCGCTGATCGCCGACCCACCGGAGATCACACCCGTGACCCGGCCTCGAGCGTCACGCAGGGAGCCGGTGACGCGCGTGCCCTCGAGGAAGGTCACGCCCGGCTCGACGCGGAGGGCCGCCGCCAGGACGGCGTCGAAACGCAGCCGTCTCACCCCGAGCCCCCAGCCCGGGCCGCCTCCTGGCGGGGGTGGAAACGCTGCCGTGGTGCTGAGAGGCCGTCCGATCATCCGGTAGGTGACCGAATGCAGCCGGGGCGCACCGTCCGCGACCATGGCGTCGAGGAGGCCGAGGCGCCTCAGCACGGCGACGCCGCTCGGCATCAGGCCCTCGCCGCACGCCTTGTCGCGTGGGAAGCGAGCTCCGTCGAGGACCATGGTCCGGTGGCCGGCACGGGCCAGCAGCAGGGCGCACGCGACCCCGCTGGGTCCGGCTCCGACCACCACCACGTCGGGGTCCTGGGCGCTCACCCGCCGATCTTGCCCGATGGCGACGCCGAACCGCGTCCCGCCGCCTTGCATCCGCAACCAGATGTCAGGAGGTGCCGGGCCCCGTCAGCCCTGCTCAAGGACCAGTTGCGTCTCCGCCGAGGTGGTGGTGACCCCTGCCCCCTGGAACCACGGGATGGGGACGAGCGGCTTGTAGTTGTAGCCGATGACAACCTGGATGATGTCGGTCCCGCCCGACCCGGGTGAAATCGGGCAGTCCGCCGGGTAGAGGGCAGTGGTGGTCATCTCATCGTTGGTCGCGCTCCACGCCGCGCAGGGTGACTGTCCCGAGGCGGTGACGTAGTAGTAGCCGATGCTGATGCAGCCAGTGCCCGGGGTGAGCGTCGCCAGGTCGGTGGCGCTGGGTGGCCAGATCCCATCCGAATCGGGGCAGTCCTTGTTGAGGATGTTGGCGTCGGCGGCGGCAGCGATCGCCACCTGCTCGATGGTCCCTGAGCCCGGGGTGGCGAGATTGGTCCAGCAGGCGCTCGGGTTGCCAGCCGAGGTGAAGCCCGTCCCGCTGGTGGGGCAGACCTCCACCGCCGCCGCCCGCACCGCCACCCGGGCAGCGTTCTCGACTGACAGCCGTGACGCGAAGTAGCCCCCGAAGTCGACGCTCGCGAAGATGACGGCGAAGAGCACCGGCGCCACCATGGCGAACTCGACCATGGACTGGCCCCGGCGACGGAGGTTGCGTCGCCTGATCACGGCACCACCTGCATGGTGTAGCTGCGGGTCAAGAGCGGGGTGATGTGCAGCCCGTTGAGGAGCACCAGGACCGGGTTCCCGGTGGCGCTCTGTGCGACCGCCACGATCACCTCGACGTAGACCGGTGACGACGTTGACGAGGCGGCCACGCAGGTGCTGCCGTTGAGATTGGTGAACAGCCCGGTTGAGGTCGAGTAGTAGGCACAGGGAGAAGGCGTGCCGGTTTCACTCGTGAAGTAGGCAATGGTGATGCAGCTGGTGCTGGCGTTGGTCGGCGTGGAGGGGGAGGAGACCGTGGTGGACAGGGCCGGCGGGGTCGGTAAACCGCCCCACAGGCAGTTGGTGTTGGCGAGCGTGACCCCACCCGCCGACTGGTTGACGCTGTTGGCCTCCGCCTGAATGATCCCCTGGATGGTGTTGGTCAAGCAGCTGATGGAGCCGTTCGCGCAGCCACCGTAGAGGGCGGGGTTGAGGCTCGCGTAGCGGGCCCCGTCCCGAACCACGGTGGCGAGGTCGTTGGCGGTCTCCTCGGTGTGGGCGACACCAACCGCCGAGACGCTGAAGAGGAGAAGGATCGGAAAGCAGAGCGCGAACTCGACCATCGCCTGGCCTCGTTGCCGGCGGGAAGAGCGCCTGCGTAGCGGTGCGCCCATCTCAGTTGACCAGGGTACCTGGCCCCGACGTGCCCGCAACGAGTGCCACCGAACCGGTGGCGGTCCCGAGCACGATCGATCCGGCGTTGTAGTAGATGCTGCCCACGACCAGGGGGGAGGGGATCGAGCTGGTGCTCGCGTTGATCAGAAGCCGCCCGGAGTGGGCATAGAGCATTCCCGTGGGGTAGCCGTTCCCCGCCGTCACCCCAGGGCTGTCCACCCAGAAGGCGCTCTGGTTGCTGTTGCAGCGGTCGAAGAAGAAGAGCACCGGGTTGCTCCCCGTGGGCCCCTGAAGGTTCAGGGTGGTGGTGCCCCCCAGGTTGACGGAGGAGCCACTCGTGGTCGTGCTGCAGGTACCACCCGTTGGCTGGGTACTGCTCGGCGTCCAGGTGCCGCACGAGGCGGGCGCGGTGCCGCTGCCGCAGGTCATATAGAAGGTGAGCCCCGTCCCGGCGAGGGTGATGCCGCCGGCGTTGACGTCGATCCCCGAGCCGTCGAAGATGTAGGTCCCCGGGTTGAAGGTGATGGTCATGTTGCTGTTTCCGATCGTCAACGACTCGAACTCACCCGGGTTGACGGTCGTTGGCAGATCGAGGGTCACGTTGCCGTAGATGCCCGAGGCGAGCGTCGCTGTGCTTCCGGACACCGTGAGGCAGTTGGCCACGTTCGACGTCCCGGTCTGAACCGTCCCCACGGACGAGCAGTTGGTGGTCGCCTTCGTGTAGGTGGGCACGGCCACTGACGCCATCGGGTCGGTGAAGTCGGTGACCGCGGTGGTCCCGTAGGCGCTCGGGGTGATCACGTTGCCGCTGGTTTGCCAGTAGGTGGCGCCGACCGTTCCCGAGATGTTGGTGGAGGCCCCCTTCACGGTGCTGCTGCTGCTGTTGAAGTACAGGGGGCCATCGATGCCGAGGTCCCCATTCGCATTCAGGAGGTCGGAGCTGCCGCCCACGTAGACACTTGCCCCACCCTGCTGACTGGTGCCGTCCACGTCGATCCCGTAGCCGTTGCTGGTCTGAACCGTGGCCGAACTGGTGTCGTACCAGAGGTAGCCGCCGATGTCGATGCTGCCGCCACCCGCGAGCAGCTCGTCGCCCCCGCCGTTCAATGAAACTGGGCCGAAGACGCAGATCTCACAGGCCATGGTCGGGTTGGTGCTGGTCGTTCCCTCGCCGGTGCCAGAGACTGCCGCCACCGCATCCGGGACGATCCCGACCGGGTGCCCGCCCACGACGGTCGCGAAGTAGTCATTCGTCTTGTCGCTGACCGGTGCCCCCACATCCTGGATCGAGCTGACAGCTGGACACGTAGCCACCAGGAACGTGCCCGAAGCACTGCTTGAGCAAGCCCCGGAGCTGTTCACGTAGAAGGCCGGGCTGGCCCCAGCTGCGAACTTCGTGGTCGTCCACAGTTGGGCAACCGCGTAGGCGTTGGAGCCTGCGACCACCATGGGGGCAGAGCACTGCCCGTTACAGCCGTCCACGCTCGCGGCGCTGTTCTCGGCGCTCCAGAGGCCGGCGAGGCTGAGACCCTGGGTGGAACTCGGATCGTCGACCGCCCAATAGGCGCCGGCCAGCGCCGCCGCGTCCGAGACGTCGTTGTCGCTCCGGGACTGGGCATAGTCCATGCCCGCGTCCAGTGAGATGGCGGCGAAGCCGCTGATGATGAGGATGAGCAGGGCGACGACGGGGATCACCTGACCCCGTTCGCCGCGGCGCCCAAACCGGTGCCTCGCCCCGATGTTCACCAGCTCTGTTTGCCGTCAGTCATGGATGCCCGGACACGCCGCCTCAAGAGGGCATCACTTGTACCACCTGGGCGGCTTCCTTCCGGCGCCTCACCTCTCGGCACTCCTCGGCCGCATCCTCGATCTGGCTGGTCTGTCACCGCGATGCCTCACTCTCCGACTGACGATCCGTCGATGGTGGCGGCCGGGCTCCAAGCTGCCCAGATTCGGCTGCGGCGTTTTTCCTTGATGCAAGTACACCAGCGATCACCTGCACTCGAAGTCAGGTGGAGGACGAAGTCCCGGGTGGCGGTGGGGCCGCTGCTACGCCAGCCCACCGATGCCAGCAGAGCGGGGAGATCCGTCCGCTCGGCGGCGCGAGCCGGTCCAATGGCTGGTGCGGCTAGGTCCTCAGGGCCTCGCGTTTGCGGATGGCGTTGCGATCGTTGGCGTTGAGCACTCGTTTGCGAAGCCGGAGGCTGGACGGCGTCACCTCCACCAGCTCGTCATCCTGGATGAAGTCGAGCGCCTCCTCCAGGGAGAGCGTGCGGGGCGGGGTCAGGGTGATCGTGAAGTCGGAGGTCGAGGAGCGGATGTTGGTCTTCTGCTTCTGCTTGGCGACGTTGACCGCGAGGTCTCCAGGACGGCGGTTCATGCCGACGACCATCCCCTCGTACACCGGGGTTCCCGGGCCGATGAGGGGCTGCCCCCGCTCCTGGAGTGTGAGCAGACCGTAGGCGACGGCCATGCCCGGCTGGCTGGCGGTCAGCACCCCCATCCGGTGGGCGCGCGGCAGGAAACGCCACGGCTCCCAGCCGAGCAGCCGGGTGGCCATGACCCCGGTACCGCGGGTGATCGTGAGCAGGGTGCTGCGCACGCCGATCAGTGCGCGCGTCGGCGCGTGGTAGATGAGGCGCATCCCCCCGCCCGCGTCGGTCCGCAGTGACTGCATGACGGCGCCTCGCGCTCCGAGCAGCTCGGTGACCGCCCCCAGGTAACTCTGGGCGACGTCGATCACGCATTCCTCGACAGGCTCCAGCTTGGTCCCGTTCTTCTCCTTGGTGATGACCTGAGGGCGGGAGACCTCGAATTCAAAGCCCTCGCGGCGCATCGTCTCGATGAGGATGGCGAGGTGCAGCTCGCCCCGGCCGGACACCTCGAAGCCGTCCGCGGTGGCCCCGTCGGCCACGCGCAGCGCCACATTGGTGCGCAGCTCCTTGTCGAGGCGCGCGCGCAACTGGCGGGAGGTGCTGCTCAGCTTCTGCTCACGCCCGGCGAACGGCGACGTGTTGACCGTGAACTGCATGCGCAGGGTGGGGTCCCCCACCTCGATCCTGGGCAGCGCCTCCGGGGAGTCGGCGGCGCAGATCGAGTCGCCGATGTTGACCTCGGGGAGCCCAAACACGGCGACGATGTCTCCGACCCTGGCCTCCGGGACCTCGATCTGGTGGAGACCTCGCCACACCAGGATCCCGGTGATGGTCTGCCGGCCGCTCCACCCGTCGGCGGTGGCGACGACCACGTCCTGTCCCTTGGTCAGTGTCCCCCGCTGCACCCTGCCGAGGGCCAGTCTCCCCCGGTAGGCATCGTCATCGAGGGAGCTGACCAGCAGTTGCAGGCTGAGGTCAGGGTCTCCTCGCGGGGCGGGGACATGGGTGACGATGGCGTCGAGGAGCGGCTCGAGGTTGATCCCGGGGATGTTCAGAGAGGTGGTCGCCGTCCCCGCGCGGCCGGTGGCGAAGATCACGGGGGCATCGAGCTGGGCGGCGTCCGTGGCCAGCTCCAGGAGGAGGTCGTGGGTGGCCTCCAGGGCCAGGTTGGGGTCGGCGTTGGTCCGGTCCAGCTTGTTGATGACGATCACCGGCCGGAGGCCGAGCTGAAGTGCCTGGCGGAGGACCACGCGGGTCTGGGGCATCGGTCCCTCGGCCGCGTCCACCAGGAGGAGGCAGCCGTCGGCCATCGAGAGGACCCGCTCGACCTCGCCGCCGAAGTCGGCGTGGCCGGGGGTGTCGATAACGTTCAGGGTGACGTCGTGATACCGGATCGAGGTGTTCTTGGCGAGGATGGTGATGCCTCGCTCCCTCTCCAGGTCGTTGGAATCCATGATCAGCTCCCCGATCTGCTCGTGGTCGGCGAAGCTGTGGGTCTGCTTGAGCAGGGCGTCGATGAGCGTGGTCTTGCCGTGGTCGATGTGGGCGATGATCGCCACATTGCGAATGTCGTTGCGCTCGATGACGGGCATGGGGAGCGGATTCCGATTCAGTGCGTCTGGTGTTCTGGGCCGGCGGGAGCAGCCCGTCAGACGCGGACCACCTGGCTGCCGGGGATCTCGACAAAGCCGGCGACCTAAGTTTAGCCGTCCACGGGGCTGGGGCCGAGGTGGCCTTGGTCCGGCATCAGCCGGCCGGGGGGCGCTCACCGGATTTGCGAAGGGACCCGCGCCGGCGACCGGCGCGGAGGAGGCACGCGCCTCCAGCCGCGCCTAGCATCACCGGGTCGACGGGTTCCGAGTCAGATTTTGAAGGCGAAGAGGGGCGGTGCGCCCATCACCGCGCACGGTATCCGCGTCTGATCTCGGCGGCGATCAGGCCACCACCGGCGATCAGCAGCAGGAGGCCGGGAAGCAGCAGGGGGTCGGGAACCGCCGCGCCCGTGTCCGGCGTCGAGGCGTCGGTCAGCCCTGGGCCAGCGGTGGTCCCTGAGCCAGCGGCGGCGGAGGCTGAGGCGGGGGCAGACGTGGAGGCGGCGTCCACATTGCACGGACCGCTCGGTGGAGTGATGTCGTTGTCGTCCAGGGTGAGCGCGCCGGTTTGTGCCAGGGCGCGCCCGGTGAGATTGGCGCCGGTCACCATGGTGATGCTGGTGAGCGCCATCAGGTTGCCCTGAAATTCTGTGCCCGTGCCGAGCGTGGCCGAGCTGCCGACCTGCCAGTACACGGCGCAGGCCTGAGCGCCGCCCAGGAGCGCGACGGAAGAGTTGCTCGCGGTGGTGAGCGTGCTGCCGATCTGGAAGATGTAGATGCCGTTGCCGGTCAGGGTGAGTGTTCCGGTCAGCTGTGCCGAGGTGCTGAAGCTGTAGACGCCGGGAGTCAGGTTCTGCCCGCCGAGGTCCTGGCCGGTCAGGCTCGAGGTCGATGGCGAGTTGGCGGCATCCGTGTAGCCGGTGACCAGGTCATTCTGAGCCTGCAGAGAATTCGCATCAGCGGCGTCCTGGGTGCCGGTGACGTTGCCGGGAGGGAATCCAGTCACGGAAGAGGCAGTGTTGGGAGACAGTCCCAGATTGCCGGTGATCACGGAGGACCCGGTGTTGGTGATCGCCGATCCGGCGAGGACCGCGTAGTTGAGGGCCGTCCCCAGGCTTGGCTGGGTGGCCGCGAACGCTGCCGCCGGCCACGCGCCGGCTACCGCGGCTGAGGCCAAGACCACGAGAAAGACCATCCTGGAGCTGACCGCGTATTTGCGCGCCGCCGTTCGACCGGGTGTCGCTCCGCTGACCGGAGAAGATGTGGTGTGTGTCAAGTGCTCACCTCTTTCGAAACCCATGGTCCGTGGAGGACGGGTGAGCGACCGAGTCATCGACCCTTTGTGACCGCCTTGTCGCCGTTTCCAGCAAAAGGGCGTGATTCCCTCGGTGATAGGGGCAGGGGCGCGGGGAGGATCCCACGCGCTCGAAAACCGTGTGCCGCTCTGAGGGCGGGACGAGACGGTCGAGGATTATGGTGCCGAGGCCCAGAATCGAACTGGGGACACCGGGTTTTTCAGACCCGTGCTCTACCAACTGAGCTACCTCGGCACGCCGCCGCTTCGGCGCTCTCGCGGCTTCCTGCCCGGTGGCGCCCTCCCGGGTGAAGGCCGAGGATACCTGGTTGGCCGCCCGCCGAGGCGCCCACCGCGCCCTGCGGATCAGCTCTCCAGGACCGTCGAGGACGGACCCGCCAGCTCGGCCCGCCGGCGCGCGGTGGCGATGGCAGCCTCGGGGTGGCCGTCGAGGGCGGCTAGGCCCGCCCGGATGGTCGTCTCCAGTGAGATGCGCCGCATCAATCCGAAGACGCGCTCGGCGACGGTGGCACCGGCCTTCACACCGCCCTCGGTGATGAGCAGGGTTGAGGTCCCGTCACGGTCGATGGTCACCGGCTCGTTGGCCCGGGCGTACGCGACGATCAGCTGGGCGTAGCCGGCGCGGGCGTCCGGCGGGATCTCCTCCGAGATCAGGAAGACCAGGCAGGCACCGTCGCCACCGGTGTCGCGCGCGGTCCTGAGGAACTCGGCTCGGGTCACCGCCCAGGGGACGTGGGAGAGCGCGTCGCTGGTCACCGGGTGCCATGGTGACATGGGGACGGCTCGAACGGAACGCTCAGCGTGCCCGGGCGTCCTCGCGGTGCGGGCAGTCCTCCACGTCGTGGTGGCAGTGGCAGCTGGGGGAGATGGAGAGCAGCGCCAGGTCGCCGTCCGGGAAGGAGATGAGCGGAGCCCGGTCCGGCCCGGGCGTCCCGGCATCGCGGAGCTGCGCCGCCAGGACGTACACGGCCGCCCCCGCGACCCGCGTCCAGGCGGGCATGTTGGGCACTCCGGCCCGCACCATCCGCTCGGCCGCCTCAGCGCTGGGGGCCTCGTCGAGGCGGCGGTGGCCCACCGAGGGGCGGTAGCTGCCCGTGTGAAGGTCGGGCTGGGTCCCCGTCGCGTCCTCGAGCAGAGCGGTCACCGCGGTCCCGAGCAGGGGCAGACCGGCGCCGACCAGCCGCCGGGTCAGGGTGCCCGAGGTGTCGCCGGGGTCGACGGCGATCTCGGCCTGGGCGAGGATCGGCCCCGCATCGACTTTCGGAACGGCCCGATGGAGGCTGATGCCGGTCAGCTCCGCCCCGTCGGCGATGACCCAATAGACCGGCTCCGGTCCCCGGTAGTCGGGAAGCCGCGAGGGGTGAATGTTGATGAAGCCGTGGCGGGGGATGCGCAGGGTCGGAGCGTTGACGATCTGATTGAAGCTGGCCATGACCGCCGCGTCCGGGCGCAGCGCCGCCAGGTCGATGCGGCTGTGATCGTCATTGATCCGCCAGGTGCGGAGCAGCGGGACATCGAGGTGATCGGCGATCCGGCTCAGCGCGTTGTCCCCGAGGATGGCCGGATGGGCACCGGGGGAGGTGACGATCCCGCAGACGTGGACGTCCAGCTGGAGCAGACCAAGCAGGAATGCCAGCGAGTAGTCGGAGGGGAAGCCGACGAAGAGGATCCGGGGCCCCGAGCCGGCCTCGGCGCGTCCCGCGGGCGCCCGGGGGAGGTCGCGATCGGGGGCGAAGCTGAGGCTCGTCCGCCCCAGCAACTCCTCACGGACCGCGTCCAGGTAGGGGGAGATCGTTGCCATGGGCCCATTCTGGCGATTCAGGTCGCGAGCAGCCCGTCCTGCCGCAGACCGGCCAGCGCCTCCACGACCGCCCCGGGGCGCGCGGCGGCCGGGACGCCGGCGACGGCTGCCTGCAGCTCGGCAACGCTCTGGGCGGGCTGGGCGAGCATGGCGCGGAGGACGGCGCCCCGGAGCTGCCGCATGCTCCCCGGGTAGGGCGCCTGCTTGCGGGGTGGCGCCTCCACCCCCTCCGCGAGGCGCACCCGGGACGCGCACCCGGGGGCCAGCGGGCAGCGCTGGCAGGCGGCGCTCCGCCGCCGGCACAGCAGGGCACCGACGTCGAAGAGCGCCAGGGTGTAGTCGCGCCACGACATCGCGGCCGGGCGATGCGCCTCGAGCGCCACGTCGATGCGCGCGCCGGGGGCCGTCTCCACCCCGAGGTAGCAGCGCGCGGCCACGCGCCCAAGATTGACGTCGCGGGCGGGTGCGCCGGGGCGGTCGAAGGCAAGGCAGAGGAGCGCGCGGGCCGTGTAGGGCCCGACTCCGGGCAGCCGCCGCAGCCCGGCCTCGTCGGCTGGCCAGCCGCTCCCCGCGATCATCGCCGCGCCGCGCCAGAGGGCGGCCGCGCGGCGTGGGTAGCCAAGGCCCTCCCACTCCTTGAGCACCTCGTCGAGGGAGGCTGCCGCGCAGCTTTCCGGGGTGGGCCAGCGCTGCAGGAAGCGGCTCCAGCGAAGCAGGACCCGGGCCACCGGGGTCTGCTGGAGCATCACCTCGCTGACCAGCACGGCCCAGGGGTCGCGGGTCCGGCGCCAGGGCAGGTCGTGACGGCCGCCGGCCGCGTACCAGGCGGCGAGGCCCGCGGTCACGGCCGCTCGTGCCCCGAGAGCGACGTGGCACACTCGCTAGCACACACTAGGAGGAGAGCATGGCGCGGCACACGGTCACCCTGATCCCCGGGGACGGCATCGGCTACGAGGTCAGTGCCGCGGCCCGCCGGGTCATCGACGCATCCGGGGCGGACATCAAGTGGGAGGTCCACGACGCCGGCCTCGACGTTATCGAGAAGTACGGCGAGCCGATGCCTGCGCACGTCCTGGACTCCATCCGCAAAAACCGGGTCGCCATCAAGGGCCCCCTGACCACGCCGGTGGGCAAGGGCATGCGGAGCGTCAACGTCGCTCTGCGCCGGGAACTGGACCTCTACGCCCTGGTCCGCCCCTGCAAGTCGTACCCGGGTGTCCGGAGTCGCTACCAGGACATCGACCTGGTGATCATCCGAGAGAACACGGAGGATCTCTACGCCGGGATCGAGTTCCAGGAGGGGGAGCCGGAGACCCTCAAGCTGATCGAGACCATCGCCGAGCTGGGCGGCCGGACCATCCGGCCCGACTCCGGCATCAGCATCAAGCCGATCTCGGTGTTCGGCACCCGGCGCGTCTTCCGCTTCGCCTTCACCTGGGCCAGGGCCAACGGTCGGCACAAGATCACGGCCGTCCACAAGGCCAACATCATGAAGTACACGGACGGTCTCTGGCTCCGGGT